>NZ_CP095491.1:601048-901573 GCF_023028105.1 Halosolutus gelatinilyticus
CGTGCGAGTATCTCGCTCATACGGACCTGGCCCACACCCCGCGATAAATGGTTTTGGTCTCGGCTCGCGAGAAGCCGCTCACGAATCGTCTGATAACGTGCCGAACTATCGGTCGCAGTCTCCTCGGATTTCGTTCGACCGCCGGAACTCGCGCTCTCGGCGCGTCTCGGCGATTTCGCGTTCCGCCGTCGCGAGGGAAGCGTTCGACGGACGCTGGGGACACCTCTCCCCGAAGCAACGCGCCGAACGCCTCGAGGAGATCGACGATCGCATCGAGGAGCGGAAGACGGAGATCGCGAAGATCGACGGCCTCAGACCACGTCCCCGCGAACCGTCACGCCCTCCTGTTGCTCTCGCCAGGCGTGGAGTTCCCGCGCCGCGTCGGTCGCTTCGTCTTCGTCCATCCCGAGCATCTCCAGGGCCGACGACAGCGTCGGCAACGCGAGTTCGCTCTCCCGCAGTTTCCGGAAGGCCTCCTCGCTGCGGGTGCCATCGGCCCACAGGCAGACGCCGCGGGGGTCGAGCAGTCGGGTGTAGTCGCCGCGCAGTTTCGCGCCCCGGAGGCGCTGCGTGACGTTGTCCTCGAACGGCGCGTTACAGACCTCGAGGTGGATCGGCTCGTCCTCGCCGAGCAGGTGGGCAGCGAGACACCGCTCGGGAGCCGCGTGCCCGTTCGCGTTCGCGCGAAGGTACTCGGGGTATTCGGCGGCCCAGTCGGCCCGAACCGACTTGCCGACGCCCTCGACGCCGTACTCGTCGACCGAGTCGATCGCGTCGCCGGAGTCGCTATCGTCACGCATCAAAACGTCCTTGGTCAGGTAGACGTCGAGCCGATCGACGGGATCGAGTCCGAGCGCGACGTCGCCGAACGCCCAGATTTCGCGGACGGGGACGGGCATCCGCTCTTCCTCGACGGTGTCGACGAGTTCCTCGAGCCGGTCGACCGCGTCGTCGCGGTCAAATCCAGTCATCGATCGCGGTTGGCGCCGAAGGCGCAAAACCATTGCTCACGCGATCGATCTCCCGAGTCCACTCTTCGGATCGCGCGTTTTTGGTACGGATTACGATCACCGCGACGGCCCCTGCCGCGCTCGATCCGGCGCGGTGGCGCGAGAACCACAGCGAGTCACATCGGTCGAACACGGCAGGAACGTTCGTGGCGTCCCAACTGACGAGAGATATTCTGATACACAATCATCATCACGATTACCGTTGGCACGAAGCGCGCAGATTTTTGTCAGTTCCCGTCGAACGCAAGGATATGAGACACCGCATCTTCAACGAGGACGGCGAGGAGGAACTCGTCTTCGTCATGGGCTGGGGCAACCGCTGGACCCACGAGAACGTCAGCTGGCTCATCGGACAGCTGACCGACGCCGGCTACCGAGTCCACGCGTTCGAACTCCCGACGAACGTCGAGGACTTCAAAGCCGACTGGCTGGTGCCGATCGCGGAGTACGTCCGCGACATAGAGGAGTACCAGCTGCTCGCTCACAGCGCCGGCGCCCTGGTCGCCCAGGCGTTAGACGGCGCGGACAACCACGTCTACCTGAGCCCGTGGTGGGGATACACCGAGAGCCGTCCCGAGTTGCTGCTCGAGGCCGTCGCCGCGATCCCGACGTCGTTCCCGTGTCTCCCCGTCGGCGAACTGGACGCCGAGGCGCTCGGCGAGCTGGCGACCGACCACCAGATCGCGACGTCGCCACGGTGGGTCTCGCCGACGTTCGTCCGCGAAACTCGCCGCGCCCAGCGGGAACTGCTGACGATCGACCACGACGCCGTCATCTTCTGCTCGCTTCGCGATCCCGTCGTCAGCCTGCGGCCGATCGGCGAGCGGGTGCCCGCCGAACACGTCGTGCTGTACGACGGCGGCCACGAACTGTTCTCCTCCGCGAGCCGCGAGCGGCACGTCGAGACGATCCTCGCGGCGCTGGAAGAGGGCGCCGCCGCCGTCGAAGATCGAGACGAGGAAACCGAGATTGCGGCCTGAGCGACCTCGATCCGCGCCGGTTTCACCCATCTCGGTTCGGCCGATCGTGCGGGTCCGATCGCGCCGGCGCGTCGTATCGCGGAGACGAAACCGTGATGGGCGGCGATCGACAAGGACCCGGTGATGGACTGCAACCGGTGTGACGGGAAGGCGGTGATGCACGCCGCCTACTCCGGGGCACACCTCTGTGCCGACCACTTCCGCGAGTCGGTCGAAAAGCGGGTGCGCCGCCGGATTCGACGGGACGATCTCGTCCCACGCGACGCGACGCCCGAGGAGCCACAGACGTGGGTGATCGGTCTCTCGGGCGGCAAGGACAGCGTCGTCCTGACGAAGATCCTCCACGAGACGTTCGCCGAGGACCCTCGCATCGAACTGATCGGACTAACGATCCACGAAGGGATCGAGGGCTACCGCGACAGGAGTCTCGAGGCCTGCGTCGACCTCGCGGACGACCTGGGAATCCGCCACGAGGTCGTCAGCTACGAGGAGGAGTTCGGCGTCCGGATGGACGAGGTGGTCGAAGACGATCCCGAGAACATGGCCGCCTGCGCCTACTGCGGGGTCTTCCGCCGGGACGTTCTCTCCCGGTACGCCGACGACCTCGGCGCCGATCTCCTGTTGACGGGTCACAACCTGGACGACGAGGCCCAGACGGCGCTCATGAACTTCCTCGAGGGCGACGTCTCCCAGATCGCGAAACACTTCGACGCCAGCCTCGGGCCGCTGTCCGATCGCGAGGACCAAGAAGAGTTCGTCCCCCGCGCGAAGCCGCTTCGGGACGTCCCCGAGAAGGAGGTCGCCCTCTACGCCCACATCGACGACCTCCCCGCGCACATCACCGAGTGTCCCCACTCGAGCGAGGCCTACCGCGGCGAAATCCAGCAGCTGCTGTACGGGTTGGAGGAGAACCATCCCGGAACGCGCCACTCGATCCTCGCCGGCTACGAGGAACTCGCGTCGATCGTCGCCGACGAGTACAGCGGCGAGGATGGTGCCGACCTGCAGGAGTGTGTCGAATGCGGTTCGACCACCACCCGAGAGGTCTGCCGGAAGTGCAACTTACTCGAATCGCTCGCCTGAGGAGAGTCGGCGTCGCGCCGGTGATCAGACGATGTTGAACGTAAACGGCCGATAGTGGCCGTTTACGAGGCGTTTCGGCGAACTGACGCCGTTCTCACTCTCGAAGTACGTTCTCGTGGGTGTGGTGATCGTCCGCTACACCGCGAACGCGGCGCCAATAGAAAGGTCTGGGACGTCGCAGGACGGCTATCGGATCACGTCGACGCCGTTGTCCTTCTCCAGTTCGCGTCGGCCGCCGTCGCTCTGGGCGCCGTACCCGGATCTGGTGTCTCGAACGTTGTTGCTCGCGTCGAAGTCCGTCTCGTTCAGCCCTTCGATGCTCGCCCGCGACTTGTCGGCCTGTTTCTGCGTGGTCGGACCGAGGACCTGCGCGCTCTGGACGCCGGTCATGATCGCCATCACGCGGACCTTCCCCTTGTAGTTCTCCTGAATGCGGGCGCCCCAGATGACGTTCGCCGAGGCCTCGAGGCGCTCGGTGATGTTGTCGGCGATCCCCTCGGCCTCCTTGAGGGTGAGATCCGGCCCGCCGGTGATGTGGACCAACCCGCCGGACGCGCCGCGGTAGTCGACGTCGAGCAGCGGGTGGTTCATCGCGTCCTTGACGACCTCGTCGCTCTTGTTCTTGTCCTGGGTCTCGCCGACGAGCATGACGGCGACGCCGCCCTGGTTCATGATGGTCGACATGTCCGCGTAATCCAGGTTGATCAGCGAGGGCTGAGTGATCGTCTCGGAGATTCCCTTGACGGTCTCGGCGATGATCTGGTCCATCACCGAGAACGCCTTGCCGATCGGGAGGTTCGGGACGTAATCGAGCAGCCGGTTGTTGTCGAGGACGATGATCGAGTCGGCCTGCTCGCGAAGCTTCTCCAGGCCCTCCTCGGCTTTCACCGTGCGGGCGCGCTCGACGTTGAACGGCGTCGAGACCATTCCGACGACGATCGCTCCCTGTTCCTTGGCGATCTTCGCCGTGACGGGGGCGGCACCCGTGCCGGTACCGCCGCCCATGCCCGCGGTCACGAACACGAGGTCCGCGTCGCCGAGGACCTCCTTGATCGTCCCCTGGGCCATCTCGGTCGCACGTTCGCCCATCGACGGGTCGCCGCCCGCGCCGAGCCCGTTGGTGAGGGATTTGCCGACGAGGATCTTCGTGTCGGCCTCGATCATCTTCAGGTGCTGCTTGTCCGTGTTGATCGCGACGGTATCGGCGCCCTCGACGCCGATGTTGTACAGCCGGTTGATCGTGTTGTTTCCGGCGCCGCCACAGCCGACGATGACGATCCGCGGGTCCCCGAACTCGTCATCGTCGAACGAGGCGTCCATCTCGCGGGCTTCCTCCTCGGCGTTCTCGAGGGCGTCTTGGACGATATCCTGCATCGTTACACCTTGGCCCAGTTGTGTTTACCGGTCTGCTCGCTGTGTCCGTCGTACTGTTCGTTGATCATCTCTCGAACGGCCGACCGGATCGCTTCGCTCCGGTTCGGGAACTCGCCCGAGTCGACCAGTTGTTCGACCTCCTCGATCTGCTGTTTCGGGATTCGCAGTGTCACACGCTCCATGGTTGTATTCCCCGTTGGGGGTAAGACGGTTCGCGCGCCCCTGTCAGACGCGCCGCGTCTTACGTCGGAAACGCCCGACATCGGGCGTTTTCCGGCATCGGCCGGCCGCTGTAAGACAACCGTCTTACGCGACTAATGGAGTTACTGTCTGGCATAATAAAACTTTCGTCGGACGGACTTTCAGTGTCTTACGACTGTCGTCGGATACGACTTACGGCGAGTCGAGCACGTCCGCTGCAGGGGTCCGGCGACCGCAGCCGGGGCAGAACGCCCAGTCCGATCGGAGCTCGTCACCGCACTCGCAAAACGTCCGATGAGACGCCTTCTCGCCGCAGTTTGGGCAGTAAACGTGATCGGCGTCGATCGTTTCACCACACTGCCCGCACTGGTGATCGGAGCCGATCGCGTCGTGTCGCACATCCGTCGGCGGTTGTGTGACAGTTGTATTACGACTCGTCCGCTCGCCCTCGAGCGAGATGTTCACGTTGACGTCCTGCGGCTCGCCGACGCTGGATTCTCGAAGCCGGTCCGCGAGCAGCGTGTCGACGCGCTCGCGAATCAGGCCGTCGATCGGTTCGGTGCCGTCCCCCGGCGAGGTCCGTTCCGCACGCTGGTCCGCGCTCCCGCTTTGCGACCCGCTATCGGCGAGGTGCGATCGCAGCGCTTGACGCATCACCTCGCTTTTCGACGCGTCGAGCGCCTCGAGTTGCTCGACGAGCTCGTCGTCGGCGCGGAACGTGACTTTGCTCATGACGTTCGATTCCCTCGTATGTTACAACGTTACCTCTATCATTCATTCTTCCGTTCATCAATGTTTCGGCGACCTGTCCCGTGGTGGCACACTATCACATTCGACGGGAATGATAACCCTTATGTCCGCACCAGGGACTACGTTGGAGTGTAACCGCCCTTAGCTCAGACTGGTAGAGCAGTCGACTGTAGATCGACTTGTCCCCCGTTCAAATCGGGGAGGGCGGACTCGGATTCTCGCCGAATCGTAGTTGAACCGGGTACTGACGTTTACAGCAGTAACAGAGCTTCTATCCGCAGGTCTATCGACCGCGAATCGGATTCCAAATCCGGTGTGGAACTTGAGTCAAGTCGGGGGTGGCCGCCTGCTGGCGGTTTTTGTAGTCGATGCGCGGGGTGGTCGGCGTGACGATCGCGCTCTGGCCGTCGGCCGGCAACTCGTCGACATGCGAGCACTGCGGCACCCACGTCAGCGATCGATTCTGCCGCGTCTTTGGTGACGATCGCGATCGTGCCCACCGCTGCGGCGAGTGCGATTCCTACCGACGATTAAGCCGCGGCTCCGCTGCGGGGAAAGACGTCGCGATCCCCGGTCCGGAGACGTCACCCGGCCGTCACGGAGGTGAGGCTGATGTCTGAGTTCGTGCCGGCGAATCAGCTGTATGACGTCGGTAGTCAGACGCCCATAGCCCATCCAGCCCAGCAGGCGACTGACGAGCACGTTCGTCGCGCTGTTGAGAACCAAGAGTGCAAGATTCGAACCAATGGGGGGGTCGCTCCTCGAGCGGTATTGAGCAATTAGGACCTGTATTCGAGTTCCTTCACGCTGTTGGCGATATCGTAGAGGAGATAGACCGCAGCGAGTCCGATCCCGATTTGCATCCACGTTGTTACGGTTCCAAGGCTATTGGTGAATTCGATAGCGCCCCACAGTCCAACGAATGCGGAGACGAGAATGATTGCGGACACTACCAGGATGTTCTTCACTGGCGGGTTAGACTGCGGAGATTCCTGTCGTTCGCCCATGATGATGGCATTTCACTGAGGGGACATCGATCTATTGCTTCTATCGAATACGAATCAGAAAACAGGAGATCACTACAGACGGTCTACGAACAGGTCGGTGATTCTCGATGACTCGCCTCGTCGAATCTGACGAGTGCAAACGCTGCGGTGATCGGCTCACCGGCCTTCGCCGGCTCTGCACGTGACTGTACGCGCGACGTGCGGGAGGGACCGCTATGAGTTCACGAACGTCGCCCCTCGAGAGTCCGAAAGCCAGCGGCGACGCGATCGAGGCCGCAGTCGTTCAGGACGTCACCGAACTCGAATACATCGGCGATCGGACGGCCAGCTGGCACGACGCGCGGACGTCAGCGCTCCTCGAGCCGCGGCGATCGCTGCCGTTCTATGGCATCGTTCTCGTCGAGACGGGAGTTCCAATCGAAATCAAGGGCTGCCAGATCGAGACGAGTAACGGGAGTCGATCGACGCGCGGGCGGTTCTACGTCAAACGCGCAGCCCACGAGCAGCTGGTCGACGCGGCCGGGATGTATCTGTTCGTCGTCTACCTGCCGCGACCGGGGTTGCCCCAGGTCGCCCGCGCGATCGTGCCCGCCTCGATCGTCGACGAACTCCTGGCCGGACGATGGTACGACGTAGACGGCTCGCGCTCCGAGCAAGAGGTCGCGAAACTCGCGTGGTCGCACGTGATCGATCCGGCGAACGTCGATCCGACGGTAACAGTGGGTGATCGGTTGTGAGTTCCGACGCCGAGCACGGTCGCGCCGATCGGTCCGACGACGTTCGCGACCTGGAGGGCGAACTCGCGAGCACGAGTGCGGGACACGTCGGCATTCCCGTCGACGCGATTTGTGTGGGTTGTGGGCGAATCCGGGTCAAGCGCGCCGATCCCGAGGAGATGGGTCAGCATCCACAGGTCGACCCGACAACGCTTGACGCGACGGGTCTCACGTCGTTTACGCACGTCTGTCACCCGTGTGGGAGCGTGACCTGGTGGAACCCGGTGGCGGTGCTGACCGGCTTACTCGACGCTGAGCGCGATCGGGGTGAGTGAGGGTGCCGCAGGTCGCGACGACGCCTCACGAGATCGAGGGACGCTGGAAGCGGCCCGACTGGGGTCGTGGTCCGTACGACGCGCTCTCGTCGGTCATGCTCGGCCCGCCATTCGAGGGATACCTGGAGTTGGACGTCGAGGTCAACAGCGAGCCATGGCACCTAAAAGTGACATACAGCAAATCGGGGATCGCCCCGCGCCTGTCGGACGGAATTAACGTCGAGTGGCTGTACGAGTGGGACATCGTGGGCCGTGGGCGCGGCGAGCGGAAAGCGTCGTACAACATCTCGCCGCGATTCCCGAATATGCGCCACTGGGAGAGCGGTGAGCCGCTTCGACTCCCGTGGGAAAACCAGGTCGGCGAGATCGACGGTGTCGACGTCGAATACCGCACCAGTAACATCGAACCAGAACGCGGGCTCGAGTTGCTGCCGGAGTTCTTCGCGGCGATTTTCGACGAAGCAGGCGAGCGCGTTCATCCTGAGTACTTCCGGACCGACCCACATCCGGCGAGCACGATGTGGGCGTACGAGCGGTCGTCCGAATGACGCGCGAATGGGCGCGCAAGCTCTCGTCGGCCGGTGTGCTCCAGAAGGTGGCACTGCACCTCTCGGACGTGGAGGGAGTCAAAGCCGAGTTGCACATCAACAACAGGGAGGTGATGAACCACCAGAACCGGCTGTTCCTCGATCCCACGTCGGTGTAGGAACTCCTACCGGGTCACACCTACGGCCGGAAATTCGAGATCTACCAGCTGAAAGATCCCGACGCGGTCTCGAAAGACTACCCCTCGTCCCATCCGAAGGTCGAGGTGCTGGTGAACAAGAAGATGAACGACGGCCAGGCGCGGGCGTGGGCCGATCGCCATGAAGTGACGAAGGAGATCGAGGAGACGTTGCTGAACGCGCTGCACTGGGAGCGCGCAGCGCGAAACGCCCCTTGGCGGGTGTCGCCAAGGCGACAGCGCCAAAAAACTACAGCGCCCCATCCGCTTCTGGATGCAGAACTCCAGTTGAAGCATATGAAAATAGGGGTCCCCTTATTCTGCAAAGATAGTCGAAAGCAGTATTACGTACAGTCTCTGTCAGTATTGGTACCCTGAGCACAGAGCGTAGTCACTTTCCGCGTTTCTATTCACAGTTTTGAAGGAGCCGTGAGATAGAGTCACACTCCTAAGCCAGCATTTATGGGCCTGAGGGTTTTAACGAAGTTAGATCAATTGCGGATTTCAAAGAGGAACGACGGATCCATCCCACAACTACCAACCTTTGAAAGCCGCTTATGGCCGTCAATCCGCCGATCATCCCAAACAGAAAATATGAGTAAAAAACAACAAAATGACTCGCTTGAGAAATTCGGGCTTGAGGCCACACTGGATGCAGTGCAAAAACGTCGGGAAGTGAGCCAGACACAAAGCCTTCACGAGAAGGACGAAGGGAACGACCACCTCGCGTCCATCTACGAAAGTCAAGAAGATCAATTTGAGACGGCCGTTCCCTTCATTAAGGAGGGCCTCAAGCGGGGCGAACGGTGTCTGTACGTCGCGGATGACAGCACGACAGAGGCGGTTCTAGATGCGTTTCGCGAGGGCGGCATCGACGTAAAGACGGCTCGCGAATCCGGAGCCCTGTCGATCGTCACAAAATCTGATACGTACCTGCGCACGGGTGAATTCGACCAACAGGCGATGCTGGATTTCTGGCAGGAGACGCTCGCCGAGGCGCGTGATGAGGAGGGTTACGAAGGTGTTCGAGCCGCCGCCGAGATGACATGGGCCCTCGATGAAGGAACAGGCCTTGATCGGCTCGTCCAGTATGAGGCGATGCTCAACACCATTTATCCCGGCGAGGACTACGTCGTGCTCTGTCAGTACAACCGCGAGCGCTTCCCGGAGGAAGTCATCTCAGACGTTATCCGAACGCATCCGCTGGTAGTCTACGGCGGCAGGGTGTGTCAGAATTTCTATTACCACCCGCCAGAAAAGTTCTTCGACACCGACAGCCCAGCTCTCGATATCGATCGGGCAGTGGAGGAACTCATCAGTCGCTCCCGAACGCGAGATGCCCTCCAAGAGAGGGAACAGCAACTTCAGTCGCGACTTCATCAACAGAAAATCGTCACTGAACTTGGACAACAAGCGCTCGAAGATGGCGATCTCGACCAGTTGATGCACGACGCCTCCGTGGCCGTCGCCGAAACGCTGGACAACGAGTACTGCAAGGTACTCGAATTGCTACCGAGTGGAGATGAAGTCTTCCTCAGGCAGGGTGTCGGCTGGCGAGACGGGCTCGCCGGCAATGCGACAGTCCCGACCGACCTGGATTCGCAAGCTGGCTACACGCTTCTCTCTGAAGAGCCGATCATCGTCGAGGACCTGCGCACCGAGGAGCGGTTTAGCGGGCCCGAGTTGCTCACCAGTCACGACGTCGTCAGCGGCATCAGCGTCATCATCGGGACCGTCGAGGAGCCCTGGGGCGTGCTCGGAACCCATACAACCGATGAACGGGAGTTCACCGAATACGACGTTAATTTCGTCCAGAGTGTTGCCAACTTGCTCGCCGCAGCGATCGAACGCCACGAGTATCAGAATGAACTCGAGCAAACAGTCTCGCAACTCGAAGAGTCGAACAAACGCCTCGAACAGTTTGCATACGCCGCATCCCACGATCTGCAAGAGCCGCTGCGGATGGTATCCAGTTACAACGAATTGATTGAAGCCCGCTATGGGGACGAACTGGATGAGGACGCCAAGGAGTATTTAGAGTTCGCTATCAACGGTGCGGATCGAATGCGCGAGATGATCGATGCCCTGCTTGAGTACTCGCGCATTGATACAAATGGGGGCGAATTTGCGCTGACCGACTGTAACGCAGTACTGGAGAGTGTCCACGACGACTTGCAGTTCAAAATCGACGAAAAAGACGCCGAGACCACCGTCGATTCGCTTCCGACCGTGTATGCAGACAAGAGTCAACTGACCCAAGTATTCCAAAATCTGCTGAGCAACGCGATCAAGTATAGCGGCGACGATCCCCCGAAAATCTCCGTCGATGTCGAGCAACGCAATCACGAGTGGGTGTTCGCCGTCAGCGATAATGGGATTGGAATCGACCCTGAGAAAACAGACCAGATATTCGATGTTTTCCAGCGACTCCACAGCCGCGACGAACATGAGGGAACTGGAATCGGCCTCGCGCTCTGTCAACGCATTATTGAGCGCCACAACGGACGGATTTGGGTAGAATCTGAGCCGAGTGAGGGATCGACATTCTTCTTTACGCTACCTATTAAAAATACGGCAAATGACTGAGGCCGACGTCAACCTTCCGGATAGCGCTGATGTACTTCTCGTTGAGGATAATCCTGGCGATGTCCGCCTCATGAAAGAGGGATTCGACGCCAGCCCGTTCGATCTCACCGTCCACACTATTAATAACGGAGATGATGCCCTTGATTTTATCTTTCAGCGCGGCGACTATGTCGCCGCACCTCAACCGGATCTCGTGATCCTCGATCTCAACTTACCACGCACGAATGGCGACGTCGTTCTGGCCGAACTCAAGCGTGATCCTGATCGCTGCCGCATTCCCGTCATCGTATTCACGAGTTCACAGGCGGAAGACGACGTACTCACATCATATGACCATCACGCGAATGCCTGTGTCACGAAACCCGACCATGCGACAGAGTTCATCGAGACGATCGGCAGGGTTGTCGAATTGTGGTTCGCTCTCGTTCGGCTACCAGCCGACGAGGAGTGAGCATACTGTACACGCCGATCACGTTATCCGGAGGAACCTCAGAAATCTCGGTGGTAGGTTAGCATCTGCACATAACGAAGCGCACCTCATAACATAGTTTTGACTTGGTTCTGGTTACCCACTCCCAGGAGTCACACGTCGCGAAAGCCGTTTTCACGAATATGAACACGAACCGAGTACCTGCCGTGTTCATATCGAGCCGATCGTCGTCACGATCGCCCCAGTCACCGTACCGATCGTGTCGGTCTTCGACACCTTATTTATAAACGAACCCCGTTCGAATGAACCGAAAAAACTAGAAATAGCCGGTCGTGTTCACGGCCATGGCTCGCAACGAGACGCCCGGATCGGTCCGAGTTCGCACTGACGACGGGAACGAATGGCGATATGACGCGATCGAGAAAGCCGCGAGATTCTACGATTGTAACCGATCGAACGCGATCGCCTTCGCATGCAATGACGTCGATACGCTCGTAACCGCGGCTCGGCGTGTTTTGGAGCGCGACGATCTGACGCTCAAGCAGCGCCGGGAGATCGCCGAGACACTGAGCACGAAAGCTGTCAGTTTTGACGTTGAGACTGAGGTAGCCGTTCAGACGAAAGGAGAGATGTGACTGGCGGGAAAATCTCTGTGCGGCTTTGCTCTGCCGATCCCTTCGAAATTGATAGATGGGCGCTGCTGAATAGAGAGCTTCTATCCAGCAGAGCATTACAAACAGGGCAGTATACTGTTGGACGTGACTGATTGTAGGTGAGCTGCTGAGGCGATCCAGAACTTTCTCATTCCGTCTTTCGACCGGCAGTATCTCACCACCAAACGAACTGAATACGGGAGTCGTTCGTCCACGTGCAGCCAGTGATTGATTTCACCCTCTGGAATTCGATCAGGGGTGGACGATTTTCACTAGATTACTACATTACTACCCCCCACGTCGTATTATCTATGGCTCACAAGTATGGGAAACCAGAACCCGAAACCAGCAAGAAGCGATCAGAGGACGCCACGGGACACGATAACTAAAGAAAACATAATGATGGATGAAAACACACGATTCGACGGCGTATCTCGCAGAAACCTGCTGAAAGCCAGTGCTGTCGGAATAAGCACAGCAGGGTTGGCAGGCTGTACGGTCACGGACGCCTCGCAGGACGCTCCCGCCCCCGCTCCAGAACTGGATCTCGAAACATTGGAGGCTGACACGGAGTTCGGAACCCTCCAGGCGGCGCGTGCAGAGACTTCGTATGTCGGCCCGGTCGACAACGGCCAGGCAATTGGCATCGCCTTCCTCGACGAAGTTGGTGCCGGAAATAACCAGGATCGCGACGATGAGATCGTCGTTCATCTGTACGATCGCGAGGACCTCGCGATCATGCTCGGCGAGGTCGATGCTGCGGGTGCAGCGACGCTCGAAAGCGAGGAGATCAGCGACTTCGATGCCACCGTCGAGCTCGCCATGGAGACTGACGTCGTGTCCGGGACGGTGGCCGTCCACGGAGAATCGTCCACCCCATTCACGGCTGACGCCGCGACCGGTGTCGGCGGCGTCTATTGGGCGCACGGAACTGACGAGGAGCCCGACGTCAGCACTGATTGGGTCGTCCTCCCCGACGGCCGCCAATGGGGCTGTCTTTGTTTTCCGCCATACGCCAGTCCCTGCTGTGCGATGCAGCGGGTGGCCTGATGGTTTCGGTACGGGGTGGCGGCTCTTCGGATCCGAAGGGGTCGTAGCAGGGTGATCGTAGGGAGCGTATTTCTTTCAGACATTCCCCACTGAACCAACGCTCAGTATGCGTGTCTATCGAACGGCCACCTTGACGAAAATATTGTTCGAGAGCGACTGCCGTTCAGGTGGACACGGGGCCACGCGTCCAGCCAGGGTCGTGGCCGGTGCGGTCTATGAGATCGGACCGACACGCCGGACAGTAGTCAGGGGTGACGGATTCACTTCGGGGAACGTACACCGCGCCGCCACACTTCACGCACGCATCCGCGACGATGGTCGCGCAGTCCGCACAGACGCTGAAATCGTCAGCCGTGAGTTCGCGCAGGGGTTCAAGCTGTTTATCGAGGAGATACTCGTCGATAGCCGACTGGCAGTTCTGGCACGGTTTCATGGCGATGCATGTTATACCTCTTGACCGCACGGTAAATACCTGCCTCCGAAACCGAACTGACTGCCGAAATCCGAACGAACTGTACGCGCGACCAACCGTTCCGCGTGTGTATTAAAACAAGAGCCGTGGTACCGCGACGCTCGGAAGTGTTATCAGTCACCGGAGACAACATTTGGTTGTAATGGCAAACGGAAAAGTTGATTTCTTCAACGATACTGGCGGCTACGGTTTCATTTCGACTGACGACGGCGATCTCGACGACGACGAAGACGTTTTCTTCCACATGGAGGATGTCGGCGGAGAAGACCTGACGGAAGGTACTGAGGTCGAGTTCGACATCGAGTCCTCACCGAAGGGACCTCGCGCGGCGAACGTCGTCCGGCAGTAATACCGAGACGCACCCGTCGCTCACAGCGACAAACAATACTCTCGTTTTTTCAGACGGTTACACGGTCCACCTGAGGCTATCTATACACTCCAGAAACACCGACATCGAGAACGTTGTGTGACCGATACGCGCTCTGTATTCAACACGGCTGCGGAAAGCTACTAGAAATTATGAAAATTCAATAGAGGATCAGAAAACGTCTGCAATCGCGAGCTTCGCCTGCTTGGTGTGCGGTGATCGCCGCCGTGCTACCGGAGCACGGGCAGGCTCGAAGCTGCGATCGCTTTCGTCCGAAGAATCTGCGTACCGGTGCCTCGCCGTCGATAGACCGCGAAGCCGTACCAGCCGCCCGCTCGAACGATTTTTGAATGGGAGCGCTTGTACACCTTGAAGTCGCCCAGATTTCCGTCCGCGTGCCGATGGGCTGTCGCTTTGAACTCCCCATGGGGTGCCGTCCTTCTCTCCGTCGTACCAGCTCGTTCTATCCGGCGGCCGTCCTCGTCAACGAGATCGTCGAGTATCTCGAACGATACGAGTACGCGAGTCGCCGGCACATCATCGTACTCATGCTCTGGCACACCGGATGCCGCGTCGGTGAACTCCGTGGGCTTGACCTCGGAGATCTCGACCTGGAGGGCGATCGCCCCGGCGCCGACGGGCCAGCGGTCCACTTCGTCCACAGACCTGAGACGGGGACACCTCTGAAGAATGAACGCGATTCACCAAGACGACCGACGAGAGGTATCGAGCGGACAGTACCCCTATACGGGGAGGGCGGACTTCCCTTCCTTTCGAACTGTGGTAGTACCCGAAAGCCGCGTATTCGGGCGTATCCGTACCTCTATCGTCCAAATGTATATCGGGAACCCTCCCCAAAAATCGTGAGCGGAACTCGCGTCTAATCGGGGGTCGACGCCGCCCTTCGAATTTTGTTGTTGGAGGTGACGCCTGATGCAGCGCTGGGACGGTTCCGATCGCGATCCTCAGCGCTGTCTCGAGTGCAGATCGCACATCACTCCCGAATTCTGACGCGGGTACGCGGCGAAAAGATCGAGTACACCGGTGTCGCGACTGTGACACGTATACGCGTCTAAGCGACGGTAGTGCCGCTGGAAAGGACGTTCCGATAGCTGACCCTCTTGAGGACCCCGCTCGGTTTAACGAGTGCTACGAGGATCTTCCGTCTCACGTCAAAGCGGTCGTCAAGGTAATTCTGGTGGGGTCGCGACGGTGGTGAGAAGCGGTGAGTGACCACTGTGCGAGCGGTACTTACAGGTCGGCTCTCTGGTCAAGGCCGAACAACCAGAAGGCCTCGTTACCGATCACGTATAGAGTGATCAGCGCGCTGAAGTGTAATAGTGGAAAGGGTTCAGACGCTATCACCGCGAATAGGGAAAACTGTACTGCGAAAACCATCAGCAGCAGATTTCGTAATCGACGGGATTCCGTGTTCATATTTACTATCGAACAGTATCTCAGTAATACATATTCTGATTCTCGTCGCGATCGTCGGTCAATACACGCGGATACCGATCAGTCGATCTCACATTCTGAGAACTCTACGCGAAATAACGGGGATGAGCAGCGGTGAGTCTCGAACAGTTCGTCGCGCGCCGAGTCACTTCGAGAGGTGACAAGAAACCAGGTCCGGGAAATCGCCTGTTCGGTCTGCTCGACGAAGTTCGAGCACACGGAAGGCATTGAGAGGTCCCGGTTCGTCGGCTCACTGAGGCCGACCGCGATCGATCCTCGAAGACCGCGGCCGTGACTACGTTCGGTCGCAGGGCTATCAGTGCCGAAGCGACGAAGTCGTGTTGTCCTGTGCGACTCCGGGCCCGGAGCGGCCTTTTCTGATCTTCGTCGCGGGCGTACGCGCACGCGCCCTCGAGAATCCGTTCAACCGTCGTACTAATCCGGTCGCAGCGTTCTGTGGACATCGTTACGTAACGATCGGTGTCCTTTGAGACAAATCGGATCAAGTGAATGCTAGATCCTATATAAGAAAGAAACGGGCGAACAGAGTCCTAAATCTACAGGCGCTTACGGAGCACACTCTGGGTGAAATACGCTAAGATTGTGTTTATTCACCCCGCTTGATTGGTACAATCGCACTCCCTTTATCTCCTGCCCACACGCATCACAGACCATTATCGTGTTTACGCGTTCGACTTATAAATCGGTATTGTGACTACTGGAATGATAACAGAGAGCGCGCGAACTAAGCGCTCTGTACTTAGCAGAGCTTCTAAAAGCGACAATCAATCTCGAATTTCAACGAGATCAGTAGGATAGTTCCAGATCGATGTTTCGAGTCGGTTCTCACCGCCGTCAAGGCGATCAACCGGGAGATGAACGTTTTTGATCTCACCACGGCCGTCCACCAGACCGTCTCACAGAAGGTCGTCTTTCGGCAGCGGTTACTACGATGGAACCATTCTATCGCTGGCTAGTATCCTTCGCCCCAATATCGTCACTGCGCCCGCCTCAACATCGGTCCCGGCGCGTTTTCGGCGACGATCGCTCCGCGAGCGGTGCCGCTCATTCCCCGGTCAGGCCGCCAGGGGAGGATTCGTCGTCGAGATCATTGATTAACAGGAACTCGGTCGACCCGCAGTCGCAGCTGTCGCTTCCGATCGGCTGGATGTCACCGGTAGGCCACTGGCGAGCCGCATAGACAGATCCACATTCGGCACACTTAGCTAGTTCTCTGTTCACGTCATCCCTATTTGCCATGCCTCAGCGCCGTAGACGCGCTACGTCTCGAATTAAGGTTTCTATCGGGAAAACTGTCGACCGGCGCTCACGTTGGCCGGGAACCGGGCGCTCGAGTTCAGATTCTGAGAACTCCACGAGAAGCGAAGGGGTGGCCGGCGGGCCGCCTCGTCGAATCCGACGAGCGGAACGCTGCGGCGATCGCACCGGCTTTCGTGGCAGTGCACCGGCTTTCGTCGTAGAGTGGTCGTACGCGCGTCACGCGGGCCGCTACGAGTTCGTGGACGGCATCCCGCAAGCGTCCGAACGCCGGCACCGGCGAGATCCTGGCCGCGGTCGTCCAGACCGCCGCCGAACTCGAGGGTGACGACGGACATCCGAATCTGTGGCTGCGGGCCGTCGCGTCCCGAAGCGCGGCGACCTGACGCTTCAGTAACGCAGGGAGATCGTCGAGACGCTGCACACGCGAGCGGTCGCGTTCGCCGTCGGATCGGCGGTAATTGCTCGGACGAACGAAGAGGCGCGTT
Organism: Halosolutus gelatinilyticus; assembly: GCF_023028105.1. NCBI lineage: Archaea > Methanobacteriati > Methanobacteriota > Halobacteria > Halobacteriales > Natrialbaceae > Halosolutus > Halosolutus gelatinilyticus. The sequence continues at coordinate 618,008 of NZ_CP095491.1, forward strand.
CGATACGCTCGAGACGGCAACTCGAGGGTTCGACCCGCGATCGGGTTCAAACTAGCAACAGGGCTGCCACCACCGCCAGGACGAGAATACAAGCCACGACGGCGATCGTTTTCGTGCGACTGCGGGAGTTACTCTCAGTCGGTTGGTGTTCGCGCCGCAACTCCGGCCCGAGCGTGTTCGCTGCAGCGACGTTCGGACAATCGTGTTTCTCGGGGAGTTTGTGGCTCGTACAGTGTTTCCGACCGCAGTAGTTACAGGTGTAGGGCATGTCCGTCTCGTCTCCGCAAACGCTGCATTCGGTCATGGGGACTGTATTGGAAGGAGAGCATCATAAGCGATCGGTTCCAGACGGTCAAACGCGCCGGAAATCGCCGTTCTCGCCCGCTCGGTCCCGATAATCGACGCCGCGTACCGCAGCGCGGGCAGGCTCGAGGCGACGATCGTCACAGTTCGATCGCCGGGCTCACGCGACCGCCGACCGTCCTCGACGATCGCGGTCAGTTCGTCGCAGGGATCGGTCGCGAGGGAGGGCGTTCGATTCGCGTCCCGTGCATCCGTGTCGTACCGGCCGCCGACGGTGCGCGCCAACGCGTGTCGACTTGCTGGCGATACAGTTGACGAAAGATGCCGACAAAATAGCGGTTCAATGATCGGCAACAATATTCAAGACAACTTGATAACCAGTAGAACGTATTCATGGTTCGGTGTACCGATCGCGATCGCGCTGTAAATCCCGTTATCGGGACTGTGCTCTTGATCGGGGTTGCAGTCATACTCTCGGCGTCGATCGGGACCTTTCTTATCGGGATGGCCAACGATCTGAGTGGAGGTGCACAGGGGGCAGTCGAAGTATCACATAGTGTCCAAGACCCCGATGACGGATTTATCACCATCTCATCGGTATCGATGCAGCGCGCTGACCGGATCACTATCACGGCGACCGATGTTGACGGCGCGGATCGACTCGAAGGTGGTGCTTCTGTGCTCGCCGACGAGATTCGGACAGTCGGAGGCTCCGTAACGATCAGACAGGATAGCGATCACGAGGGCGATGTCGACGTCTCAATCGTCGCGATCGCCGAATACGGGGACGATTCGGCGCTGATTTTCGATCGAGAGTACAGAATATGATCGGGCCGCTCGAACACTACCTTCCGAACCAGGCGACAAAGACCACGCTCTACCATGCCGTTCGCTGGGGGCTGCGCGTATACATCGTCAGCCTGCTCGTGACTGGCGCGTACAGCGCGCTCTGGATCGCGGAACTCGCCGGGATTATCCCCGAAGCGTGGCTCTCGACGATCTGGCTCGCGATCGCCGCGATGGGAGTAATCTTTCTGGTGCTGCTGATCCCGCTCTTCCACACGTCTCGATCGACGAAGCGGTAGCGCAGGACCGATAAAGGGGATCGGTCGCATAACATCCCATTTCTTGTGCGGCCGTATTACGCGTCTCAGAGCGCAGATCGCGCTACGTCGAACGTCGTAGCAGATGCCCATCTGCTACCGAGACAGACGGCACACATCACCGTCCCGGGTGTGACACGTAAACGCGGAGTAGCGATCGAGAGGGCCGAATACGAACGGTACGCGATCGGGTCCGATCGAGAGTCCGACGCGGTTCGACGGACGCTGGAACAAGGCCGGTCGTCCGTTCGAGAGAGGTCGGTCGGAGAATCCGGCGGCGTCACGATCGACGGACGAACGGCGATGAACGGTACTGCGCGATCAGTTCTTCGACGGCGCGGTGTCGGAGTCGCCCTTGGACCGGAGTCGCGGTTTGAGCAGATACGCTCCGAAACCGGTCCCCGCTGCGAACGAGAGGACGGCGGCTACGACGATCCAGATCAGGTTCGGATGCTCGGCGCCTGTGTGAAGGAGTACGTCCATACGGTTCGCTTCTCGGCGGTCACCATAATTGTTTATACCGGCCACCCGAGCGCCGACTCGTCGGCTACGGCGCTTCCTGAACGCGTTTCCGAAAGTGACCTCGCTAGCTCGGGTCCGATCGATCCGACAAGGATACATCGAGGAGTCCGCCCGATTCCGGGATCGTCACCGACAGGTGGCTCAGGAGCGACGTCAGCTCGATCTGTTCCGTTTCCTGATCCCAGCTGATCACGCCGGTGTCGCGGAGCAACGGCAGGTGGATGTGACTCAGGGACAGAAACGCGTTCTCCTGTTGCTCGCTCGTGACGTCCTCGACGGGGACGTCCAGGTCAATCGCGGCGAGTTCGACGGCCAATCGGTGGATCGACACGGAATCGCGGCGGGCGATCAAAAACTGAAGCACGTTTCGCCGCTGCGAACTAGCCAAGAGAGTGTAAATCGTGTCGACGAATTCGGGGGTCTCTACCTGCTCGAGCCGGAGTTGTTCGACCATACGCGATCGGTGGTCTCAGGACGGGAAAACCTGAACTCCGGGCTACTCATGGCCTTTATCTCAGTAATAATGGTTTCTCTGAGTATCGGTATTACGTGCTTCATGACTCCGGTTGACGTAAAGCCGTTTCGAGGACTTTGTCCGCGCCTCGGCGCACCCGCTCGGAGAGCGCCTGCACCGACACGCCGAGCTCGTCGGCGAGCTCCTCGTACTCGACCTCGCGGGGAACTTTGAAGTAGCCCCGTTCGACGGCGAGCGAGAGCGCCTCGTACTGCGCCTCCGTAAGCCCGTAATCGGGGCCGTTCGGGTCGGTCTCGGCGAGGGACGAGACGCGGTTGAGCTGGTACGTGACGTCCTGATCGATGCAGTAGCGGTTGAACCGCGCGAGGCCGGTGTGATCCTCGAATCGGATCCGGAACAGCCACTCGTCGTCGCTGTGGGCCTCGAGGATCGTCGCGTCCGTGTCGACGATGCCGGTGATCAGCTGCTCGGCCGGATCTTCCCACTCGATCTTGTACAGCGCGCGATCGTCGTACTCGTCGAGGACGGCGATCGATTTCACGTTCTGGCTCTCGCTCATCGCGGCCTCGAACTCGTCCAGGTCGGACCCGTACCCCCAGATGTACGGCATGATTCGCTTCTCCGCCGGCACGACGCGTTCGAGTTCGACCGACAGACCGGGGTGTTCGGCGATGATCTGGCCGAGGAGAAACTCGTCGGCTCGAATCGAAATTTCGGCGATGACGGCCATGGAACGAGTATGGGATCCACGGTATTAGTTCCTGACCGGCCGCGTTCGGCGACGATCGCAGCCCGGGAGCCGGGGTCGGACGGGTTTATCGGACTCCGGATCGAAGCCCGGGCGGGCGCTCCGAAGGACCGTGTCGATCCTCGCGAGACCGATCGCACCCTCGCCGAGGTGACCTCCGAGTCGTCCGCGACGACGACGGTTGCGGACGACCGCGTCCGCGGTACGGATACCGTCACAACCGCCGAATCGTCGCCGAGACGGTACTTAGCGGGTCGGGACACGTAGGGCGAAGCACTATCCCGCTTCTCGCCGCAGAACGTGCCAGCGCGACTCGCACCGCGCGGTCTGCGGTCGTCCCGCGTCCGTCACCCGTCCGTTCCGGCGGGGCCGCCGACGCGATCGGCCACTAGACCGGCGAGCGGCGAGTTGCGACGATCGAGAATGTACCGACGAACCGTCGTCGTCGCGCTCGCGAGCACTACGGTCGCGGTCCTCGCCGGTTCCACCGCCGACGAGAGCGGGGAGCGGATCGGCGAGACGCCCGCGACTGGTGGCGGAGACCGATCCAACGGAGACGGGCGAACGGGCGAGCGCGCCGATCGAACCGCCGAGTCCGCCGGCCCGGGCGCCGAGGGAGCGGACGTCGCGTTCGAACTCGCACCTTACGAAATTTCCGAGTGCGGACTCGCGTGTCGCGAGGCGACGACGACCGTCACGAACGTCGGGTCCGACGACGCGACCGACGTCCGCGTGCTCGTCACGCTCTTCGCCGACGGCAAGCCGATCTGGGAGACCGACGAAGCCGTCGGGCGGCTCCCGGCGGGCGCCAGCGTCACCCGCACGAAACGGGTCGAGGTCGGCGTCGGGGAGGCCATGGCGATCGAAGACGGCGGCAACGTCACCGCCGAAACGATCATCGACTCGGACCAGCGAACGGCGCGGATCGTCCGGGAGACGGAGCTGTGAGCGCTGGCCCCGCGAGCCGTCGGGCACGCGATCGCCGGCCCGCGGCTTTTGCCCGGCGTGGTGATACTGTCGACCATGAGCGAGGAACCCGACGTCGATCGCGCGCAGGATCGGGCCGAGCGGCGCAAGTCGCGGCGAGCGGAACACAGCGAATCGATCCTCCGGGACGTCGAGAGTCACCTCGGAGAACTCGAGTATCCGGTCACGAGCGAGGAGCTCGCCTCGGAGTACGGCAACGAGACGATTGACATGCCGAACGAGACGGAGTCGCTGGGCAGCGTCTTCGACCGGCTGGCCGGCGAGGAGTTCGAATCCCCCGAGGAGGTCCGTGAGGCAGTGTACGGGGAGTTGAGCGGCCAAGCGGGCGGCCGCGAGGAGGCGAACCCCGAGCGCGACCTCGATCGACTGGACGAGGAAAAGCAGGGATCGATCAGCGACAGCGGAAACGACCAGTTCTAAGGGACCGGTCGTCCGGGACTCGACCGGCGCTCGCGGATCCGAGAACGACGATAGCAGAACGGATTTACGTCGCGGGCCACTCCGTTCGAACATGGATTACGAGTCGAGTCTCGACCGAGCGATGGACGAAGTCCCCGACATCGGGGGCGACGAGGAGCGGTTACAGATTCCCGACCCGCAGGCGCAGAAAGACGGCGCCTTCACCAGGTTTACGAACCTCGGTGACGTCGCCGACACCCTCTCGCGGGAGGACGAACACCTCCACCGGTTCATCCAGCGCGAACTGGGGACCAGCGGCAAACTGGAGGACGGCCGCGGCCGGTACAACGGGACGTTCTCCCAGCAGGACTTCGACGCGGCGATCGACGCCTACGTCGACGAGTACGTCCTCTGTTCGGAGTGCGGCCTGCCGGACACCCGCCTCGTCCGCGAGGACCGCACGCCGATGCTGCGCTGTGACGCCTGCGGTGCGTTCCGACCGGTCACCAAGCGCTCGACGAGCAGCCAGCAGCAACAGCAACAGGAGGCGGTCGAGGAAGGCAAGACCTACACCGTCGAGATCACCGGCACCGGCCGCAAGGGCGACGGCGTCGCCGAGAAGGGCGAGTACACGATCTTCGTCCCCGGCGCCGAAGAGGGCGACGTGGTCGAGATTTACATCAAAAACATCTCCGGCAACCTCGCGTTCGCTCGACTCGCCTGATCGACGTCGGTTCTTCGACTCGCGAGCGCACGGCCGATACCGTCGTAGCGGCGGCCGTACCCGAGCGACTCCGTCGCCTGTCGGACCCGGTCCGCTCGGACCGCGAAATTAAAGTCAGATTGCGGTAGTCACACGGACGTGGGAGTATCGTTCGATCTCTTCGGAACGCTCGTGATCGCCGATCGGCCGACCGATCCGGCCGCGACGATCGCGACGGAACTCGACGCCCGCGGCGTCGCCGTGCCCGACGACTGGCACGACGCCTACGGCGAATCGCACATCGACGCCCCGACGGGAGCGGAGGTTCCGCTCCCGGCGCACGTCTCGCGCGCGCTCGCGAGCCGCGACGTCGACCACGATCACGGCGTCGCGAGACGGGCCGTCGTCGCCGCGTTCGATCCCGCCGTCGAAACGAGACCGGGCGCGCGCCGGGCGGTCGACGCCGCCCGGGAGCGAGGTCCGATCGCGATCTGTTCGAACTGCAGCGCCCCGGAACTGGTCGGTCGGACGCTCGTCAGATCCGCGTTCGATCGCGACGACTTCGACGCCATCGTCACGAGCGTCGGCTGTGGCTGGCGCAAACCCGCGCCCGAAATCTTCGAGGTGACGGCATCCCGGCTCGGCGTCGAGCCCGACGCGCTCGTCCACGTCGGCGACGATCCGACGACCGACGGCGGCGTCGAAGCCGTCGGCGGAACGGCGCTGCTGCTCGAGACGGGCGCGATCGACGCGATCCCGGACCGACTGGCGGCGCTGGAGTCCGGAGACGGGCCATGACCGCGCCGCCCGGTCCGACCGATCGGAGGGGGCTGCGCCCGTGACGATCGTGACGCTCGCCGTCGTCGCCCTCGCGTTCAGCCTGGATCTCCTGCTCGGCGAGCCGCCGAACGTCGCCCACCCGGTCGCGTGGTTCGGTCGGCTCGTCGACGCGCTCGATCGGGCGTGGCACGACGACGAGCGCGTCCAGCGCGCGATCGGGATCGCGATCGCCCTGATCGCGCCGCTGGTCCCCGCGGGCGCCGCGGGCGGCGTCGTCCTCGCGGCGGCGATCGCAGATCCGACCGCGGGCGCGGTCGCCGCGGGACTCGTCCTCTACCTGACGAGCAGCCTGCGAGCGCTGCTCGAACTCACCGAGGAGGTCGTCGTCGCGACCGCGACCGACCTCGAGACGGCCCGAGAGCGAGTTCGCGGCCTCGTCGGCCGGGACGCGTCGGCGCTGTCGGCGGCCGAGATCCGCAGCGCGGCGATCGAGAGCGCCGGCGAGAACCTCGCGGACGGGCTGGTCGCGACCCTGCTCCCGTTCGCCGTCCTCGCCCCGATATCGTTGCCGGCCGCGGCCGCCGCCGCCGCGTGGGTGAAGGGCGTCAACACGCTGGACTCGATGCTCGGCTACCCCTCGAAGCCGATCGGGACCGGAAGCGCCCGCCTCGACGACGCGGTCATGTGGCTCCCCGCCCGGGTCGCCGCGGTCGCGATCGCCGTCGCCGCGGCCGACCCCGCGGCGCTCGTTCGCGCGAGCGAGTGGGCGCGAGCGCCGCCGTCGCCCAACTCCGGGTGGCCGATGGCGACGCTCGCCTGCGCGCTCGCGGTGCGACTGCACAAGCCCGACGTCTACGACCTCAACCCCGATCGGCCGCTGCCGACGATCGACGACGGCGAACGGGCCGTCGCGCTCGTGGGGGTGGCGGCCATCGCGGCGGTCGCGATCGGCGTCGCTCTCGCGATCGGCGTCGCCCTCGCGATCGACGGCCGGTCACCCGCGTGGATCCAGTCCGCCGCTCGGCCGGAGGTGGCGCGGCGACCGTGATTCGACGCTGGCTCGGCGCCGTACGCGGGGCGACCGGCTTCCTGACGCGACTCCCCGTTCCCTACCGCGAGGGCGACTGGGAAGCGTTCCGCGAGACTCCAGTCGCGTTTCCGATCGTCGGGTTCGTCGCGGGTGCGATCGCCGCGGTCCCGTTCCTGGCCGCGGAGACGCTGTCCGCGGCGACCGTCGCGCTGGGATACGTCCTCGCGGTCTACGCCGTGACGGGGATCCACCACCTCGACGGCGTCGCGGACCTCGGCGACGCGCTCGTCGTCCACGGGGACGTCGATCGGCGCCGCGAGGTGCTGAAGGACACGACGACCGGCGTCGGCGCGCTGCTCGCCGTCTCGCTGACGATCGTCGCGCTCGCGCTCGCGGGGCTCGGCCTCGCCGGCCTCCCCGTCCGCGCGGCGGTCGGGACCGCGCTCGCGGCCGAGGTGGGGACGAAACTCGGGACGGCCGCGCTGGCCTGTTTCGGGACCGCGGGCTACGAGGGGATGGGGCGACAGTTTACCGCGGCCGTTTCCTCCGGATCGTTCGTCGCGCCCGCGATCGTCGCCCTGCCGGCGATTGCGCTCACGTGGCCGCATCCGGCGGCCGCGATCGCGCTGGGCGGCGCCGTCGCGGGGATCGGCGCGCCCTGGACGTGGGCGAACCGAAATCTCGGGGGGATCAGCGGTGACATCTTCGGCGCGGCCAACGAGATCGGGCGCGTCGCGGGCGCGCACGCGGGGGTGATCGCGTGGACGCTGTTGTGATGTGCGGCGGCGCGGGTACGCGCCTCGAAAGCTCCCACGAGAAGCCGCTGCACCCGATCGACGGCGTCCCCATGATCGATCGGGTCCTGGCGGCGCTCGCGGAGAGCCGCGCGGAAACCGTGTACGCCGCCGTCTCGCCGAACGCGCCGGAGACGCGGGCCCGTGTCGATAGCGGGGCCGCGGTCCCGGCTCCCGTCCCGACGATCGAGACGCCCGGCGACGGGTACGTCGACGACCTCCTGACGGTCCTCGATCGGCCGGCGATCGAGCCGCCGGTCCTCACCGTCGCGGCGGACCTGCCGCTGCTCGCGGCACCGGTGATCGATCGCGCGCTCGACCGCCACGGAGACGGGCGCGACGGGGGCGCATACGCGCCGTCTCTGACCGTCTCCGTCCCTGTCGCGCTCAAGCGTCGACTCGGCGTCAGCGTCGATTCTCGCCTGGAACCCGAAACCCACCTCGTGCCGACCGGGGTCAACGTCGTCGGCAGTACTGATCGAACCATGACGCACGCCTCTTACGACCCACGGCTCGCAGTGAACGTGAACCGACGAACGGACGCCGCCGTCGCGGCCGCCCTCGCTCGCGGCGACGCGATCGACCCGGCTCGCGGAGGTGACGATCGGTGCGCGTGATCCTCCCCGCGGGAACGACCGAGACGGCGCTGATCGACGGCATCAGTGCCGCCGGCGCCGCCCCGGAACTGATGGAACACACGCCCTCGGCGGACGTCGAGATCCTCGTCTACGGGGAGCCGACGGCCGCGCCCGTCACCCCCGTGAGTCCGAACGGCTGCCCGACACCGGCGGCGATCACGCGCGCCGTCCGCGAGGCGGTCGGCTTCGACGTCACCGTTATCGACGCGGGCCTGGCGAAGCCGACGGCCGCGCCGACGGTCGACCTCGGCGTCGCGCCTGGGGCCGACGTTCGCGAGGAGACGGCCGTTACCGACGCGGCCGTGGTTTACGATCGAGCGCGCGGCTACGGATCGCGCCTCCCGGACGACGAGGTCGTGGTCGGCGAGACGGTTCCCGGCGGAACCACGACCGCGCTCGGCGTTCTCACCGCGCTCGGCGAACCGGCGGGCGTCTCGTCGTCGCTGCCCGAGAACCCGATCGAACGCAAGCGGCGGGTCGTCGACGAGGCGCTCGCGGCGAGCGACCTCGAGCCGGGCGCGTGCGACGGAGCGCCGATCGGCGCGATCGAAGCGGTCGGCGATCCCGTCCAGCCGACCGCGATGGGGATCGCGGCCGGCGCGCTCGAGTCCGGCGCCGACGTGACCCTCGCCGGCGGCACCCAGATGGTTGCCGTCGCCGCCCTGCTGCGCCACGCCGGGATCGACGCGCCGCTGTCGATCGCGACCACGTCCTTCGTCGCGGACGAGCGGGGCGACGACCTCGCGGCGGCCTGCGATCGGCTCGACTGCGACCTCGTCGTGACCGACCCCGGCTTCGACGGTCGCGATCACGTCGCGATGCGGCGCTACGGCGCGGGCGAAGCCAAGGAAGGGGTCGCGATGGGCGGCGCGCTCTCGCTCGTTCCCGAGGGTGGGATGGGCGCGGTCAGGGACCGCGTCGAGACCGTGTGCGCGCGACTCGGAATCGACTCCGAGGGAGCGGCGGACGCGAACCCGGAGGCCGATCGTGGATCCTGACGCGATCCGGGCCGTCGAGCGCGTTCCCCACGGCGGCGAGCCCGATCGGGACCTGCTCGACTTCTCGGCGAACACGAACCCCGAGACGCCCGACGGCGTCGGGGACGTCTACGCGGCGGCGCTCGACGCCTCCCGGCGCTACCCCGACGACGACTACGCGGCGTTCCGCGAGGCCGCGGCCGCGTTCGTCGGCTGCGATCCCGATCGGGTGATCCCGACTCCCGGCGGTCTGGCGGCGATCAGGCTGGCCCTGGAGAGCGTCCTCGGGCCCGGCGATCGAGCGCTCGTGCCGTACCCGAGTTTCGGCGAGTACGCCCGCGAAGTCCGCCTCCAGGGAGCGACGCCGCTGTTCGTCCACCACGAGGACGCGCTGGCGACGGGGCGCGACGTCCTCGACGACTGCGCGGCGGCGATCGTCTGCACGCCGAACAACCCCACCGGCGAGGCGGCCGACCCCGACGCGCTGGCGGCCTTCGCCGATCGCTGCGGGGAGTCGGAAACGGCGCTGCTGGTCGACGAGGCGTTTCTCGGGTTCACCGACCTGCCGTCGGCGGCCCGTCTCGACGCGCCGAACGTGATCGTCGCCCGATCGCTCACCAAGCTGTTCGGCTTGCCGGGGCTCCGCGCGGGATTCGCCGTCACGTCGGGCGATCGCCGTGACGCGCTCGAGACCGGCCGTCGGGCGTGGTCGCTGGGAACCCCCGCGGCCCGCGTCGGCGCGTACTGTCTCCGGCAGGGGGCGTTCGTCCGGGAGACCCGCGAGCGGGTCGCAAGCGAGCGCAGTCGGCTGCGAGCGGCGCTCGAACGAGCGTTCGACGTTCGCCCGTCGGACGCGCCGTACCTCCTGTGCGACGTCGGCGATCGCGACGTCTCGACCGCGATCGCGTGGGCGCGCGACGCGGGGGTCGCGATCCGCGACGCGACGACGTTCCGGGGGCTCGACTCGCACGTCCGCGTCGCGGTCAAGGACGGCGACGCGAACGATCGACTGCTCGCCGCGCTCGGCCTCGACGACCATGCCCGAGGAGGCTGACGGCGACCGGGTGCCGGCGGTAACCGAGGACGCGTACGAGGCGTGTTGTCGCGCCGGCGTCCTCCGGGTTCGTCGCCCCGGAACGGAGTGGCTGTCGACCGGGTGGAGCGGCGGCCGCATCGCCGCCGACGCCGCGTACAACGTCTCGGTTCCGGACGGCTGGGGCGAAACGGATCTCGGTGTTTACGCGGCCGATCGGCTCTCGGGCGCCGGATTCGACGACGCGGACGGCGGGCCCGCGTTGTTCACCGGCGTCGACGTCGCCGACGCCCGCGGCGCGCGCTGCGGTCCCGTCACGGCCTACGCGACGGCCGGACTCTCGAACCCGGCGGCGCTGCCGATCGAGCCGTCGGACGGGACGGCCCTCGACCGCGCTATCGAGGCGGACGAAACCGATCCGACGGTGGGGACCGTCAACGTCCTCGTCGGCGCGACCCGGTCGCTGGCCGACGGCGCGCTCGCCAACGTGATCGCGGTGGCCGCGGAGGCGAAGGCGGCGACGCTGCTCGCTGAGACCGGGTTTCCCGGGACGACGACGGACGCGATCGTCGTCGGTCACGATCCGACGGGGGAGCGCGCCGCGTTCTCGGGAAGCGCCACCGAAGTCGGCGCGGCGACCCGCGCCTGCGTCCGCGACGCCGTCCGAACGTCGCTGCGAGCGCACTACGCCGGAGCCGACGCGGACCCGCCGGCATCGGTCGCGAACGCGGGCTACGGCGTCACGACCGACGTCCGGACCGAGGTGTTCCGACCCCCGATCGAGGAGGCGGGCGATCGGTAAGCCGGTCGCGACCCTGCGGCGAGGAGCGCCTCGCGACCTGGGCGACCACCGTAGCTAACCTCCTGCGAGCCCTAGGGCCACGGGATGGCCGAGGACGATCCGACGGCGATCCGTTCGCTCGCAGTATCCCCTGACGACGCCGTAAACGCGTACGTATACGGCCGGGAGAACCCCGGCGACGCCGTTCTTCGAGTGACGCCCCCGTTTCACGGCCGGATGCGGGCTCGGATTCACGTCTATCGCGTCGACGACGCCGAACTGACCGGCGCGGTTCACGTCTCCCCCGAAGCCGTCATCGCGGACGACGTCGTGGCGGCGTACCCTCGGTTCGAGGAGACGCTCGAAGCCGAGGACGAGGACGCCGAACGCATCCGAGAGCGGTACGCGCAGGCGATCGAGGCGTGGCGGGCCCGCGCCCGCGAATCGATCGTCGACGTCGTGACGATCCAAGCCGACGGTGCCACCCACCAGGTCGAGGTCAAGCCGCTCGGCTAGATCGTCACGGCAGATCGGGGACGGACGCTGAGAGGTCGGCGCCAGACCGGGTCAGTCCAGTACTTTCACTTTCACTCCGGACGGATCGGTTTGACGTACTGTCGCTCCGAGTGAACGGTATGGCACTGATCGTGGACGGAACCGGCGAGCGCCGATCGACGGACGAACGAGTGACGGCGGACAGCGGACGCCAACAGCGGCGGATCGACGTCACTGACCTGCACGCGGCGGGCATCGAGTCGTTCGTCCGATCGAACGTCGATACCGATCGAGTATCGCTCGAACAGCGCGGTGCGCGGACGTATCTCGTCCTGGAGGAGTAGCAGCAACTGGCGTGACCGGACCGTACGGACGCGAACCGATGCCGCGACGCCGATTCCCGCCGCGTTCGTCGCGAACCCGATCCCCGAAGTGGCGACGCTACACCTTCGAGATGTCGCCGGCGTCCTCGGCGGCCTCGCGAACCGACTCGACGGTCGCGTTCGCCGAGGTCGCCGCGACGGCGGCGTTGAGCGCTCCCTCCAGCACCGGCGCGTCGGCGATGACCGCGTCGACGTCCGTTTCCTCGATCGCGAGTTCGGCGTTCATGACGGCGCTGCCGAGATCGACGAGGACGACGACGCCGTCGCGGTCGGCAGCCCCGTCCTCAGCGTCGCCGGCGCCGTCACCGCTGGCGAGCCGTTCGATCGCCTCGCGAATCGGCTCCGAGGTCGTGCCGATGCGGCCGTCCTCGGTGCCGCCGACGGCTTCGATACTGGCGTCGGCACCCATTTCCTGGGCGATCTCACGGATACCTTCGGCAGCCCGTTGGCTGTGCGAGACGATAACGATCCCGACCATCATTCGTCCCCGTCCGCACGGGCGTCTTCGATGTCGCCCTCCGGGTCGTCTACCGCCCCGGGATCGACGTTCGCTTCGGCGTCGATCTCGACCGTCGCATCGGCGTACTCCGTCGCTACGTCGAGCAGTTCCTCGAGCAGGTACAGCGTGCTCGTCGCTCCCGGGTCCTGGTGACCGACCGATCGCCAGCCGAGGTAGGAGGCGCGGCCCTTTCGCGCGCGAAGCGGCGTCGTGAACTCGACGCCGCGGCGGGCGGCGTCGACGGCCTTGCCGAGCGCCTCGACCGGCTCACAGTCGTCGACTTCGATCGACTTCTTGTAGGTGTGGACGGCAGGGGTGAGCGCGTCGAGCATCGTCTTGTCGCCCACCGAGGCTTTGCCCCGCTCTTCGACCGTCTCGAGGTAGCGTTCGGCGAACGCAACCGTCGACTCGGCGGTGATCCCGTCTTCGAGTTCCTGGCTCGCCTTCATCAGCGACCCGCCGTAGAGCGGCCCGGAGGCGCCGCCGACCGCGGAGACGAGCGCGGTTCCGGTCGTCTTGACGAGCGTCGCGGGGCCGCCGTCGGTCTCCTCGACGCGCTCGAGCGCGGTCTGGAAGCCTCGATCCATGTTGGCGCCGTGGTCCGCGTCGCCGATCGCGGAGTCGAGATCGGTCAGGTGCGTCTTCTCGTCGGCGAGTCGATTCGCGATCGTCGCGACCGCCTCGCGGACGGCCTCGGACTGGGTCTCAAGGTCCTGCCTGTCGTCGCTCATCTATCAGTCGACCACCGTTAGGCCGGGCGTCTCCGCCGGGTACGCGAGGAGTTCCTTGAGTTCGTCGTCGAGTTCGAGCACCGTGATCGAACAGCCCATCATGTCGAGCGACGTCATGTAATCGCCGACCCGAGCGTCCCACGTCTCGAGGCCGCGATCGTCGAGAATCTCCTGAAGGCGGCGGTTGACGACGTACAGTTCCATCAGCGGGGTGCCGCCCATGCCGTTGACCATGGTCGCGACCTCCGTCCCCGCGTCGAGGTCGAGGTCCTCGAGGACGGCCTCGGTGAGGTGGTCGGTGATCTCGTCCGCGGACATGTGCTCGGTGCGCTGGGTCCCCGGCTCGCCGTGGATGCCGATCCCGAGTTCGATCTCGTCGTCGCCGAGGTCGAACGTCGGCTCTCCTTTGTCGGGGGTGACACAGGACGTCAGCGCCATTCCCATCGTGCCGACGTTCTCGTTCGCCTTCTCGGCGACGCGTTTTACCTCCGCCAGGTCGCCGCCCCGGTGGGCCATCGCGCCGGCGATCTTGTGGACGAAGACCGTCCCGGCGACGCCGCGACGGCCGGAGGTGTACAGCGAGTCCTCGACCGCGACGTCGTCGTTGGTGACGACGTACTCGACCTCGGTGTCGGCCTCCATCTCGGCCATCTCCATGGCCGTCTCGAAGTTCATCACGTCTCCCTCGTAGTTCTTGACGACGCAGAAGACGCCCTCGCCGCCGTCGCAGGCCTGGACCATCTCGCTCAACTGGTCGGCGGTGGGCGACGTGAACACCGCTCCGGCGGCCGCGCCGTCGAGCATTCCGTCGCCGATGTAGCCGGCGTGGGTCGGCTCGTGGCCGCTGCCGCCGCCCGAGACGATGCCGACTTTCCCCTCGACCGGCGCGTCGCTCCGTACGACGACCTCAGTGCCGTCGAGTCGTCGCAGATCGTGAGCCGTGAGCATCCCCTCTAGCATCTCGTCGACGACGTTCTCGGGATCGTTAATGAGCTTCTTCATGTTCCCAACTGAGGTGTGGTCACATAGCAAGATAACGTTTGCTCGTAACAACGGCGACCGAGAGGAGCGGTGCAGGCCCGACGATCGGCTCAGACCGGGAGCGGTATCCAGCCTGACGACGGGAAGACGCCGACCAGGGCGAGGAGGGCGATGAGGAACGTCGTCATCACGATGCTAGTCGCGGGTGGGTCCCAGTGGGTGTCGCCGTGCATGTAGAAGATCCGCTGGGACAGCTCGCCGAGCAGGCCGCCGAGGATGCCGAAGACGGCGCCCAGGGCGATCGCTTCGAGCAACAGAAGTTCGGCCTGGGCGGTGCTCGGGGTCGCGTCGGCTAGCGTGAGTCCAGCGTAGGCCATCGGTGCCGTGGCCGCCGGGAGCATGACGTGGTGCGTGACAGGAACCGGCACCTGAAAGATGGCGTAATCTTCGGTGATGCTCAGGTTCAGGAAGATCAGACTGGCGGCGCTGATCCCGAACGCAAGGAAGGCTGCCGGTCGCCCAGAACGTGAGTCCGCCGAGGACCCCGAAGGCGATCCGGTGTGCGAGCGCCGAGACCGGTGATAGTCTCGATCCGACGGACGAGCAACGCGATCGACTCGCCGATCCGATCGAACCCGCTCGGCGTCGATCCCGAAAATGGGGGGTTCGCCGATCGGTTCCTCCAACGTTTTCACGACGCCGTTGTGGGACTCGAGAGCGCGCTCGCGTACCTGGGCCAGAAAATCCTACAGATGGCGATGTTCGATCGGTTCGACCTCGACGGGTCGGCGTAGGCGAATACCCGGTGCCGGTACCTCGATCGCACCCATCGGTGAGCTCGCGCTGCGCCGTCGAAACCGTCGGCGCCGGCCCTGCCTGTTCCGCGCCAACCTATTTTTGCCTTCTCGGTGCCAGGTTCCCCATGGCCGATACCACCAGCACCACGGACGAGGTCACCCGCGACGAAGCGGCGGATCTCCTGCAAGAGGTCGCGCGCGAACTCCGCGGCGAGGGACCGGCGGACGTTCACGTCGGAAACAAGACGCTGCGCCTGTTGCCCGCGTCGATCGTCGAGTACGGCATCGAGGTCGAGGAACGATCGCCGATGCTCGGCGGCGATCGCGAGGAGATCACGCTCTCACTCGGCTGGGAGGTCGAGAACGCCGAGGATTGAATCTCAATTCGGTCCGACACCGGTAGGACTAATCCGTCGGCATCCCCAGTGCCGGCCATGCGACTGGCGAGAATCGCGACTGACGACGGCCCGGTCGTCGGTCGGTACGAAGACGGCGTCGTTCACGCCGACGATGGAACGTACGAGATCGACGAGAGCCGTCTTCTGCCGCCCTGCGAACCCTCGGCGCTGTACTGCGTCGGCCGGAACTACGCGGCGACACTCGACCAGATGGCGTACGAGCGACCGGAGGAACCCGACTTCTTCATCAAGCCGCCGGCCTCGTTGCTCGGCCACGGCGACCCGATCCCCTACCCGAACTTTACCGACGAACTGACCTACGCCGGCGAACTCGCGGCCGTCATCGACGAACCTTGTCACGACGTCCCCGAAGACGAGGTTACCGACGTCGTCCGCGGCTACACGATCATGAACGACGTGGACGCGCTCGACCAGCAGGGTCGCACCGCACGAAAGGCCTTCGACGGCTCCGGTCCGCTCGGCCCCTGGATCGAAACCGACGTCGATCCGACGGCGATCGAGATGCGAACCGACGTCGCCGGCGAGCGGCGACAGGAAGCGAACACCGAACTGATGCTGTTCGATCCGTACGAAATCGTCTCGTACCTCTCGAAGCGGTTCACGTTCCGATCGGGCGACGTCGTCGCGTTCGGCAGTCCGGCGAACCCCGGCCTGATCGAACACGGCGACGCCGTCGAGATCACGTACGAGGGGCTCGGAACCCTGCGGAACACCGTGGTCGAGTCGATCGAATAGGGGCGATCGGTGCCCGAATCGCCGAGAACCGTGAACGCCGCCCGAGCCGTCAACCTATTCAATCCGGGACAGCGCTAGCCCCTTCGTGGTGTCCGCGTCCGAAAACGGCATCTTGAGCGGCGGATCGTCTACTATCGATTCCCAAGTCCCGATATCCGATCTCACAGGCGATTCCGTGGAATACTACTCCGAGACCTGGCCGTTCGCTACCGGTCCTTATTCCCCGTCGTTCGAACCCGACGGCGGTGATTCGAGTTCCTCGACACGGCGTTCGAGTTCGTCGATCCGGTACAGTATCGTCGCGAGGATCATGACGGAAAACCACCCGAGGACGATCCCCAGTGGTCCCGCGAGCAGGTATCCGACCCCAAATCCGATCATACTCGGAAGTAACACGGACGAAATCCCGTTCACCGTCCCTTCGAATCTCGGCGATCGTGTAAAAATACTGCGGTAAATCGAGGCAATATTTCGCCGATTGTCCGACTCGAACCGATCAGTAACGGTATTTATCACCGGTGAAACACGATAGCGTAGATGAACAAACGGGAGTTCAGCGTTCACGGATCGTCGGTGACCGAACTGCCGGGCGCGCTCTACGAGGAGTTGCGACGGGAGCGAAAGGGTGCCGTGGAGTGGTACGACGGCGACGGATTCGACGTGATCGCCGTCGAACGCTACTACCTCCGGAACAACTCGGATCAACAGGCGACGGTGATCTTCGACGCCGAGGAGGAAGGGACGTTACGGATCACGATTCTTGCCGGTGGCGGCGGCGCCGGGCTCTTGCAGATCAATCTCGGATCGCATCGAACGCAAACGAAGGAGCTGGAAGATCGAATCGTCGAACTCTGCCGATCGGACGAGTTGCAACTGGAGGTGACGGACTGACCCGATCGATTCGACCCCGTGTCGCACCCTGGGGGCGCGGTTCGGTAAAATCACGGTTTGAGCTTCCCGAATAGTTATTCGTGCGGGTTCGGAATCGTCCGCCAATGAATCGCCGAACCCTCCTCGCTGGCGCCGGAGTGGCCCTCACCATCCCGTTCGCGGCGTGTCTCGACGGCGTCGCCGCCGGAGAGTCCGACGACGGCGGCGACGCGGCCGACGTCGACATCCCCGACTCCCCGTCGGAGTATCCGGTCAACTCCGGGGGTCTGGACGAGTTCAGCCCGACAGCGACGTACGAAGAAGTAGCGATCGGAAGTCGTAGGGGGGTAGCCGACGAGTACAGACCCCACGACGTGGCCGTGTGGAACGCGGCGGCTGAGCCCGAAATCGACCTCCGAATTATCGACTCGGCGGCGGAATCGGTGGTTCACCGCGAAACGTACGCGATACCGGACGACACTGCGCTCGTCGTCTCGCTTCTGCAGCCGTCGGCATACCTCGTCGAGGTGCGCGTTCCGGCCGCCGAGACCCGGCACACGTTGCGAGTGCCGTGTCACTTCTTCGATTGTAACAGTTCCGTCACGCGGATCGGAGCGCTCGATGACGAAGAAATCCGGTCGTCGGTGTTATCGACGACGGCTGAGTGTTCGTCCGCCGAGTGTTAACTCCCTCGCGGACCCCGCCCCGGTGCGTCGACGGACCGATTCGTTTCGACCGTCCATCCCGTTCGCCTCGAAGACTGGACGGCGATCGAAACGCGGCATTTCGGAGCCATCGGGCTCGATCGACGGCTCGGTCGAATCGTCAGGATGCGAATCGAGACGGGAAGAAAGGCACTTCCGATCGCGGCTCCTCGACTCGATCGTGAGCGCCGACGCCCCGCGCCGCGTGGAAGTCTATCCCGATCGGGAGGTCGTCGTCGAGTTCGATCCCGACCTGACCTTCGAGTGCGTCGACGACTGCACCTGGTGTTGCCACCACGGCGTGTTGCTCTACGATCGGGACTTACTCGAACTCGCCCAGCGGGCGAACCTCGCGGAGACGACGACCGACTTTCGCGGCGAGAAGTTCGTCACCCGCGAGCCGAAAGAGCGCGGGGAGCACGTCGCCGAGGACGGCCACGCTTGCGCCTTCCTGCGGGAGGACGGTCTCTGTAGCCTGCACCTCGAAGCGGACTGGAAGCCGACGCGGTGTTCGGTCTTTCCGCTCGGGGTCTGGCTCGAAGGCGGCGACCTCCACGTGGACATCCGCGACTCGGCGCACGATCACTGTGAGGGGCTGAACGTCAGCGATCGATCGGTTATCGACCACCTCGACGCCTTCCTGCCGGAACTGCTGTGGGAACTCGAAAATCCGGATTCCGATCGTGAACTCTAACCGCGAATCGACAATCGCGTATCGACGACTGTCGAGGCGCAGTGAACGAATTTTCAGGAGCGCGGCGTGTGGTACCACGCCCCTCCAATGATTTAAACGTCCCCCGCTCGTAGTACCCTTGTGACAGAAGAAACAGGGCGACGTAACCTTCGGATGCCCAACAACGACGAAGTATTCGCCGTCGTTACGGAACACCTCGGCGGCAACCACGTGCAGCTTCGGTGCGAAGACGGCAAGGAACGCCTCGGTCGCATTCCCGGTCGGATGAAGTACCGAACCTGGATCGAACAGGACGACATCGTCGTCGCCGAACCCTGGGACTGGCAGGACGAGAAGGCCACGATCGAGTGGCGATACACCAGCCAGGACGCCGACCAACTCCGCCGCGAAGGCCACATCGACTGATACTCTCGGCCCGTCCACGACGCCGCTTCTCCCGAGTAGAAACGCGTTTCCGATCGGAGCCGCTCCGACGATCGGCGAGCGACGCCGCTGGAAGGGAGCACAGAAACGGAGTCGGGCTCTGATAGCAACGTTCCAACTGTTCTAGCAAGTAGTTGTATGCAGGCCGCGAGCGATCCACCCGTTCACGTCCGACGGGGACTCAGACAGGAGATCGAACGACTCCGCGAGGAGATCTCGAGGGTCGAACGGCGTCTCGAGGCGATCGAGGCCGACGGGAAGCAGGAAATCTCCGGCGGAGGACGGTTACTCCGCGGCCGCGAACTCCTCGACGATCGCGTCGCAGAACGCGTCGAGGTCGTCCGGATTCCGACTGGTGACGAGCCCGGCGTCGACGA
This sequence comes from Halosolutus gelatinilyticus, assembly GCF_023028105.1. Taxonomy (NCBI): domain Archaea; kingdom Methanobacteriati; phylum Methanobacteriota; class Halobacteria; order Halobacteriales; family Natrialbaceae; genus Halosolutus; species Halosolutus gelatinilyticus. The sequence continues at coordinate 637,389 of NZ_CP095491.1, forward strand.
CAACCTCCTCGTCGACCCACTCCCCGCCGGCGTTGCGAACGTCGGTCTGCAGGCTGGGGTACGACGTCAGGGTTCGACCCTCGACGACGTCCGCCTCGATCAGCGTCCACAGGCCGTGGCAGATGACGCCGACGGGCCTACCCTCCGAGCGGTGCTCGCGCAAGAGGGCGACCGCGTCCTCGTCGGTCCGGAGCGTGTCCGCGCCGACCGTTCCGCCGGGGACGATCAGCGCGTCGTACTCGTCCGCGGAGACCTCGTCGAACGTGCGATCGATCTCGTAGGACTCGCTCCACTCGAGGTCGTTGTTGACGGTCTGCCCCTCGTCGCGCTCGCTTCCGAGAACGTCGACGCTCGCGCCGGCGTCGGAAACGGCCCGTTTCGATTCGGTGAACTCTACCTCTTCGGTGCCTTCCGGGGCGAGGAAGATCCCCACTCTCGTCCCGTCGAGTGGCTGTCGATCGGATTCGCTCATCACGCGAGACGTGGGACGGAGCGGAGGTAACGGTTGGACTTTCCTTTGCAACGGGAACCGCGGCGCCCGGAGGGACGCGACGTTCGATCGAGACCGTGGCTCCTGTGGCGGCTGGCTATCACCGGGTCGCGCGTTTCCACTCCTCCAGGCCGAGCACCTCGCCGTCGACGGCGTCCCGATCGGCGTCGGTCGCCGCCCAAACGAACATGCCCGCGATTTCCGCGGGATCGCGGCCCGAATCGCCGGCGAGATCGGTCGCGACCTGCCCGGGGTCCAGACAGCCGATCGCGTAATCGGTGTCGGCCGCGAACCCTCGGACGATCGCCTCGGCGGCGGCCTTCGAGATCGCGTACGACCCGTAGCCCGGGCTCCCCGAGCGGGCGACCGCGCCCGTCGGAACGAGCACGCGCGCCCCCTCGTTCAGGTGGGGCAGGGCCTCGTGGATCGTCGCGAAGACGCCGCGCGCGTTCGTCCGCCAGTGGTCGTCGAACGCCGCGTACGACTCTCGGTCGGTGGGCGTCCGTCCGGGCGTCCCGTGGTAGACGCCCGCGGCGGGGACGACCACGTCGAGGCCGCCGCGATCGCCGGTTCGCGAGGCCGTCTCGACGAGGCGTTCGACGTCGAACTCGTCGCGGACGTCGGTCCGGAGGCCTGCGACGGTCCCGCTTCCGTTAGCGCTGCTCGCTTCGAGATCTGAAACGGTCTCCTCGATCGCGTCGCCGTCCCGCGAGCCGACGACGACCGTCGCGCCCTCGCCCGCGAACGCGTCCGCGACCGCCCGTCCGATGCCGCGCGTCCCGCCGGTTACGACGACTGTCCGCTGATCCATACGCCCCTTATTGCAGGGTGGGAACCAGAAACCTCGGGAACCGGCGGACCGCTACCGACGCCCGAACAGCCGTCGGAACAGGCTGCGCTTGCTCGGGCGTTCGGCGAGCAGGACGGAACAGTCGACGTCGGTGATGACGTCCAGGTGCAGCGAGCCGGTGACGAGTCGCGAGAGCAACCCGCGCTCGCTCGCGCCGATCAGCATCAGCGTGTGGTCGCCCGCCGCGCGACAGATCGCTCCTTCGACGTCGCCCGAGTCGTCGACGATGAGGTCGGCGTTCTCCAGGTCGTGATCGGCGGCCCAGTCGGCGAGGAAGCGTTTGCCGGCCGCGCGCTCGTCGGGCCCGTCGACGACGTGCAGGAGCGAGACGTCCGAGCCGTGCATCGTGCGAAGGGTCCGGGCGACTTCGGCGCTCAGATCGGAATCCGGCCCCCCGGCGGTCGGCAGGAGAATCCGCGAGGCGTCCATGCCGCGATCCTTGAACACCAGGAAGTCACAGGGGAGTTGACTGGTGAGTTCGTTGATCGGGCGTTCGGCGCGAGCGGCCCCCCACAGGTGATTCGCGTCCCAGCCGATGACGACGAGGTCGGCGTGTTGCCGCTCGGCGGTCGTGAAGATGTCCTCGAACGATCGGTGGGAGACCACCGTCGAGGTCTCGGTCTCGACGTCGTAGTCGGCGATCGATTCCGCGACGTCCTCCAGCAGGTTCTCGGACTCCGCGACGATTCGACCGCGCTGCCCGGGGCCGGCGGCCGACGGCCGATCGGGAACCTGCACGATGTGGACGACGTGGATCACCGCGTCTTCGCGTTCGCTCGCGAGCGTCGCCGCCAACTGCACGAGCCGCGACTCGGTTCGCGGGTTGGCGATCGGAACCAGCACCCGGTAGGCGCCTTCTTCGGCCGCGGCCGCGGTTCGCTCGGCGGTATCGACCAGCGGGACGTAAGAGCGACCGACGAACCCCCCGAACAGCCACTCGCTGATCGAGAGTTTCCGTTCGACCCCGCCGAAGCGCGCGGCTTCGAGTCGCTCCTCGCTCGTCTGGTAGTAGTTGACGACCGTTACGAGGATGACTCCCCCGAGCGTGTTCCCGAGCAGTACGGGGAGGACGAACTCGGTCATCCCGACGAACGGGTTCAGGTTGTCACCGAGGACGAGATAGACCATCTCGGTGAACGAGACGACGACGTGAAAGAGGTTCCCGACCGGGATCGCGAGGAACGCGAGGTAGACGACGAGGAGCCGGGAGACCGTATCCCGAGAGGCGAAGGTGACCCAGACGACGCCGGCGACGATCAGGCCGGCGAACGCGCCCTTAAAGAACAGGTCCCACCACGGCGTCTCGATGCCGTGCCGGGCGATCGACAGCGCCGCCTCCTCGGCCGATTGGTCAAACACGCCGCCCCAGGTGAGCGCGATCGCGCCGAGGGCGCCGCCGGTGAAGTTCCCCGCGAGCACGATGACCCAGTGACGGAGCAGCGCGGGAAGGCTGACCAGCCGCTCGATCGTCAGGGCGACCGGCGGGAGCGTGTTCTCGGTGTACAGCTGGTAGCCGCCGATGATGATGTAGATGAACCCGAGCGGATACAGCAGGTAACTCAAGATCGGATGGCCGTCGGTCGACCCGTACAGCGACGCGTACAGCAGGAACGTGATCGTAATCGCGAAGCCGGCGGCGAGGCCGCTGAAGAATAGCTCCCGGTTTCCCGAGGTCACCTCCTCGTCCGCGTCCGCGATGATTCGCTGAAAGACTTCGTCGGAGGAGAACCGATCGGGGACGACAGATCCGACCGCGGGCGCGCCGTGGCGCGATCGCTCGACCGCCTCACGGACCGCCTCGGCCTGGTCGGGCGGTCCGTCGGACTCCCGCTCGGCGGCGTCCGCGCCGACGCGTTCGGGCTGCTCCTGATCGCTCATTGTCGGGACCGAAACGCGGAACGGACTAAGCGTTTGGCTTTGAGGGCGATGCGACCTGGAGGGGCGGAGCCGCTCGGTCTCGGCCCTACACCGGGCGACCGATCGAGCGATCGGCGGCCGCTGCACCCCGGAACCCTACGTAAGTACGTCACATGTTTTTCAATGGTCCGCCACGTTGGTTCGGGTATGCAATCGCTGGCCGGAGCGTCGGTCGTGGTGATCGGCGCCGGGGTCGGCGGGCTCTCGACGGCCTGTTACCTCGCCGACGCGGGTGCCGACGTGCGGGTGATCGAGAAGAACGAACAGCTGGGCGGCCGCGCGAGTCGGCTCGAACGGGACGGGTTCCGCTTCGATATGGGCCCGTCGTGGTACCTGATGCCCGACGTCTTCGAGCGGTTCTTCGCCGAGTTCGATCGGACGCCGACCGAGTACTACGGCCTCACGCACCTCGATCCGCACTACCGGATCTTCTTCAAAGATAGCGCGGGACGGAGTTCTGCGAACGAGACGGCAGGGCCGCGAGACGGCCCGCGAACACACGGGGACAGGGTCGATATCACGCCCGACCTCGATCGGACGAAAGAACTCTTCGAGCAGTACGAAGCGGGCGCGGGCGAGGCCCTTGAGCGGTATCTCGCGAAGTCGCGGGAGAACTACGAGGTCGGGATGCAGCACTTCGTCTACGAGGACCGGACCCGACTGCGGGACTACCTCGATCCGGACGTGGCGAGGCAGGCCCGCGGTCTCTCGTTGCTCGGGTCGATGCAGGGACACGTGGAGAATTACTTCGACCACCCCAAGTTGCAGCAGATAATGCAGTATACGCTGGTCTTCCTCGGGGGCTCCCCGACGAACACGCCGGCGCTGTACAACCTGATGAGCCACGTCGACTTCAACCTCGGCGTCTGGTACCCCGAGAACGGACTGGCCGGCGTCATCGACGGCATCGCCGATCTCGGCCGCGAACTCGGCGTCGAGTACAATACGGATCGGCCGGCGACCGCGATCAAGGGCCGCCAGGGGGCGTTTCTCGTCGAGACGACGGACGGCCCGCTCCGGTCGGATCTCGTGGTCAGCAACGCCGACTACGCCCACACGGAACAGGAGCTGCTGCCGCCCGAACGCCGCGGCTACGACGCCGACTACTGGGAGTCCCGAACGTACGCCCCCTCCGCGTTCCTGCTCTACTTCGGCGTCGAGGGCGACGTCGAGAATCTGGCACACCACACGCTCGTCCTCCCGACCGACTGGGAGGAGCACTTCGATCAGATCTTCGAAGATCCGCAGTGGCCCGACGACCCGGCCTACTACCTCTGTGTCCCCTCCGAAACCGACGATTCGGTGGCGCCCGAGGGCCACAGCAACCTGTTCGTTCTGGTTCCGATCGCGCCCGGCCTCGAGGACACGCCCGAGCAGCGCCGCGAGTACCGGGAACAGATCCTCAAGGATATCGCCGAACACACCGGCACCGATCTGCGCGATCGGATCGTCGTCGAGGAGACGTTCTGCATCGAGGACTTCGCCGATCGGTACAACAGCTTCCGGGGGACCGCACTCGGCATGGCGCACACGCTCCGGCAGACCTCCCTCTTCCGGCCACCCCACCGATCGAAGGCGGTCGACGGACTCTACTTCACGGGGTCGTACACGACACCCGGAATCGGTGTGCCGATGTGTCTCATCAGCGGCGAGTTGACCGCCGAGAAGGTCCTCGAGGACTACGGGAAACCCGAACCGGCGATCGGTCGCCGGTGAGCGATCGCCATGACCGAGAACTCGGAGTCGCGCTCCGACGGGCGTTCGGACCCCGGACCGGGATCGGAGTCGGGGACAGGGCCGGAAGCGCGGCCCGCGAGCAGGGGCGAATCGCGCCCGATCCAACGGCTCTCATACCTCCTGGCCCTCTCGCGGCCTCGATTCTGGCTCTACCTGGCTGGACCCGTCCTCGTCGGCGTCGCGTACGCCGCCGACAGCGTCGGCGACCTGTTCGCGCCGGCGGCGATCCTCCTGTTCGCGTACTTCCTCCTCCCGGCGAACGTCTTCCTCTACGGGATCAACGACGTCTTCGACCGCGAGATCGACGCGGCAAACCCCAAGAAGGAGGAGCGAGAGGCCCGGTACCGGGGACAGCGATCGGTTCCCGTCGCCGTCGCAATCTGCGCACTGCTGCCGCTGCTGGTCCTTCCCGCCATCCCGGCGCCGGCGTGGCCCTGGCTCGCGGCGTTTCTCGTCCTCGGCGCCGCCTACAGCGCCCCGCCGGTCCGATTCAAGACGAGGCCGCCGCTCGATTCGGTCTCGAACGGGCTGTACATCACGCCCGGCGCGGCGGCCTTCGCAGCCGTGGCGGGCGCACAGCCGCCGCCGCTCGCGATCGCGGGCGGCTGGCTGTGGGCGATGGGGATGCACACGTTCTCGGCGATCCCCGACATCGACCCCGATCGAGAGACGGGAATCCGGACGACCGCGACGGTGCTCGGCGAGCGACGGACATACGCCTACTGCGGCGCGTGCTGGCTCGCCAGCGCCGCCGCCTTCGGCGCGCTCGATTACCGGCTGGGCGCGCTCATGCTCGTCTACCCCGTTCTCGTGGCGGCGATCGCGGCGGCGAACGTGGCCGTCGATCGGGCCTACTGGTGGTTCCCGGCGATCAACGCGGTCGTCGGCGCGGCGCTGACGATGGGCGGCCTCTGGAGGCTGGTCTATGGATAACCTACCGACCGTACGATCCCGCGAGTGGTCGCGAACCGCCGTTCAGCGGGACCTGGAGGCGCTCGTCCGCGAGAATCGGTTCACGATCGCCGTGGTGTTCCCGATCGTCGGTGCGGTATCGCTGGTGGCGAGCGCCGAGAGCCTGCTGCCGGCGCCGCTCGCCTACAACCCGCTGGTGATCCTGTTCGGGACGCTGGTCATGCGCTCGCCGCTGATCGTCGGCCTGTTGCCGCGAATCGATCGGCGGGTCCTGGGCTGGCTCGCCGCGCTGACGGTCTACACGTACGCGATCGAGGTCGTCGGCGTGCGGACGGGCTGGCCCTACGGCGCGTTCGAGTACGGGATCCAGCTGGGTCCGATGCTGTTCGGCGAGGTGCCGCTGGCGCTGCCGCTGTTTTTCGTTCCGCTGGCGGTGAACGCCTACCTGCTCACGCTGCTCGTGCTGCGAGAGCGGGCGGCCAACCCCGCGGTTCGCCTCGCGAGCGCGATCGTCGCCGTCGTCGGGATCGACCTCGTCCTCGATCCCGCGGCCGTCGCGATCGGCTTCTGGGCGTACGTCCCGCCAGGCGGGTACTACGGCGTTCCCCTCTCGAACTATTTCGGCTGGCTGCTCTCGGGAACGGTCGCCGTCGTCCTCATCGACCTCACGTTCGATCGGACGGCGCTGGTCGAACGCGTTCGAAGCTGCGAGTTCGTCCTCGACGACCTGGTGAGCTTCGTCCTGCTGTGGGGGACGATCAACGTCCTGTACGGGAACTGGCTCGCCGCTGGCGTCGCCGGCCTGCTCTGTCTCGCCCTGTTCAGCACGGATCGGTACGATCGCGATCTGCTCTCGGCGGCGCTTCCGGGAACCGGGCGGCGGAACTGAGTCGTCCCTCGGCTATTCGGCCACGGCGATTGAAGCGAGCAGCCGCTGTGGTTCGTACTTCGCGTCATCAGTGACTGTCGCTCAGAGTCGAGGAACCGATGTCCACGATATCGCGGGGGGCCATAGCCGCAGGGGTCACAGCACCGAGGGTCGACCGGAGGTGAGGCAGATCGAACCGGCGGCCGATCGCGACGCCTGCGCTACCGGGTCGGCACGCGCTCGCCCGGACTGGGGCTGTGGCGGTCCAGATCGTCGGCCGTCGGAACGGCGGAGACGCGTCGGAACACCGCCTCGGGGTCGCGGTTCCAGTGCCAGCGCCAGCGGGTTTTCACGAGACATCGGAGTTTCCGCGTCGTCGACAGCGACGGCTCCGAGGAGAGCACGTCGTAGTCGCGGTCGCGGATAAGCGAGTGGTGTTCGGCGTAGAGGACGGCCGCGAGCAGAACCGGAAGCTGACAGTCTTCGGGTAGGTACCGGATTCCCGCGACGCCCTCCCGGTAGAGGTCCTCGGTCCGACCGAGTTCGTCGGCCATCGCCGCTGCGAACGACTCCGAGTACTCGAGGCGCTCGATCTGGTCGTCCGGGACGCCGTGGGCGCGCAACGTCTCTCGGGGGAGGTAGATCCGATCGCGATCGACGACGTCCTCGCGGACGTCCCGCAGGAAGTTCGTCATCTGGAAGGCTTCGCCGAGTTTAACGGCGTGGGGGAGCGCCGCCTCCTTCGCCGCCGGTTCCATGATCGCGGTCATCATCACGCCGACGGCCGCGGCCGAGCCGCGCATGTACGACTCGAGTTCGTCGTAGGTTTCGTACCGGTGCGTGTCGATGTCGGCCGCCATCGCGTCGACGAACGCGTCGACCTCCGCGTCGGCGATGCCGTACCGCTCTCGGAGTTCCTGGAACGCGTCGAGGACGGGGTCGTTCGGCTCGGCCTCTCCGAATGCCTCGGCGCGGAGGCGCTCGAGCTCTGCCCGCTGCTCCGCAGGCGAGCGCCCGGCGGGGTCGTCGACTATTTCGTCCGCGATGCGAAAAAACGCGTAGAGGACGTGGGTCGCGTTGCGGACCCGCTCCGGAAGGAACCGGGTCGCGAGGTAGAAGGTCCTCCCGGTCCGTTTCTGGATCGCCTTGCCTGCGTCGATGTGTTCCTGTTCCATTCTCGACCTCACCACCGTCGACGGCGGGATGTCGGTGCTACGACAATTGTATATAAAAGGCCTCCCCCTCACTAGTGTGGGTAACTCTCTCGCCGTCGAACGAGTTCCGCCGCCCGCAGTCGATCGCGGCCCCGCTACGCGAGCAGTTCGTCGCGCAGCATCGGGATGAACGTTCCAATGTCGGTGACAAGCCCGATCGCCTGCGCGCTCCCCCGGTCGAGCAACTGGGTGACGGTGGCGGGGTTGATGTCGACGCAGACGGTCTTCGTCGTCGACGGCAGACAGTTGCCGACGGCGACCGAGTGCAACAGCGTCGAGAGCATGAGCACGAGGTCCGCCTCGTGGGCTTGTTCGCGGATCGCGTTCTGGGCCTCGATCGCGTCGGTGATCGTGTCTGGAAGCGGGCCGTCGTCGCGGATCGAGCCCGCGAGGACGTACGGAACGTCGTTTCGGACGCACTCGTACATCACCCCCTCGTCGACGATGCCCGCCTCGACGGCCTCCGCGATGCCGCCGACGCGGACGATCTCGCTGATCGTGTAAATGTGGTGTTTGTGCCCCTTCCGCGGGTGTTCGAGCGACTCGGTGTCGACGCCGAGCGACGTGCCGTACAGGTCCCGCTCCAGGTCGTGGACGGCGAACCCGTTGCCGGCGGACAGCGCGTCGACGTAGCCCGCGCCGACGAGCTCCGCGAGGGCGTCGCGACCGCCGGAGTGGACGATCGCCGGGCCGCAGACGACGAGCACGGTCCCCTCGCCCTTCCGAACCTCGCGCATCTCGTCGGCAATCTCCTCGATCAGCGAGGCCGACGGGCGTTCGCTCGAAACGCCGCCCTGCATGAAGCCGAACGACCCGCTGCCGTTGCGCGGTCGTTCCGGCGGTTCGACGCGAATGCCCGTTTCGCCGGTGACGACGAGATCGCCCTCCTCGACGGCGTTGAGGACTTTCGTGAAGACGCGGGGATCGTCCCCGCCCTCGCCGCTCGGTTCGACCACCAGGGCGCAGTCCATCTCGATGTCCTCGACTTCGACCCACCGGCCCTCGACGCGGACGTAGGTCGGGTGGTTCGTCGTCGAGTAGAAATCGACGGGCACGACCTGGTCCTCCGGGGCGGCCTCGAGCGTGGCGTCGCGGGGATCGGCCACGGTCGCCCCCTGCTGGTTGAGTTCGTGGACGATCGTCCGCAGGGTTTCCTCGGTGTCGGCCAGCACCCGCATCCGACAGTACGTCTCCGCGTGTTTGTGGCGGCCGACCTCGAACTCCTCGACCTCGAACTCGCCGCCCATGTCCATCACGATCCCGAAACACTCGCCCATCGTCCCCGAATCGATGATGTGGCCCTCGAGTTCGACGGTGCGCGAAACTGTCATCGGCGGTGGTTGGCGACCGACGACCGTGAATGTGTGCGTTCTCCGCCGGCGAAGCGCGTCGTCTCCCCGATCGCTGCGGGTCCGCCCTCGGTCGGTCGACACGAACCGATCGCCGATGAAAATGATAATTCACGTAACACTTTTTACGGCGTTCGTAGACAACCACCACGGAGATCACCTGTGTCGGGACACCAATCCAGTTCGAAGACGGCGGAGTTGTGGATCCGGTCGTTCGCGCCTGCGTCCGCGGGACCGACTCGCGAACGCGCACTCGAGCGGCTCGACTCCCTCGAGTCGGCCCCGTCGATCGACGCGGTAACGGTCGACGGCTGGGGGCCGGAGTTCGAACGGACCGAGCACGTCCGACGGATTCCCCAGCTGCGCAAGATCGAGGACCGGGTTCGGACGTTCGAATCGTGGGCGGCCCGAACCGGCCGCAGTCTGCAGCCGTTTTTCCGACGGCGCCGCGTCGAATCCGCGATCACGGGCGAGCGACGCGACGTTCGCCGGCTCCCGACGATCGCGCTCGCGGAGTTCGTCGACGACGAACTCGTCCACGTCGCGCCCTGTCGCGATGGCGAGCGAACGATCGACGTCTTCGACCGTCTCGACGCCCTCGAACGCGGCGAGGCGGTGGATCCGGTTGTCACGTACGAGGAGAAGCGACACCGCGAGGAAGCGATCTCCGACCGGACGCGGCCGTCGACCGACGGCCCCCGACCGCCGTCGCCCGGGTCGAACTGATCCGTTCCGATGTCACGCGCAACCCTGTCACGCCCGATCGCGGCCCGATCGGCGGTCGAGTACCGATGAGCGACGCGTAACCGCGATCGGGCGATCCGCGGCCGACGAGTGACCGCACCGGCCGCCCGCTGCGCCGGTCGGCCGCTGCACCGACTGCGTCGAGGACGAACTTATATGCGACTCAATAGCATAAGACCGGATATGGCAGGCGAATCAGCCACGATCGGGTGCTCGCGCTGTCGAAACTGCGGTTTCGAAGCGCCGGGAGGGGCGGACGAGTGGCAGCGGATCGACGTGCCGAAACTGGGTCGGATGACCCAGTGTCCCAACTGCGAGAGCACCGACGTGATCACGCAACGGTAGTCGCGTGCGCCGGTACCGGTCGACTCCTCCGCCAGCATCGGCAGCGATCGTCGGCGAGAGCGGCGGCGATCGCGCCGCGACGGCGATCGACGCGGTTGCAGGCAGCACCCTTTTCGACGCCAGCGCCACACCACCGGACATGTCCAACGACCGACCGACGGCCGACGAACTGCGCCAGGGACTCACCGTCGAGATCGTTCAGGGCGACCAGGACGTCGAATCGACGGATCGAGAGCCGATCATCGGCGAGATCGGGACGATCTACGGGGACGAGCCCGAGGGACCGCAAGTCGAACTGAAAAGCGGCGTGGTCGGCCACGTCCAGTCGATCGTCCACGACGAGTCGTCGACGCGGGGGTGAGTGCGAGTCGACCGGCACGCTCCACTTCGGCGGCGTGGTAAATCGAGTACTACTGCCGGCCGAAGCGATTTCCGCCGAGCCGTCGTCACCCCGATATGGCCGACCCCGGGTTGGTCACGCTCGTCCGAGACGTCACGGCGGTCGCCCGCGAACGCCAGATCAGCGTCACGTCCGCGGGCCTCGCCTACCACGCGTTCAACACGCTCGTTCCGATCGTCATCCTGCTGCTCGTCGGCGCCGCGCTCGTCGACGCGTTCGACCCTCTCGTCCGAGCGATCGAGTCGGCGACGGGATTCGAGGGCGCGGCGACGGACGACGGGCTAGAGGGGATGACTGGCGACGGGAGCGCCGCCTTGATTCGGGCGGCCGTCCTGGCACTCCTCATCTTGCTGTGGAGCGCGATTCGTCTGTTTCAGGCGGTCAACAGCGCCTTCACCGACGTCTACGGCGCCAGAGAGGAGCAATCCTACGTTACCAACGCCGTGACGGTCACGATCGTGACCGTTCTCAACGCCGCGCTCGTCGCGACGACGCTCGCGGTCGGCGTCGCGCTGGTCGGCATCGTCGGCGTGAGCCTCTCGGTCCTCAGCAGCGGCGTGCCGGCCGCCGCGGCCAGCAGCCTGCTCCTCGCGGCGCTCCTGTGCGGACTGTTCCTCCCGATGTACTACCTCTTTCCCCAGTCCGACGTCTCGATCCGGGAGGTGCTCCCCGGGACGGCGTTCGCCGCGCTCTCGTGGACCGCGCTGGCGATCGGGTTCCGAATCTACGTCGCGACCTCCGAGAGCGTCGCGCTGTTCGGGATCGCCGGCGCGATCCTACTGATCCTCACGTGGGTCTACCTCGGCGGCCTTTGCCTGCTGCTGGGCGCCGTCCTGAACGCCGTCCTCGCCGACCGGGTCGAACCCGAAGCGCAGTGGGTTCCGATGCGAACGGTGCTGGCGGACGACTGACGCGAGGTCGTCGGCGATCGCCGGAACCGTCAGCGCTCCGCCCCGGCGGTTCGAACCGCGTCGTAGACCGTCCGCGCCCGCGTCTCGCCGATCCCGTCGATCGCCGTCAGGTCCTCGGGGGTCGCCTCGAGCAGGGCCTCGATCGTCGGGTACGCCTCGTACAGCGCCGCGGCGAGTTCGGGGCCGATTCCGTCGATGCAGCCGTACATCCGCTTCGTCGTCGGTTCCCGCTTGCTCGGAACCGCGCCGACGGGAAGGCGGCGTGCCGACGGCTCCTCAACGTGTTTTCGAGCCAGGCGGATCGCGTAGTCGACCAGGCGCGCGCGATCGGTACAGGGGATCACCGGAATCGAGAGCCGCGCCGTGATCGAGGCCATCGAACCGCGGATCGCCGCCGGATCGACCCCCGTGTTCAGTGCCTCGAGGTCGTCGAAGTCCCCTTCGACGAGGACGTAGGCGTGGTCGTAGGCCTCGCCGAGTCGGGCGGCCTGATCGTAGAGGTCGGGGCCGGACCGGGCCATCACTCCGTTGACGAAGTCCCGAAGCGTCTTGCGCTCGATCCCGACGGCGTCGACGGCGAGGTCGCCGGCCGAGAGCCGATCGACGGCGACCCCCGACACGTCGGGATGCGCCCGAACGGCCGCGGCGACGCCGGCGGGTTCCCGATCGTCGACCGTGACGGCGACGCGCATACGGGGTCCTACAGCGTCGAACGGGGAACGGCTGTCGGTATTCGATTGCGGGCGGGCGCAAACCGATGCATTCTATCCGGATCATTCTGTAGGTACGTCGAATGGTTTCCGCACGGACCCGCGACGGGACCCGGCTCCTCGTCGTCGGACTCGGAAGGGACGGCGAGCGCGCTTTCGAAGCCGACGCCGCGGACGCGATCGACGCCGTCCCGACGGCGGCCGCGGCGATCGAGACGGTCGACAGGCGATCGATCGACTGCCTCGTGACCGCACACGAATTGCCGGACGGAACCGGACTGGAGGTGCTCGACTCGGTCCGCGAGCGCGATCCGGACCTCCCTGTTGTGCTCTCGCCAGCCGACGGGAGCGAGTCGCTCGCGAGCGACGCGGTCGCCGCGAACGTCACCGAGTACGTCCCCCGCGACGAGGGGCTCGAAGCGCTCGCGGCCGCCGTCGATCGGGCGCTGGATCGCGGTCGCGATCGCCGGCGGCGGAGGGCACGGGCCCGCCAGCTCGAGGCGATCTTCGCGGACCCGGAGACGTACTCGTGGGTGCTCGAGCCCGACGGGCGGGTTCGCCGGGCCAGCGAGAGCGCGCTCGAGGCGATCGACGCCACCGACGACGACGTTCAGGGGCGACGGTTCTGGGCCGTGCCGTGGTGGGACGGTCCCGAGAGCAGAGACGGGCGATCGGCGATCCGGAGCGCGGTCGAGTGCGCGGCCGACGGGACGGTCGCTCACCGGGAACTGACCCACGCCGGATCCGGCGAAGAAGAAGACCCGCGTGCCTTCGAAGTGACGATCCGTCCGGTTCGAGACGGATCGGGCGCGATCGTGTCGCTGCTGGCGCAGGCCACCGACGTCACCGAACGGGTCCGCCTCGAGGCGGAACTCCGCGAATCCGAGGAACTCCACCGGGTGACGCTGAACAACATGACCGACACCGTCCTCATCACGAACGACGAGGGCGAGTTCACCTACGTCTGTCCGAACGTCCACTTCATCTTCGGCTACACCGACGACGAGATCCGCGAGATGGGGACGATCGACGAGTTGCTCGCGTCGGACCTGTTCGATCGCGAGCGCCTCGCCGCGGCGGGCGTGCTCACCAACATCGAGTGCACGGCGACCGACAAGGCGGGCCGGGAGCACACGCTCCTGGTCAACGTCCGCGAGGTCTCGATCCAGGGCGGGACGCTCCTCTACAGCTGTCGCGATATCACGAAGCGAAAGCGCCGCGAGGAGGCGCTGACCGCGTTGCACCGGACCGCTCGCGAACTGCTCTACGCCGAGACCGACCGTGAGATCGCCGATCGGATCGTCGAGGATACCACGGACGTGCTCGACGTCCCGGCCAGCGCCGCGTTCCTCTTCGACACCGACGAGAACGTGTTGCGGCCGGCCGCCGCCTCGACGGCGATGGACCGGTTGCACGGCCCGCTGTCGTCCAGACGGGCCAACGCGGAGACGATCGCCGGCCGGGTCTTCGTCGAGGGAGGACACCGGTTCTTCGGCGACGTTCGCGACGCGCCGGCGCTGTCGGATCCGACGACGGACGTGCGAAGCGCTGGGTTCGTCCCGCTCGGCGATCACGGGGTCTTCGTCGCCGGCTCGCCCGAGATCGACGCCTTCGACGAGGTGACGCGAGAGGTGACGGACCTGCTCGCGGCGACGGCGGAGGCGGCGCTCGACCGGGTCGCCCGCGAGCGGACGCTGCGCGAACGCGATCGGGAACTCAAGCGACAGAACCGCCAGCTGAGCCGCCTGGACCGGATGAACGAGATCATCCGCGAGATCGACCAGGCGCTGGTCGGCGCCGAAACCCGCGAGGAGATCGAGACGGCCGTCTGCGAGCGGCTCACGTCGGCCGATCGGTTCTCGTTCGCCTGGATCGGCGCGCTCGATACCGCGGCCGATCGCCTCGAGTCGAGCGCCCACAGCGGAACGGAACGGGGACAGGACTACCTCGACGCCGTCTCGCTCGCGCTCGCGGACGGTGACGCGGCCGGCGGCGAGCCGTCGGTCGCGACCGCGATCGACCGCGAGGTCACGGTCGTCTCGAACGTGGTCGATCGACTCCACGAGGAGCCGTGGCGCGAGGCGGCGCTCGCGCGGGATTACCAGTCGATCGTGAGCGTCCCCCTCGCGTACGACGAGTTTACCTACGGCGTCCTGACGGTCTACGCCGATCGGCCCGACGCGTTCGACGAGACGATGTGCGCCGTCCTCGCGGAACTCGGCGAGACGATCGCCTCCGCGATCGCGGCGTGCGAGCGCAAACACGCCCTCCTGACCGACTCCCGGACGCGCCTCGAGTTCGACGTGGCTGACGACGGGTTCGTCTTTGCCCGACTCGCGCGCGAGGTCGATGCCAGGCTCTCGTTCGACGGCGGCGTCCGGCAGCGAGAGGACGGCGCGTCCGTATTCGTAACCGTCGACGGGACGCCTCCGTCGATCGTCGCGTCCGCCGCCGCGGAACTCGTCGCCGTCGAGGACGTACGGGTGATCACCGTCAACGGCGACGACGAATCGGCCGACGGCGGCGCCCTCCTCCTCGACCTCTCCCGGCCGTTTCTCGCGCTCCGGCTCGCGGATCACGGCGCCGTGTTGCGCAGCGTCGAGGCGACGCCGGACCGGACGCGCATCGTCGTCGACGTCCCCAGCACCGTCGACGAACGCAGCAGCGCGAACGTCGTGTCCAACGCCTTTTCGCGGGTCGAGTTGCGGTCGAAACGCAGCGTCGATCGAGCGTCCGCACACGACCTCCGATCGACGCTGCTCGATCGGGTGACCGACCGACAGCTCGAGGTCGTCCAGGTGGCCTATTACGGCGGATACTTCGAATCGCCGCGGGCGAAGTCCGGCGAGGACGTCGCGGAGACGCTCGGCATCTCGCCGGCCGCGTTCTACCGTCACACCCGGACTGTTCAGCGGAAGCTCTTCGACGTCCTCTTCGAGGAGCTCGGACTTCCGGCAAACCTCTCGAAACCGGTTGAATAGTGAACCCCCTGGTTAGAGTGACGTTCAGTATCCAATAATCACACTCATCCTAATATCCCTTATAGAATACTAACGCGACGACCGCCGCAATGCGACACCTATCGTCGCACAACCATGAAAGACGTCAAATTCGATCCCGAAGAGGACTCGACCTACGAGTGTTTCGATTGTGGAACGACCGTCAGAGCGTCGGCGCCGGGCACGTGTCCGGACTGCGGCTCTGACATGCGTAATCGACGGACGCCGATCGAGTAACGATGGCGTCGCACCACCGTTCGACATCGACTTCCGAGCCGCGGTGCTCCGACGGCGAACCGGAGCCGGCGCTCGAAACCGCTCGTCGACAGCTCGATCGGGCCGCCCAGCGGCTCGACATCGACGAGACCATCCTCGAACGGCTCAAGCGTCCGAAGAAGGTCCACGAGGTAACCGTCCCGCTCGAGCGCGACGACGGATCGGTCGACGTCTTCACCGGATACCGCGCCCAGCACGACAGTGTTCGCGGGCCGTACAAGGGCGGACTCCGGTACCACCCCGACGTGACCCGCGACGAGTGCGTCGGACTGGCAATGTGGATGACCTGGAAGTGCGCCGTCATGGACCTCCCCTTCGGCGGCGCGAAAGGCGGGATCATCGTCGACCCCAAGTCACTGAGCGACGACGAGCGCGAGCGGCTCACGCGTCGGTTCACCCAGGAGATCCGCGAGGTGATCGGGCCGAACGCGGACATTCCGGCGCCCGACATGGGGACCGACCCGGAGACGATGGCGTGGTTGATGGACGCCTACAGCATGCAGGAGGGCGAAACCACCCCCGGCGTCGTCACCGGCAAGCCGCCCTCGGTCGGCGGCAGTTACGGTCGCGAGGAAGCCCCCGGCCGCAGCGTCGCGATCGTCACCCGCGAGACCCTGGACTACTACGACCACCCGATCGAGGAGACGACCGTCGCCGTCCAGGGCTTCGGCAGCGTCGGCGCGAACGCTGCTCGACTCCTGGACGAGTGGGGCGCGTCCGTCGTCGCCGTCAGCGACGTCAACGGCGCGGTGTACGATCCCGACGGCATCGACGTGGCCGCGATCCCCTCCCACGACGAGGAGCCCGAGGCCGTCACCGGCGTGACGCGGGGAACCCGTCTCTCGAACGACGACCTGCTCGAACTCGACGTCGACGTGCTCGTCCCGGCGGCCGTCGGAAACGTCATCACCGAGGAGAACGCCGACGCGGTTCGGGCGGACGTCGTCGTCGAGGGGGCTAACGGCCCGACTACGTTCGGCGGCGACGCGATCCTCGCCAAGCGCGGCGTGCCGGTGATCCCCGACATCCTCGCGAACGCGGGTGGGGTCACGGTCAGTTACTTCGAGTGGCTCCAGGACATCAACCGCCGCAAGTGGAGCCTCGAACGGGTTCAGGAGGAACTCGAGACCGAGATGGTGGCGGCCTGGAACGGCGTGCGAGAAGAAGTCGAACGTCGCGACGTGCCCTGGCGGGACGCCGCGTACGCTGTCGCCCTCTCGCGGATCACGGAGGCCCACGAGATGCGCGGCCTCTGGCCCTAACGCGGCCTCGCGGCGTCAGATCCGGGGCCGCATCGAAGTCTTGCGACCCCGACCCGCGGCTCCGTCCGATCGCTACTCCTCGAGGTACTCGATCGCTTCCTCGTCGGTGACTTGCCCGAAATCTCGGTAGAACTGCCCGACGGCCTGGAAGTTCCGGGGCGCCTCGAGCGCGATCACGTCGTCGGCCTCGCGCTCGAGGTCGTCGACCGATCGGGGCGAGCCGACGGGCACCGCGAGCGCAACGGACGCGGCGTTCGCGTCCCGGACCTGTCGCAGGCAGGCCCTCGCGGTCGCGCCCGTCGCCACGCCGTCGTCGACGACGACCACGTGCTTCCCCTCGAGGGCCGGCAATCCGGGGCGATCGCGGTAGCGATCGGCCTTCGCCTTCGCGTTCTCGGCCTCCTCCCGACGAACGCTCTCGAGGTACTCCTCGTCGACGCCCAGCCGATCGATGAGGTCGTCGTTGTACCAGACGCTGCCCGAACTCGCGACCGCGCCGATCGCCAGCTCCGGGTTCCCCGGGGCGCCCAGCTTTCGCGCGACGACCACGTCCAGATCGGCGTCGAGCGCGTCCGCGACCGGTCTGGCGACGGGCAACGCCCCGCGCGGAATGCCGAGGACGATATCGGCGTCGAGACCGCGGCGATCGAGCTCCGCTGCGAGCCGTTCGCCGGCGTCGGTTCGATCGTGGAACATGGGTCCCGGTACGACGCCCACCTACTATGACTTGACCTGGCACACGTCGGGCTAGGGGGCGGTCGCTGTCGCGGAAAAACCTCTGATTCTCGTGGTATTGTCAACCGGTTTCGTGCGGTGAATTCGAACGAAAAAACGGATCAGCTCACGTCGGCCATCGAGTCTCGCTATCGCAGGGTGGCCGGTCCGAACCGTAGTGGATACCGGCTTTCGCGTGCCGAACGGCTACCCGTCGAGCGATCTCGAAGGAAGATATGGCACGCCTCCAACGGACGCTCTCGAACGTCTCCGAGGGCGGCAACGACAACGGCCGCGTCGGCATCGTCGCCGGCGCGATCGAGTACCCGAACCAGCCCGCGCTCGTCGGGCGAGCGGCGCTTCGAACGGGATCGGATCACGTGCGGGCGTTCGTCGCCGACCCGATCTACGCGATCGTCGCGGGCCACGAGCCGAACCTGCTGGTCGATCGCTACGCGGGCGACCGGTTCGAGAGGAGCGCCGTCGAGGGCACCCGCGAACTGAGCGACTGGGCCGACGCGCTCGTGATCGGACCCGGCCTCGTCGACGCGGATCCCGACGCCATGACAGAGGCGATCGACACCGTCGACGTCCCGACGGTCGTCGACGCGCTCGCGGTCGAACCCGGGCTGGACGCCGACCTCTCGAACGCAGTGCTCACGCCGAGCGACACCGAAGTGGATCCGATTCGGGAGTCGTACGGATCGCTCTCGGAGTTCTCGAAAGAAACGAGTGCGGTCGTCGCGCTGACCGGCGACGTGGACGAGATCGTCGCCGACGGCGAGCAGATCGAAAACGAGACGGGCACGTCGGCGCTCACCGTCGCGGGGACCGGCGACACGATGGTCGGCATCGTCGCCTCGCTGCTCGGCCAGGGGATGGCTCGCCGGGAGGCCGCCGAACTCGGCGCCTGGATCCTCGGCAAGACCGGCGAACTCGCCACGGCCGAGTACGGCCCCGGCGTGCTCGCGACCGACGTGATCGATCGAATTCCGGACACCATGCGGTAGCGCCGGGCGGGTGATCGCGTCGCACCGGGCGACGTCGACCGCGTCGCGGAAGGACGATCGCGCGCGCCGCGAAACGCCGCCGGGACCCGGGGTTTATCACCCAGCGAGTTCCCGATCAGTCTATGAGCGCATCACCCGCGGACAAACTGCGCATGACGCCGGGGCCGACCGAGGTTCCCGAGGCGGTCCGGCGGCGGATGGCCGAACCGACGCCGAATCCCGACGTCGAACCCGAGTTCTTCGCGTTCTACCGGGAGCTGACGGACAAACTCGAGGCGATTTTCCGATCGGGAACCGAGGGAGAGTGGGGCCGCGACGTCGTCGTCCTCGGCGGCGAGGGCATCCTCGGCCTCGAGGCCGCCGTCGCCTCGCTGGTCGAGCCCGGCGATCGGGTGCTGTGTCTCTCGAACGGGCTGTACGGCGACGGATTCGCCGACTTCGTCGAAGCGTACGGCGGCGAGGCCGTCGTCTGCGACGTCCCCTGGGATCAGACGCTCGATCGGGAGACCGTCGAGGAACGGCTCGACGGGGCGGCCGAGGAGTTCGACGTCGCGACGATGGTCCACTGCGAGACGCCGACGGGGACACTGAACGACCTCGATCCGATCCTCGACGCGCTCGACGAGCGCGGAATCGTCACCGTCGTCGACGCCGTCTCTTCGCTCGGCGGGACGCCCGTCCCGACCGGGAAGATCGACGTCTGTCTCGGCGCGAGCCAGAAGTGTTTCAGCGCGCCGCCGGGGCTGACGACCTGCGCGATCAGCGACCGGGCCTGGGATCGCATCGAATCGGTCGAGAACCGGACCTACTACGCCGACCTCGAACCGTGGCGAACGGCGGCCGAGGACGAGTGGTTCCCGTACACCCACCTCACCGCGAACCTGTACGGCCTCGACGCCGCCGCCGATCTCCTCCTCGACGAGGGGGTCGAAGCCGCCTTCGATCGGCACGAGGCGGCCGCGACGCGGTGTCGCGAGCGGGCCGCCGACCTCGGCCTGGAGACGTACCCGACCGCCGACGCCGACGTCTCGCCGACCGTGACCGCGCTGTGGGTCGAGGGCCGGGCCGGCGAGTTGCAGCGAGCGATGCGCGAGGATCGCGGCATCGTCCTCGCGACCGGCCTCGGCGACCTCGAGGACGATATCCTCCGGATCGGACACATGGGCCACAACGCTCGGCTCGACCGAGTCGATCGGACGATGGACGCGCTGGCGGCCGTTCTCGACTGATCCGGACGCCGCCGTCGTTGCTGGCGGCGCCGCTTTCGTCGCTTCTCGGCGCCGTTTTCGAAGACGGACGGTCGTCCGCGACGGCCCGGAACCTGCAGGTGGAACCGTTTCCCCCGCAACGCTGTAACCACCACGTATGTCCGAGCCCGATCGCGAGCCGACGGAAAAGCCCACCAACACCAAACGGGAGGCCAAGGAGGAAGACCAGTGGATCATCCGAAACTGGATCGGGGTCGCCGTCGTTTCGATACTCGGGCTGTGGCTGCTCGTGATCGGGGCGATGCAGGCGACCGGCCTCGTGGACGTGTTCGGACCGATCGCGGACACCCAGACCGGGCAGTGGGCCGCGTTCGGCGTTCTCGTTCTCGTCTGGGTCGCGCTGGCCGGCTGGAGCTGGAAGGCGATCGCCGGCTGAACGACTCCCGGTATCCGGGTCGGTGCCGCCGTCCGTTTCGAACTGACTCCGCAACCAGGTCGCGGGCGCTGCGTCTTCGACCGGCGACCGCTCCGTGCGCGATCGGACCGCTCGATCGGCCCCATCATCGTCCGGTCGGGGAGTTCCCTTTGATGTACAGTATCCGACGCGGATAATTCTTATATTCGTGAAGCGAGAGCGTTGCCTCCAAAATATACGAAGTACAAATCCGTGAAAAATAATTAACTATTAAGGTTCTCGCACACAGTTGGTTCGAGTAGATCTAGCATGACACAGGTGATATGGATCGTGGCGGCGGTGCTCGTAACGTTCACCGCGGGGTACGTGGGGTACTCGCGGTACCTCGCCCAGTTCGTCGATCTCGATCCGGATCGGGAGACGCCGGCGCACAAGTACGAGGACGGGCAGGAGTACGTCCCGTCCAAGAAACCGGTGCTGTTGGGGCATCACTATTCGAGTATCGCGGGCGGAGCACCGATCGTCGGCCCGATCACGGCCGGCGCCATCTGGGGATGGGTTCCCGCCTTGCTGTGGATCGCGATCGGGAACCCGCTGATGGGAGCGGTCCACGACTTCATCTCGTTGTCGGGCAGCCTGCGCCACGAGGGGAAGTCGATCGGGTACATGATCGGCGAGTACGTCGGCGAGCAGGGGAAGAACATGCTGCTGTGGTTCGCGTTCCTGACGATCGTGCTGGTCGTCGCGGTGTTCGCGCTCGTCGTCGCGATCGTGTTCCACGCCTTCCCGCAGGTGGCGACGGCGTCGTTCATCTACATTCTGCTGGCGCTGGCGTTCGGGGTGTACCTGTACCAGTTCAACGGGCCGTTCATCCTGGGAACGGTGGTGTTCGTCGTGGGCGTGTTCGCCGCCGTCCGGGTTGGCATCGAGTACCCGGTCGCCCTGTTCGCCGGCGACTACCCGTCCGGAACGATCGTCCTGCTCGGCGGCGCCGGCGACTGGGTCCCGGGTGCGGCCCAGCTCGAAGGGCTCGGCGGCGGAAATACCGCGGCGTGGATCCCCGTCGTCCTGGTGTACGCCGCGATCGCGAGCGCGCTGCCGGTGTGGGTCCTGTTGCAGCCGCGCGACTACCTCTCGTCATTCCTGCTGTACGCCGGCGTCGGCGGGGCGGTCCTCGCGATCATCGTCGGAACGTTTTTCGAAACCTCCTCGCAGCCGCTCGTCATCGACGAGAGCCTCGGCGCCTTCGAGGGGTTCTGGGGCGTCGGGGCGGCCGATTACGCGCCGTTGTTCCCGCTGCTTTTCATCACGATCGCGTGCGGGACGATCAGCGGGTTCCACTCGCTGGTCTCCTCGGGGACGACCGCCAAGCAGCTCAACAACGAGAGCGACGCCCGTCTGATCGGCTACGGCGGCATGCTCGGCGAAGGGCTGCTCGCCGCGGTCGCGCTCTCGACGCTCGCGGTGTGGGGCGCCCCCGACGTGGCCGGCGGTATCGGCGCCGCGTTGCCGAACTTCGCCTCGGGCGGCGGCGTCATCCTCACCAGTTTCGGCATCCCGCAGACGGTCGGCGCCGTGTTCATGGCGCTGGTCCTCTGTAGCTTCCTGCTGACCTCGACCGACACGGCCGTCCGCCTCGGCCGCTACATGATGGAGGAGATCGTCGGCACGCCCGCCGGGCGGACCGACACGGGGCTGAACGCCGATATCGGCTCGATCGCCCGCGGTCGCTACACGAACCCGATCGTGCAGGCCGTACCGGCGTACCTGCTGGTCGTCTCCGGCCAGTGGGTCGTCCTCTGGCAGCTGTTCGGCGGCGCGAACCAGCTGCTCGCCGCGCTCGCGCTGCTGACCGCGACCGTCTGGCTGGCCAACTGGGACGACAGCAAGCAGCTCATCTCGACCGGCGTCCCGATGGCGCTGATGGTGACGATCACCGTGCTCGGGCTGTCGTGGCTGGTGTTCTACGAGAACCTCTACGTCAACCTGCTGAACGGCGGCGCGGAGACGACCGAAGCGATCATCTCCGCGATCGTACAGATGATCATCGGGCTCGTCCTGATCGGGCTGGCACTCGCGCTCGTCAGACTGGGCTACAACAACATCCGCGAAGTCCGTCGCGGACCCGAAACGCCCGCGGCCGAGCCGGGCGACGACTGACGCGGTCCGTCCGAATCGATTTTCCGTTTTTCGTGGCGATAGCGACCGTCTCACACCCCTCGGTGACGACTTTCGACACCGAAACCGCGCCGTCCGAGCCGCAGAACGGGTCGATCGTTATCGCCAGAACCGCTTCGCGAACCGCGAGAGGACGCCCTCCTCGGATTTGCTTACGTCGTCCCAGAGGGTGAAGGCCTCGACGACGTCCGCGACTTCGCTGGCGACGTGGTCCTCGGCGTCGGGAACGACGATCACGAGGTTCACGTCGTAGTGGCCGTAGTAGCCGAACTTCAGCAGCGTCCGATCGCGGAATCCGGAGACGTACTCGCGGACGTCGTCGGGGAGCTCGTCGGCGACGAGCACGAAGCTGACGTCCGTACCGAAGTGCTCCTCGTCGGCGACGATCCGCTCGTCGGCGACCTCGTGACCCAGGGCGACGAGGCGATCGAGTTCCGCGACGGTCGGCCGCGGCTCCCGGCGGGCGAAGAGATACTCCTCGGCCTCGTGGTCGGCGTAGGAGAGCGCCGGATGGAAGAACTGTTTCTGGGTGGTCACGCGCATCTCGCCGTAGAGGTCCCACCGCTCCCCGTCGAGCCGATAGTCCTTCTCGAGGTCGTAGCTGTACATCAGCCGGTCGGAGACCCGATCGAGGTACTCGTCCTCCCAGTCGGGGACCGCCTCGCGGATCTCGGCGGGCAGGTCCTCGGGTTTCGGCGCTTCGCGTCCGCTCATTCCTCCGGCTCGTAGACGTGGGCGTCGTCGGCGGCGGGCGGGGCACCGATCGCCAACACCGTCACCGCCTCGCCGGCGTCTTCGGGGTTGTACGCGCGTTGGGGGTGCTCGGGGTCGACGACGAACAGGCGCTCGGCGGGCACCTCGTATGTTTCGGCCGGCGTCTCGACGGCCAGCGTCCCGGAGAGGACGTAGAACGCCTCCTGCTGGGTATCGTGGTAGTGGTAGGCGAGCGGGAGGTCCTCGCCCGGTTCGGCCCGGAACCGGTTGATCGCCATGCTCTCGAGACCCGCGGCGCCGGCGAGTTTTCGACACTCGCTGGGCCGATCCGGCGCCGGTTCGATCTCGTCCGGATCGATGAGTCGGTATCCCATATCACCCGATAACCGGCCGGGACGGCAAATAGGCGTCGGTGGGCGAAGCCGTCGGACTTCACCCGCCGGTCGTCCTCCTCGCAGGACGTGCGAGCACGGGCGATCGACGGGAGTCTCGACCGACGCGCGATCCCGGATCGTGACGCATCCGAGAGTGGTGCGAGTTACGTGCGGCTCCGTTCAGGAGCAGCGATCGCGCAGGATTGTGTCGCCTCGGGTTCGATCCGCGACGGCCGATCCGAGCGGCGACGAACGTCGAGGCGACACGTTTTAGCCGCTGGTGGCCGAAGTGTCGTGCGAACGACTCTCATGGGTGGGAAGAACACCGAATCCTGCGGCCGCTGTTCGATGTCGTCGGTCGTCGACGTCGCGCGGTCCGACGACGAACCCGACGATCGCGCCGCCGTCGAACGGGTCGCGATCGAGGTCGACGACGAGACGCTCCGACGGCTGTCGCCGAGTGCCTGGGCCGGTCGAGCGACGGCGCGGCTCGACGCGCTGGTGAACCGGTTCGTCTACGGCCGGTAGGCGCCGGCTATCGGGGGTTCGGACCGCCGGTTCGGGGAGGCCGCGTCTCCCGTGATCGGCCGGACCGCGACTCGACGCCCCGTCGATCAGGTCATGGTCACGGCGTAGGTCACCGTAAACAGGAGTACCGCCGCCGTGGCGACGTTTATCCATCCGAACTCGACGACGCCCAGAAAGGACAGGCCCCAGACGATCGTCCAGCCGAACAGCGTCGACAGGACGGCGTTCATCGCGAGGATGACGCGAGGATCACCCGTCGAGGAGGAGACGCCCGCTTCGAATCCGCCGGTCTCCGGATCCTGCTCGCTCGGACGGTCACCCTCGCTCATGGCGGACACACTGTCCGTGCAACACTTAGCTCTTTGCCGCTCGCCGCGATACGATCTTTATGCGGCCTCGTAACCGCCACGGATCCCCCGTCGACCCCGTTCCCTTCGTCGTCGTCTCCGGACTGACGGTCATGCTGCTGCTCTCGTTCGGACCGCTGTACGCGCAGGCGCTGGGCGCCCCTCTCGACGTCTCGATCGGCGCGTCTCTCGGCCTCTCCCTTCTCGCCGCCGTCGTCGCCTACTACCGACAGGTGTGGACCGCGCGCTCGGAGCTCGCGGTCGTCCCGGCGGGCGTGCGCGCCGAACGGCTGTTCCACCTCATGCTCGTCCTCGCGGCGATCAGCGTCGGCCTCGCGGTCCCGCTGTTGGTGCGGTAGCGATCGGCTCGCGTCGCGGCATCCCCGCCGGTGACATCCCCGACGATCGATCGTCCCCTCGCGCCCGATCGCTCGAACTCACGGCCCGCGAACGACCGTCTCGTCGCCCTGCTCGTCGGGGAACGGTCCGTCGCTCGAGCCGGCGTCTCCGTCGCCGGACCACTCCTCGTCCGTCACGAGCGCCTCTCGGAGGCGCTCTCGGAGCGCCGATTCGTCGTACTCCGTCCCGATGAAGACGAGTTCGGTCAGCCGATCGCCGTGCTCGTCGTTCCACTCGAGGTTCGGCCGGTTCGACCGGTACATGTCGCGTTCGATCTCGGGCAGGCTCGCGATCCACGGCCCCTTCGCGGCGGCTCTGATGGACGGCCCGGCCTGCGCGATCGCGACGCGCATTTCGTTACCCGCGAGCCACGCGGTTCCCTTGGCGCGGACGATTTCGGACGGGAGATCGCGGAGAAACGACGCGAACCGATCGGGGTGGAACGGCCGCCGGCGGCGGAAGACGAACGAGGTGACGCCGTAGACTTCGTCGGGATGGCGGTGGTCGTGCTCGTCGTGATCGTGGTCGTCGTGGTCATGGCGATCGCGGTGGCCGTGATCGCCGTCTCCGCGCCCGCCCGTATCGGCGTGACCGTGGCCGTTATCCTCCTCCAGCGCGCGTTTCCACCCCGGCAGGTCGGCGAGTCGGTCGGCGTCGAACCGATCGCGGCCGAGCAGTCGATCGGGGTCGATCGCCGAGAACTCCGTCCGGACGGTCTCGGCGTCGGGCTGGAGCGCCCGGACAAGTTCTTCGGCCTCCGCGAGTTGGGCTTCGCTGCACAGGTCCGCCTTGTTGAGCAGGACGACGTTCGACACCTCGACCTGTTCGACGAGCAGGTCGGAGAGGGGCCGATCGGCCTCGTCGCCGCGCCGTTCCGGGATCTCCTCGCCGGCGAAGGACTCCAGGAACGCGGGCGTGTCGAGGACGGTCACGAGCGTGTCGACATCGTACCGGGCGGCGACGCGGGATTTCGTCGTGAACAGCCGCGCGACGGGCGCGGGCTCGGAGATGCCCGAGGACTCGACGACGAGGTGGTCGAACGCCCGATCGCGAGCCAGCCTGACCACGGCCGTTTCGAGGTCGTCCTGCAGTTCACAGCAGATGCAGCCGTTCGAGAGCTCCGCGACGCCGTCGTCGAGTTCCAGTTCGGAGCCCTCGGCGACGAGTTCCGCGTCGACGTTCACCTCGCCCATGTCGTTGACGAGGACGGCGAGGGTTCGATCGCCGGCGTTCGAGAGCAGGTGGTTGAGCAGCGTCGTCTTGCCGGCGCCCAGGCTTCCGGAGAGGATGGTCACCGGGATGGTCCCGTCGGCGTTCATGTGCGATACTGGAATCGAGTGCCCTTGAAAGCGACCCTCGACGGGGAACGGCGACGGGGCGAGCCGGTCGTCGCATCGGTCCCCTCGACAGCTTTTACCCGTTTGAACCGAACATACGGCCATGGAACTGGCCGATCGGATCGAGGCGTTCCGCCGAACGCTTTCGGAGTGGCTCAGGGGGCTCTATCACGGCATGATCTCGCATCCGGCCTACGAGAAGATCGAAAAGGAAGCCGAGGACGCCGAGGACGCGTTCCTGCTCGCGTGTTTCCCGGACGCGTTCGGAATCCCCTCGCCCGTGTCGTACTACACGGCCGAACTGCTGCCGTACCTCGAAGACGAGTTCGAGGCCTGGGAGCGGCGACTGTGGGATCGCGGCACCTACCTCGAACGAAAGGGTCAGCAGTACCACTTCTGACATGGAACCCTTCGTCTTCTTCGGCGGCAAGGGCGGCGTCGGCAAGACCACCGTCTCGTGTGCCTACGGACTCCGCTGCGCCCGCGACGGTCACCGGACGCTCGTCGTCTCGACCGACCCCGCCCACTCCGTCACCGACGTGTTCGATCAACCGTTCGACGACACCCCCGAGCCGGTCGCGGGAATCGATCGGCTCGACGCGATGCAACTCGATCCCGAGGACGAGGTCACGCGCCACTTAGACGAAATCCGCCAGGACCTCTCCGAACAGGTTTCGGCGGCGATGGTCAACGAGATCAACCGCCAGCTCGAGATGGCCCACGGTACGCCTGGCGCCTACGAGTCGGCCCTGTTCGATCGGTTCGTCGACGTGATGCGCAACTCGGAGTCGTACGATCGGGTCGTCTTCGACACCGCGCCCTCCGGAAGCACGCTGCGCCTGCTCGGCCTCCCCGACCTGCTCGAAAGCTGGATCGACCGCCTGATGTACAAGCGCCGGACCAGCATCGACCTCTTCGAGAAGGCCGCGATCGGAAACAACGAACCCCGGCGCGTCATGGAGGGCGACCCCGTCCTCGCGCGTCTCGAAGAGCGCAAGGAGTTCTTCGACTTCGCCGGCAAGGCGCTCCAGGACGACGCCGCCTTCTTCATCGTCCTGAACCCCGACGAACTCTCGCTGAACGAGACCGAGCGGTCGATCGCCGACCTCCGGGAGAAGGAGTTCGCCGTCCGCGGCCTCGTCGCCAACAAACTCACCCCCTCGCCTGATCCCGACGAGAACGGCCGCGGCGCGCGCTACCTCCGTGACCGGGTCGAGACCGAACGGGCGCATCTCGAAACCATCCGCGAGGAGTTCGACCCGCCGCTGGTGGCCGAGATCGGCTGGCGGGTCGCTGAGGTCAAGGGCGATCTCCTGTCGGACGTCGCCGACGAACTCGACATCGAGACGAGCGTCGAAGCCCCAACGCACGTCTGATCGTCCGAAGGCGATCGCTGTACGGATTTCGATCGGTCGGGGACCCCGCCGGGCCGGTTCGAACGTCCATAGTCGGCGTCCGGTTCCGACGTGCGTTCTCTATGAGATATGTACGCAGGGGCCACTGTACGCCCGAAGAGAAACCAGTTTAGGCCGTGCCTCCCCAGAGCGAGCAATGAGTTACCGAATCGGACTGGTCGGAAAACCATCAGTCGGTAAATCCAGTTTTTTCAATGCTGCCACCATGAACGACGTGCCCGAGGGTGCCTACCCGTTCACGACGATCGATCCGAGCGTCGGCGAGGCCTACGTCCGCGTCGAGTGCGCCGCGCCGGAGTTCGACGAGGAGTGCACGCCAAACGTCGGCTTTTGCGATCACGGGATGCGGTTCGTCCCGACGAAACTCGTCGACGTGGCGGGGCTGATTCCGGGCGCCCACGAGGGAGCGGGGCTGGGCAACCAGTTTCTCACCGATCTGAACGAGACCGACGTGCTCGTCCACGTCGTCGACTTCTCCGGTAAGACGGACGCCGAGGGCGAACCGACCGAGGGTCACGACCCGCGGGAGGACATCGCCTTCTTGGAGGAGGAACTCGACCAGTGGTACCTCGACATCTTAGAGAAGGGTATCGAACGCTACGAGTCGGGCTACACCACCGAAGACGACGCGATCGAAGCGGAACTCGCGGAGCAGATGAGCGCGTTCAAGACGAACGAGGACGAGATCAAGCTGCTCATCCGGCGGGTCGGCATCGGCTTCGACCCCGAGGCGTGGGAGGACGACGACAAACTCGAACTCGCCCGCGAGATCCGCACGGAGACCAAGCCGATGGTGATCGCGGCGAACAAACTGGACACGCCCGAGGGGCAGGCCAATTACGAGGAGATCGCGAACGATCCCGACTACGACCACCTGACGATCGTCCCCTGCAGCGCGCACGCCGAGAAGGCGCTCAAGTCGGCGGACAAGGCCGGCGCCGTGGAGTACCGGCCGGGGGACGACGATTTCGAAATCACGGGCGACGTCTCGGACGACCAGGAGCAAGGGCTCGAGCAGATCCGCGACTTCCTCGGCGAGTACGGCGCGACGGGCGTCCAGGCGGCCCTCGAAACCGCCCTGTTCGACGTCCTCGGCGTCACGCCGGTGTTCCCCGGCGGCGCGAACGGCCTCGGCAACGAGCGCGGCGAGGTCCTCCCCGACTGTTACCTGATCCCGCCGAACGCGACCGCCGAGGACTTCGCCTACAGCCTCCACTCCGACATCGGCGACGGCTTCCTGCACGCGATCGACTGCCGGACCAACCGCCAACTCGGGAAGGACTACGAGGTCGAGCCGCGGGACGTGATCGAAGTCATCACGACAAACTGACCGCCGCCGGACCGTCGATCCGGTCAGCCGGTTTCGATCGCCGACCGGTCGGGGTTTCGAGACGCAGCGGCGGATCAGATGACGTCGTCCGGATCGTGAACGTCGGCCATTCGGCTCGCCTCAGCGGCGTACTGCTCGCGCAGGTCGGGATCGTCGACGGTTCCTAGATTTCCGGGATCGGCATCGATCGCGGCGGTCGTGTCGCGGACGTCGGTGAACGATGTGAGCGCCCGTTCCTTGCGGAAGTACCGCTCGCCATCCGGGGTGGCATACGTGAGGATGATCAGGTTCTGCTCGTCATCGGAGTAGGTCCGCTCGACGAGCCAGACGCGAACGCGATCGGTCGAGGAGTTCGACATCGATCGACTGTCCAACGTCCGAACGGATGAATGTGCGTTCGATCCCTCGCCTGCCGAAGCCGATAGGTACTCACCGGTGGATCGACTCAGTGCCGATACGAATGGGCGTGCGATCGTTTTCGACCGATCGGCTCACGAAACCCGAACTCGCCGTCTTCGTCTCGGGCGTCGTCAGTATGGGGCTGGAGATCCTCGCGGTGCGGATCGTCGCGCCGCAGTTTGGGAGCCACATCTACACGGTCGGCGGCATCCTGACGGTCTTCCTCGCGGGGTTGAGTCTCGGCTACTGGCAGGGCGGCGACCGGGCGCGGTACGCGACGAACCGCCAGATGAGTCGGCTTCTGCTCGCGACGGCCGCCTACGTCGCGGTCGTCGTCTACGCGAGCGACATCTTGCTCACCGCCACGTCGACGTTGCCGCTGCCGGCGCGGTACGCCTCGCTGCCGTCGGTGATCGTTCTGTTCGGCCCGCCGACGTACCTGCTCGGATTCATCAGTCCGTACGCCGCGGAGCTGTCGGCGGCGGAGAGCACCGGGAAAGCGTCCGGTCGCGTCTACGCGCTCGGCACGATCGGCAGCATCCTGGGCTCCGCGCTGACCACGTTCGTCCTCGTCCCCGCGCTGACCATCTCGGTCATCGGTGCCCTCTTCGGATTCACCCTGGTCGGAACGGCGCTCGCGCTGACGCTTCCCGACGTGTCCGCGAGACCGGCGATCGCGAGCGCGATCGTCGCCGCGTTGCTCGTCGGCGCCGTCGTGGGCAGCCCCGTCGACTTCGACCACCGCGGTGACGTCGTCTACGAGACCCAGACGCCCTACCAGCAACTCGAGGTCATCGACAACGGCGACGAGCGGGTCATGTACCTCGACGGCGCGCGTCACAGCGCGATCGATCTCGACGATCCCGACCGCCACGTCTTCACCTACACGAAGTACTTCCACCTGCCGATGCTCGCGACCGACGATCACGAGGACGTCGATCGGGTCCTGTTCATCGGCGGAGGCGGCTACACCGGGCCGCAGGACTACGCCGAGCGCTACGACGCGACGGTCGACGTCGTCGAGATCGACCCCGAGGTGACGGACGCGGCCAGGACGTACTTCGGACTCGATCGCGGGGAGGTCAACGTCCACACCGAAGACGGCCGGCAGTTCCTCCAGCGAACCGACGAGACCTACGACGTGATCGTCCTCGACGCCTACAAGAAGGAGCAGGTCCCGTTCCACCTGACGACGGTCGAGTTCATGGAACTCCTCTCCGATCGGCTGAGCGAGGACGGCGTCGTCCACGCGAACGTCATCTCGTCCCCGAACGGCCCGGCCGCCGAATTCTACCGCGCCCAGTACAAGACGATGAACGAGGTCTTCCCCGACGTGTACGCCTTCCGCACGTCCGACTCGACCGAGATCCAGAACATCCAACTGGTGGCGACGAACGACGAGACCGACCTCTCGCAGGCCGAGTTCGAAGCCCGGAACGAAGAGCGCAACCTGGGGGTCGACCTCTCGGCCGCGATCGACAACAAGCTCTCGGAGCCGAACACGGCCGACGCGCCCCTGCTGACGGACGATCGGGGGGAGGTGGATAGCTTACTCGATCCGATGCTGGGACAGCGGTATGTCATCGAGGAAACGCCGGAGAACGCCTCCCGGTCCGACTCGGAGCCTCCGACCGCCGAATCGACTCGCGCCCCGGGACGGGCGGCCGCGATCGGGGAGCCCGCGAACCCGGGCGAACTGCGACCGGCCGCGTCGTAGATCGCGTGAAGCCGTCGTACACCGGTCCGCACGCGCCGGCGGTGTCGGCGTGCGAATCAGGACCGCTGAAAGACTTATCACCTGATACGGCGAATACGTAGCAATGCACAGTAGGATAGCGAACGACGATACCCGAGATTCGATGGGATACGGCGTTGCGATCGGACTCTCCGTCGGGATTGCGATCGGCGTCTTGATGGACAACCTGGCGATAGGCATTGCCGTCGGCTTGGCCCTCGGACCCGCTTTCGGAGTCGGATGGGACAAAATAGGAAGATAGGGAGACAGACCGTCGAAAACGGCCCCGAACTCGTGGTTCCGAACAAATACGATCGGTAGAAAAGCGGATCTATCGGACGGCCGGATCAAGCCGATCGACCGTCGCGCGGCGCGCCGGCGATACCGCGTCGACGCCGATCGTTCCCGCGGCCGGGTGACGGCTTCCCCATCGGGTCGCGCGCGGCCGCCTCGACGATGGAACCGATCCGCACGGCCTCAGACGCCGCTTCCGGTCGGCGCGTCCGGCAACTCGTGTTTTTCGACCTCGATGCCGAGTTCCTCGAGCGCGGCCTCGAGGTGGCGCTCTTCGGCGAACTCGACGCCGTCCTCCTCGCGGAGCCGCTGGGCCGTCGCCAGCACCTCGCCGCGGCGATCGTCCGGGATCGAGAACTTGTCCGTCGAGAGCTCGATCGTCAGCCCGTTGTGGTCGCGCGTGTACAGCGAGTGGAAGATGCCGCGATCGAACTCGTTGTAGCCGCGTCCCGCCTCCTCGAGCGCTTCTTTCGTCTCGACGAACCGCTCCGGATCGACCGAGAACGAGAGGTGATGCACCGAGCCGATCTCGTGTCGGAGCGGACGCGGGTTCGACTGCCGATCGTCCGTCACGAAGAACGTGATGATCCGGCCGTCACCCGTGTCGAAAAAGAGGTGCGTCGAGTTCGGATCGTCGAGGTTCGGCTGTCTGAGCACCAGCGGCATGCCGAGCAGGTCGCGGTAGAACGCGATCGTGTCCGCCTCATTGCTCCCGATCAGAGTGATGTGATCGGTTCCGGAGAGTCGGATCGGGCTCTCCGGCGGTTCCGCGGTGATCTCGGGTTCGTCTGTCATGACCTCGAGTAGGAAGTCGAGACGTAAACCGCTACTCCCCGTAGCGCCCCCTCTCGGCGGCGCGCTCGCGGTCCCAGTCGTCTTGCGTCCGGCCGCTCGGAGATCATATCTGATATGGAATATTTTCTCAAATATACCAGAATTAATTTGCTTTTACCCCGCTCCGTTCGGGTACCGAGTCGAGAGAGGATGAGCCATCGGTCAGCGGAACGCTACTGCGGCATAATGCCGGAAACCCCCCGTATCCAGTGCACTATACGCGAATTATTTCGAAACCGATTGAGGTCGGATTCGGATCCGAGCCGATCCGGACGTCGTCTCGACGGAAATCTCGGAAGCGCGAAAAGCAGCCGTTTAAATCGCAATACGCCGGTTACGGTTCGGATTTCGATCGCGAACCCTGGATCCGTCTCTCACGCCTGAAACTGATTCGCCAATCGAACCCGCGGAGATTTACCATATAAATTATATACATCCAAATAAGATGAATTCTGTGCCGAACGGGTTGCGGTGCTTACGAGTGCGGACCCGATCGATGGGGAGGATACCGACGGATCGACCGAACGGGGACGACGCGGACACCGCCCCAGATCTCGCCGGCCGAAGTCGTCGACGGTCACTCGAGATCGCGAACGTTGTTGTCGTCCGGTCGCACCCGTATTACAACCGTATAGTTGTAAATCATTCTCGTTACAGAAGTGTGGGTGTAAATCACTCGAGTTCCGGAAACTCGATCCCCTCGATGGTGATCACCTCGGCCTCGATATCCTCGAAGACGGCACCCCAGCCGCCGATCGTGTGGCCGCCGTCGTCGCCCTCGACGACGAGCGTGGCGTAGCCGGACAGCTCCGTGATGGCGGATCCCGCGGGACGGCCGTTCCGCCGGCAGCGTTGATGTACTCGAGCGTCCCCCGCACCGCCGTGGACTCGCCCGTGGCCGGGCGCTGGCCCAGCACGCGAACCCGAATCGTCGCGCCGTCGTGCCAGAGCGGCGCGACGTCGAGGATGAACGCTTCGATGCTGATGTAGGTCGGATCCCGATCGGGATCGACGTAGAGTTGCTCGCAGGGCAACCACATGAGCGTCAGGTAGAACCAGTGTAACACCAGGGTGAGGATGTCGTCGTTGATGACGATCCCGTACGGTTCGCCGTGGTGGACGGCCGGCGCGAAGAACGCGCGCCGACGGTCGACGATCGCGAGAAACGGCCCCGGGAGCCCCCGCCAGCGAACTTGCAGAACGCCGGTCTCGGCGGGGTCTATCCCTCGTCCGTTGCCGCACAGCGTGACCCACGTCATGACGCCGCGATCGTCGGGCTGGAGTCGATCACCTCGGGATCGATCGTCTTCGACGACGACATCGATTCCCTCACACGATTCTCGCGCGGCGATCGGGTCCGGATCGACTTCGACGTCGACGACCTCTACCTGTTCGATCCCGACACGCAGGACGCGATCGAGACGAAAGCGTCCCAGGCGCCCGACCACTTGGACCTGCAACGGGCGGATCCGACCGAGGCCTGATGAACGGACTCCGGGCTCGGCGGTGTCCCGCTCGCGCCCTCAATCGGGCCGACCGCGGGAGGTGGCCGTCGCCGTCCGAGGATGGCTCTCACCCGGTGACCCACGAGACGGCGTTCCGGAGGAGCCGACGGGTCCCGTCGTGTCGCAACGACTCGTCGGTGTGGCCCAGCGAAACGTAACACACCCGGCCGTCACCGTTCAAGCGGACCCACGCGACCGGGTACGATCGAAGGTCGGGGTGGTCCATCTCCGCGAGCACCGTCACCTCCTCGTCGACGGCGACTCGATACGGCTCGTCGAAGACCTCGAAATCGTCGACCCCCGCCGTGACTGGGTGCTCGGTGACGATCTCGACCCCGAACGTCGTTTGCTCAGGATGGCCCACGAACCGGCCGCCGAGCAGCGCCTCGAGTTCGGCGATCGGCTCCGATCGCGTGTCGATGAGGTCGTCCGGGTCCGACGGGGCCGTGCTGTGCAGATCCGCTGCGCAGTGAACGCCGAGGTACCCGCCCCCGCGGCGGACGAACGCGAGCAGTCCCTCGAGTTGCTCCGCGGTGAGGTCGCTGTCTGTCAGATAGTCGATCAACAGGTCGTAGTCGGAGAGATCCGACAGGTCGTCGCGATCGGTGGTGACGGTGACGTCGGCGGCGTCGCCGATCGCGGCGACGAGTTCCGGGCCCTTATCGTCGATCGAGTGAAACGGAAACGTCGTCTCTCCGATCAGAAGCGCATTCATCGGTGTGAATCAGCTACTCGTCACGCCACCTAACTCTTCGGGTCGGCGTCGGTCGGCCGATCCGGCACACTGGTGACGGCGTACCCTGACGTTCTATTGCATCGTTCTCCCGTACCGCGTTTCCAGCTTCGATCCAGCCACCCACGGCGTCTCGCTTCGATCGACGCGATCAGGTCGTTGCGAGTCGGCCGTCGCCGGTGGATCGTCGGTTCCGTTCACGCGGCGATCGAACCGATTTCGCTGGTTCAGCTGACGAGCATACGAAATGGCAGATTTAGATATTATATTCTATTTAGTCATGTGATCAGTCATATAGTTTCGGATCTTCAGATTCCCGATGAGCGACGGTAAAACGGTAAAATTATATTCACGTTCCATACCGAACTCCATAAATTAAAGGTAGAGTTAGTCAATATAGTGTATAGCGTCCCTGCTGCACAGTCATTGGCGATAGCGTCTGACCTTCTTCGGAAGAATTCGAAATCAGGTACTTTGGCCCAGTGATCAGCAGTTCGATCGATCTACACGGATCGACTATTGACGGTGCGATCGCCGGGCCGCGGGAACGGCGGTGTCGAACGGCGGCCTGAATCGGGCGTCGATACGAGGCGCTCGAACGACCGACGTTCAGGACGACTCGCCGCCCGCCACGACCACCGGTCGATCGGTGTTGAGGACGACAGACTGGGTGACGCTGCCGAAGACCGCCTTCCCCACCGGCGATCGCTTTCGGCCGCCGAGGACGATCGCGTCGACGTCGAGGTCCTCGGCGCGGTCGAGGATGTCCGCGGCCGTGTCGCCGCTGTCCTCGCGGACCGTGGTATCGACGTCGTTCTCCTCGAGATACTCCGTGGCGCGTCGGACGGAGCCGATCCGCGACGCGGATTTGAACTGTTCGAACTCCCTGGGGAGGTCCCCTCCCTCGTCCGTGAAGACGAACAGCACGTGGACCTCGACCGATTCGCTCGCGTCGGGTAGCGACGTAACGTAGCGCGCCTGCGAGAGCGCACGCTCCTCGCTGGTGTCGACGGGCATCAGAACGCGGTACATACGCCATCGTTCGCCGTGTTGACGTATAAAGTTACTAGCGCGTTCCCGGTTGTCAGAGCCGATCGACGTCGACGCGCTCGCCGATCGAAATCCAGTTCTCGCCCGGGGCGTGCGGCCGATCACTCGCGTACCGGCCGGCCGCGATCACTCGCTCGTCGCGCCTTCGCGATCGCGCAGCGATCGGCGCCGGATCTTGCCGGTCGTCGTGGTCGGGAGTTCGTCGACGAACGCGATCTCGCGGGGGTACTCGTACTCGGCGAGTCGGTCGCGGACCAGTTCGCGGATCTCCCCGCGGAGCGCTTCCGGGTCGTACTCGTCGGTCACGGGCTTGACGAACGCCTTGATCGCCTCGCCACGGGTCTCGTCGGGGACGCCGACGACGCCGGCCTGTTCGATCGCCTCGTGGTTGAGGATGGCTTCCTCGACTTCCATCGGGCCGACGCGGTAGCCGCTGGTGAGGATCACGTCGTCGGTCCGGGAGACGAACCACAGGTAGCCGTCCGCGTCGCGCTCGATCAAGTCCCCCGTCAGAAACCACTTTCCGGAAGAGCAGAGCTCTTCCGACTCCCCGATCGCTTCGCTCTCGGGGACGTCTTCGGTCCGCTTCGCCGCTGTCTTCTCCGGGAGTCCCCAGTACTCGTCGAAGAAGACCCGCCGATCGCCCGTCTTCACGGCGAGTTCGCCTACCTCACCGTCGGGCAGTTCCTCGCGCGTGTCGGGGTCGAGGATCGCCACCTCGTACCCGGGGAACGGCCTGCCCATGCTGCCGGGTCGCGTGTCGAACCAGGCGTCGGAGTTGCCGACGACCAGGTTGAGTTCGGTCTGGCCGTAGAAGTCGTTGATCGAGACGTCCGTAAACGTCTCTTCGACCCAGTCGACCACCTCAGAGGTGAGCGGTTCGCCCGCCGACGCGAACGTCTCGATCGCCAGGTCGTACTCGCGTTCCGGATCGTCGATCGACGTCAGCAACCGGAGCGCGGTGGGCGGCATGAAGGTGTGGGTGACGCCGTGTCGTTCCAGGAGCTCGAACGCCGCCTCGGGGTCAAAGCCGTCCCTCGGCCAGCCGACGATCGTACAGCCGTGGTGCCACGCGGCGAACAGGGTCCCGCCGAGGGCGGCGCCCCACGCCCAGTCCGCGGGCGTCCAGAGGGTCGCCTCGCCCTCGGCGAGGCCCTGGTCGAAGTAGTTGTACGCCGCTGCCGCCCGTCCGAGCCAGAGCGCGTGGCTGTGCAGGACGCCCTTCGGCGGCCCCGTCGACCCGCTGGTGTACATGATCGCCGTCGGCGTCTCGGGGGTCGCGTCGTAGGCGTCGATCCCGGGCTCGTACGACGCGAGGAGGGCGTCGAAAGCGTGTGTAGCCGTATCGCCCTCGGCGGCGCCGTCGGCGCCGTCGACCGCCTCCTCGTCGCCGAGTTCGATCACGTGCTCCAGATTCGGACAGTCGTCCCGAATCTCTGCGATCGCCTCGCGAACGTCCGGATCGACGACCACCGCTTTCGCCCCGCTGTCCTCCAGGCGGTACTGCAGGGCGTCGCGACCGAACAGCACCGTCAACGGCACCGAGACGGCCCCGAGCTTCCAGTTCGCGAGGTGCGCGATCGGATTCTCGGGCTTTTGCGGGACGACGACGCCCACGCGATCGCCCGCCTGGATTCCGAGGGCGGCGAGTGCGGCCGCGATGCGGTCCGATCGATCGTCCAGTTGGTCGAAGGTGTAGGTCTCAACGCGGCCGCTCTCGGGCCGCTCGTACCGGAGCGCCACCCGGCTCGTGTCGTCGTGTTTCCGGAGGAAGTCGACGGCGGGGTTGAACGACTCCGGGAGCTCCCACGAAAACTCCTCGCGAGCCCGATCGTAATCCTCGAACGTCGGCATGACCGTCCAGCTCATGTGCGGGGATTCCGAGGCCAGCGCATAGCGTGTTTCGACACGTCGGTCCGCCGATGATCGGGTATGTGGACGAGCCCTACGCGCGTCGAACCGATCGGCGCACCGGGAGACGTCCGTTCTTCCCGACTTCGTCTCGACCGTAATCCTTTCGACCGGAGCTGCAGAGTAAGTAGCATGGCCTCCGAGGACGAGCCGGTGGCGAAAGCCGCCTACGACGAACTGGCGGATACGTACGCGGACGAGGTTCGGACGAACCCGTACAACGCCGACCTGGAGTTCCCGGCGACGTCCTCGCTCGTGCCGGACGTGGACGGAAAGCGGGTCCTCGATGCGGGTTGTGGAACCGGCGCGTACACAGAGTGGCTCCTCGATCGGGGCGCCGACGTCGTGGGGGTCGACGTGAGCGAAGCGATGCTCGCACACGCTCGAGAGCGAGTCGGCGACCGCGCGACGTTCCATCGAGCTGACCTCGCAGCGCCGCTCGAGTTCGCCGAGACCGACGCGTTCGACGGGGTCGTCAGCGCGCTCGCGCTCGGATACGTAGAAGAGTGGCGCGAATCATTTTCGGAGTTCGCCCGGATCCTCGAGCCCGGCGGGTTCTTCGTGTTCTCGACCGGCCATCCGTTCGATCAGTTTCCGTTCGGCGGGGACGACGGCCGCGCGAACTACTTCGACGTCGAACTGGCAGAGAAGAACTGGGAGGTCGACGTCCCGTACTATCGCCGTCCCGTCTCGGCGGTCGTCAATCCGCTCCTGGAATCGGGTTTTCGACTGGAGAGACTCCTCGAACCCCGGCCGACGGAACGATTCGAAGAGACGTGGCCGGAGCGATACGAGAAGGAGTCTCGGTATCCGGTGTTCCTCTGCGTGCGGTCGAGACTATCGTGATCGGCCGGCCACACCGTTGGAGAAGGACCGGCCGAAACGATCGCCGCAGGGACGGATCGGGTCCCGTCGATCGCGCGAACCGCTCGGATCGGACTCGGCTACCCGTCGGTACTATAGTGGCTGCGTCCCACGCAGGTGATAATGTCAGGAGACGTGCTCGCGCGGGACGTGCTCGATCGAGCGCCCGACGATCGAGTGCAGGTGCTCGACCCGAACGGGAAGGTCGTCGACCCGGCTCTCGAACCCGATCTCGACCCGGAGACGCTGCGATCGATGTATCGCGACATGCGGTTTTGTCGGCGGTTCGACGAGCGGATGATCAGCCTCCAGCGACAGGGGCGGCTGGGGACGTACGCGTCGCTGGCCGGGCAGGAGGGATCGCAGATCGGGTCGACGTACGCCCTGGCCGACGACGACGCGCTCTCTTACCAGTACCGCGAGCACGGCGCGCTCGTCGCCCGCGGCCTCCCGTGGGAGTATATTACCTACTGGATGGGCCACGAGGACGGGAACGCGGCGCTTTCGGAGATCGACGTCTTCCCGCTCAACATCTCGATCGGGGGGCACCTCCCGCACGCCGTCGGCTGGTCGTGGGCGGCGAAGCTACGGGGCGACGAGCGGGTCACCGTCGTCCACTTCGGCGACGGGTCGACCTCCGAGGGGGATTTCCACGAGGCGATGAACTTCGCGGGCGTGTACGACACGCCGACGATCTTTTTCTGTAACAACAACCAGTGGGCCATCTCCGTGCCCCGAGAGCGACAGACCGCGAGCGCGACGATCGCCCAGAAGGCCGACGCCTACGGCTTCGAGGGCGTCCAAGTCGACGGGATGGACCCGCTGGCGACCTACGTCGTGACCGAGGCCGCGCGGGAGAAGGCCCTCGGCGGGGGCGATCGGCGTCCGACGCTCGTGGAAGCGGTCCAGTACCGCTTCGGCGCCCACACGACGGCCGACGATCCGGCCGTTTACCGCGACGAAGCGGACATCGAGCGCTGGCGCGAGCGCGACCCGATCGATCGGTTCGAGGCCTACCTCCGCGATCGGGGCGCCCTCGGCGACGGTCGGATCGCCGCGATCGAGGACGAGATCGAAGAGACCGTCGCGGCGCTCGTCGATCGAGCCGAGGACGTCCAGGCCGACCCCCGCGAGATGTTCGAGTACGCGTACGCGGAGCCGACGCCGCGACTCGAAGAACAGCGAGACTACCTCGACGCGCTGCGGGATCGACACGGCGACGACGAGTTGCTCGACTACGAGTGAGTCCACCTCGGGCGTGGTCCCGTCCAACGCCGACTTATCCCCGTCCAATCCCGGCTTGGCTCCGCCTAACTATCGCTTACAGTGACGATCCCGACACGGAAAGGACTATAGTACCGGTCTCCAGATGCCGGCGCATGCAACTCGAACAGCGGTCCCGGGAATCCCTCTGGGACGGCACCGTTCCGAGCGCGATCGACGCTCGCGTCCTCGGGCTCGTCGTCGTGATCGCGGCCCTCGCGGCGTCGGTGAACGTTCCGTACGGCGGCGTCATCGTCGCCGTCGCCGCGTTCGCCTTGCTCACGGCTGGCGGCGTCGTCGGCCACCTGCTCGGCGAACGAAAACTCCGGCGGATCACCGACGGCCTCGTCGATCGCTGGCTCGGCGCCGGCGCGCAGATCACCGACGTCACCCGCTCGTCCGAGGGGATGCGAACGGAGTGGACCGTCCACACCCCCGAGGGCGAGATCACCATCGGCGGCGTCGCGCTGGTCCCGATCGCCCGCCTCTCGGTCGAGTGGCAGGGCGTCGGCGACGCGATGGATGCGAGCGACGCCGATGACGACCTCGATCGGCTCGCCGAGAGCCTCTTCGAGGAAATCTTCGCGATCGGCGACGGGCCGACGCGATCCTGAGACGCGGTTTTCTGGCTGCGTCCGGCGTGATTCCGACGCCGGTAGCCGGAATTCGAAGTCACTCGAACAGGTTTGCGTGCCGCTGTGCGAGGTTCGTGTACTCGCCCGAGGAGGACTCTTCGAAGACGGCGTCGGCATCGATCCCGGTCTCGTCGAGCGGCGTGATCCGCGCGGGAACGCCGCGGACGAACGACTCCGGCGGGATATCGTAGTCGTCGGGGATCACCGTCCCCGCTGCGACGATGCTCCCGCGGCCGATAGTCGCGTCGGTATTGACTGTCGTGTTGAACCCGACAAGCGCGCGCCGTTCGACGGTGGCCTCGTTGAGGACGGCTCCGTGGCCCACCATGACCTCCTCGTCGACCGTCGAGGCGTGGATCGTCGCGTTGTCGCCGACGTGGGCCTGTCGACCGATCCGAACGGGGCCGATGTCGCCCCGCAGGACGACTCCCGGCCAGACGCTCGCGTCCGCCTCGACCGTCACGTCCCCGACGAGCGTCGCCTCGCGGCTCACGTGAGCCTCCTCGTCGATCGTCGGGCCAGTCCCCTCGAACTCGTAGGTTCGACTGTCAACCATGTGGACGCGAACCACGACCGATCTGATAAGCGTTCGTCGCTCGCTCGGTGACCGTCACCGCCGTTGAAATCCGCGTCGAGATCGAATCGCCGATCCCGGACCGAGCCGCGCACGACCCGGCAACACGCGTATACCGCCGCCCCTCCAACCGCGATTATGCTCGTTCTCGGCGACGCCCACGCCTCCGATCCCGATCGCCGCGAGACGCTGCGCTCGTACTACCGGGCGCTCGACCCCGATCGCGTCCTCCAGGTCGGCGACCTCGAGTGTTACGACCTCCCCGCGCCCACGTGGTTCGTCGCGGGCAACAACGAGGACTTCGACGTGATCGAGGCGCTGCGAGCGGGCGACGACCCCCCGGAGACGCGAAACGTCCACCTGCTCGCGAGCACGGCGGCGACCGTCGGCGGCCTCCGGGTCGCCGGCCTCTCGGGCAACTTCGCGCCGACGAAGTACGACCTGCCGCGGACGGAACTGTCGGGCGATCGGCGCCGCCACTTCACTCGCAAGGACGTCGATCGCGCGGCCGACCTGTCCGACGTCGACGTCTTCCTCGCACACGAGGCGCCGACGGGCCTCCTCTCCTACGGATACGATCCCGGCTGTCAGCACGTGAACGACCTCCTCGAAGCCGTCTCCCCCGACCTCTGTCTGGTCGGCCACCACCACAAACACCGCGAGGAGACGATCGCCGACACGCGCGTCGTGAGCCTCGATCCGGCCTGGGAACGGTACTACACGCTCGATCCGGGAACGCTCGAGCTGACGGGACACGATCAGGAGGCGATCGAGTGAAGGTGCGCGTTCGATCGCCGACCCGGGTGTGCGCCCCGCACGAGGCTCCGTCCACGTGACGCGCGGAACCGGCGGCCTCACCCCCGGTTCCGGAGATGCGTCGCGAACCAGTCCGCGGCGTGGTCGGCGACGGCTTCGAGTTCGCCTTCGCCTTGGAAGAGGTGTCCGGCGCCCTCGATCACGCGGAGATCCTTCTCGCACGAGAGGGCGTCGTACACCTCCCGATTGAGTTCGAGCACGGAGTCGTCTTCTCCGCCGACGATGAACAGCGTCGCCGCCGTCACGTCGCCGATCGCGTCCTCGGCCATGTCGACCCGGCCGCCGCGCGACACGACCGCGTCGACGTCGGTCTCCGATCGGGCCGCACCGCGAAGCGCCGCCGCGGCGCCCGTACTCGCGCCGAAGTAGCCGATCGGAAGGTCCGCGCTGAGGTCGTTTCGATCCCGCGCCCACGCCGTCGCCGCGACGAGACGATCCGTCAACAGGGGGATGTCGAACCGGTTCTCCCGGTGTCGGTCCTCGTCTTCGGTGAGCAGATCGAACAGCAGGGTCCCGAGGCCGCGCTTTCGGAGCGTCTCCGCGACGAAGTTGTTCCGCGGGCTGTGCCGACTGCTGCCGCTGCCGTGGGCGAAGACGACCAGCCCGCCGGCGTCGGCAGGCACGACGAGTTCGCCCTCGAGCGTCACGTCGTCGACGGCGATCTCGGTCACGGTCTGGGTTTCGTCGATCGCCATACGCGAGCCTCCGCCGTCGATGCAGTTGACGATTGGGGGTGACGAAGACCGAGCGTACCGCGGTGCGAAGGGGGTCGTACCGACGCCGGTCACTGCTTCTGTGGAACGCGACGACGGACGAACCGCCGGACGCGATCCGTGTACGTCTCCGGCCGGTGGAGGTTGCAGATATGCCCGACGTCCGCCAGCACTTCGACGCGACCGTCCCGGGCGGCCGCCGCGTGCTCCCGCTCGCCCCGGCGCATGAGCTTGTCGTTCTCGCCGTTCAGGATCAGCGTCGGCCCGGGATACGTCGAGAGCGCCTCTCGGAAATTCCGCCCGGCGACCTCGGGTCCCGCATCGCCGAACTGCTTGGGGTAGAATCCGGACTCGATGATCGCTCGCTCGACGTCCGGCGGGAGGTCGCGGTTTCGCACCCACCGCGTCGCGAGGCGTTCGACCGCGCGTTTGCCGACGTCGGGTTTCGTGAGGAGGCGAGCCGTTGCGCCGGTCGCCCGCGTGAGCAGTTCCATCCCGCGGACCGGGTTCGCGCTGCTGCCGGACAGCACCAGCCCGTCGACGTCGCTCGGGAAGCGGTGGGCGTACTCCGTGGCGACGTACCCGCCGAGCGAGAGCCCGACGAGCACGGCGCTGCCGTCCGTCTCCGCGTCGATCACCCGCTGTACCCGTTCGATCGCCGGCTCCATCCGGAACGTCTCCTCGCCGAAGACGCCGTGGCCGGGGAGGTCGAACGCCACGACATGAAACTCGTCCGAAAGCGCCCGCTGCTGGGGTAGCCACATCGTCCGCGTGAACATCGCACCGTGGACGAAGACGATCGACTGTGCGTCGGCGGGCCCGGCGACGTCGACGCCGATCGGGCCGTC
Source organism: Halosolutus gelatinilyticus (assembly GCF_023028105.1). Lineage (NCBI taxonomy): Archaea > Methanobacteriati > Methanobacteriota > Halobacteria > Halobacteriales > Natrialbaceae > Halosolutus > Halosolutus gelatinilyticus. The sequence goes on from NZ_CP095491.1 coordinate 680,516, forward strand.
GGCGCTTCGATTCGGTGACATCGGTATCGGATCCACGGCGAAGAGGCAATTAATGGTCGGGCCGGCGAGTCCCGCCCGCTGGGTGGCGGTGCATTTTCGATCCGACAGCCGATCGTCCCGAAAGCGGCGAGAGATGAGTTTTCGACGGCGTGTTCGAGCGGTCTGTCGCGATCGCCGATCGTCGGGACCCGACTCTAATAAATCCCATGGTGGTATCGGAAATAGGAAGGGGACCGTCTCAGGAGTCACCGCTCGAGGGCGTAGAATCGTAGTTGGTTGTAAATGTGAACTCGGATCGAGAAAACGTCAGGGGTTCTAGCAAATCGATCGCGTTCGATCGCGTTGACATCGGTGTCGTCCCATCACGAGATTTATGATTGGTACCAGTCACGTCTACTTATGAGCGATACCCTTCCCGATGATCGATCGCCGGAGCCGATTACGGTCGAGTCGATGACGAGCGATCTACGCGACCTCGGTATCAGGTCCGGCCAGACGGTGCTCGTCCACGGATCGCTCTCCGCTCTGGGTTGGGTCTGTGGCGGGGCACCCGCCGTCGTAATCGCGCTCCAGCGCGTCGTCGGCGAAGACGGTACCATCGTGATGCCGACGCACTCACCCGGAAACATGGACCCGGCCGACATGGGAAATCCGCCGGTTCCCGACTCGTGGTACGAAACCGTCCGCGAACAGATGCCACCCTACCGGCCGGACGTGACACCGACGCAGGGGATGGGTGCGATCGCCGAGTGCTTTCGCTCCTGTCCGGGCGTCCGTCGGAGCGACCACCCTCAACTGTCGTTCGCCGCGTGGGGCGCCGATGCCGATTTTGTCATCGAGGACCACACGTACGACCATTCGCTCGGCGAGGAGTCGCCGCTGGCCCGGGTCTACGACCTCGACGGCGACGTGCTGTTTCTCGGGACGTCGCACGCGACGAACACCTCGCTCCATCTCGCTGAGTACCGCACTGACGCCGATATCGCCACGAAGACCAACGGCGGCGCGGTGCTCGTCGACGGAAAGCGCAAGTGGGCTCACTGGAAGGATCTTGATATCGACGACGAAGACTTTCCGGAGTGCGGTGCGGCGTTCGAGCGCGAACACCTCGACGCTTTCGAGACCGGTCGCATCGGCGTCGCCGACGCGAAACGGCTCGCCCAGAGACCGCTCGTCGATTTCGCGGTGGAGTGGTTCGATTCGAACCGCCGATAACTACGCACCCCCCTCCAGGAAGTGACGCATCTCACCTCGGCGGACTTCCAGCCCCTTCTGGAGTTAGCGTTCAAGACGGCGATCGCCCGCTCGTCATCGACTCCTGGCGTCTCGGCCAGGCCGGTCTACTCGTTATCGCGGTTTCGATCGTCCTCGCTCGCTCCATCTTCCGTCGTCGGACCCGTCGGCTCCTCGTCGCGGATCGCTTCGGGATCGACCTCCGCGTCCGTGTGTCGCGGGTCCGACTCCGGTTCCACTTCGGCGTCCGATCGACTCGCGTCCGCGTCGGGTTCGACTTCGGCGTCGGTCCGCTCGGCTCCCTCCTCGGGTTGCAGTTCGGCCTCGGGCTCCCGGTCCGTCAGTTCGCTCGGATCGACGTCGGCGCCGCGAGCCGACCGCTCGCGTTCGATCGCGTCCGGTTCCTCGGCGCGGTCCGAATCCCGCGGCGCCTCCGACGCGTCGGTTTCGTCGAGTCCGCTCGTTCCGCCGGCGGGCTCCGGTTCCGGTTCGTCCCGGATTGCGCTCTCGGTTCCGGCGTCGGAGCCGCGCTCCGTCCCCGTCGTCCGCGATCGCTCGTCGCGATCGACCTCCCCGACATCGGTGTTTTGCGAATCGGCCGACTCGTCGCTCACCGCCCCGATCTCGCGTTCGCCTTCGGCACCGCGTTCGTCTCGAACCGCCGCCCCCTGTGTCGTGGAGTCGTCTTCGAGGAAGACGGCGGCTTCGGTGATCTCGTCGACGTCCGACTCGGACAACTGCATCTGCTCCTCGCCCGCCGATTCCCATCCGATCGCGGCCTTGATCGAATCCGTGATCCCGGGGTCCGGCTCGACGTACGCCGTCCCCGACTCGACCGCAGTTACCATCCCGATCTGTTCGCCGGCCGCGTTCTCGACGGGTTTGCCGATCTCGTCGTCAGTAATCGTCGGGCTCATACGCGTTTCTGAGCCCGTCCGGGGGAAGCGTGTGGTGCCTGCACACCCTGGCAGGAAGCGATCGAGCGCGTCGAGCGACGGGCGTAGGCTCAAGTGAGTTCGCGTCGCCTCCCCACAGGAATGACCACGGAGCACCGATCCCGAGGAGAGTTGTCGGGCGAGCCGGCGCTTCCGCCGGACCGGGAGACCACGCTCGCGGAAGCGGTGGCCGATCGGCTGCCGAACGGCCGCGCGCTCGACATCGCGACGGGCGACGGGCGCGTCGCGATCGAACTCGCCGATCGCGGCTGGACGGTCGACGCCGTCGACATCTCCCGGGCGAAACTGGATCGCGCCCGCGAGCGGGCCGCCGGACGATCGGCGAGCGTCGAGTGGATCCTCGCCGACGTCGACGGCTACTGCTTTCCCGAATCCGCCTACGACGTCGTCTCGATCCGGTTTTTCGACGCGCGCGATCGGCTTCCGGACGTAAAAGGAGCCCTCGCGCCGGGCGGCGCGCTCGTCTACGAACACCACCTCCAGCCGTCCGACGAACGCGATCCGCGAAACCCGTATCGGTTCGAATCGAACGAACTGCTGGAGGCCTGTGCGGAACTCTCGGTGCGGTACTACGCGGAAGACCCGGACCGGGCGCGCGTCTGGCTCGTCGCCAGCAACGAGTCCGCCTCCGAGCGGGAGGGCTAATCGGCGGAAGTTCAGCGATTCGAACCCGTCGACCGAAACACCCGCATCGTCACCCGATCGAGGTCGATCGATCGGCGCTCGACGAAGCCGGCGTCGGCGAGCGCCCGATCCCAGTGGCGTTTGTACAGGGTGACGCCGTCGACGGAGGTCACGCGGATCCCGTCGCTCGATCGCGCCCGAGCGGACCCGGAATCGGACTCGGACGGCTCGGGATCGGATTTGGAGTCGAACCTCCCTGGGTCGGGTTCGACTTCGGCCGTGACGAGCACCTCGCTCGTCACCCGCGCGAGGTCGGCGAACACCCGATCACAGGAGGGGTGCAGGTGCTGGAGCGTCTCGACCGAGTAAACGACGTCGAACCGATCGTCCTCGAACGAAGGGACGACGGACTCGATCGCGCCGCGGTGGAACGTGCCCGTCGCGGCGAGGTCCGGATAGGTTCGGCCCATTACGTCGAACGCGTCCGCGTTGAGGTCGATCCCGGCGAGGTCCGAGTAGCCGTGTTCGAGGAGGTGCGCGAGGTGGCGACCCGAACTACAGCCGAGTTCGAGGACGGCCGCGTCTCGATCGACGTGCTCGGCGAGGACCTCCCGAAGTCGATCGCTTCGTTCGTCGGAGCCGTAGTACGCATAGTACTCGGGTGAGTAGGCGCGAGACCGCTGTTCCCACCGGCGACGAACGTCGTCGGCGTCCCGATCGTTGTCTCTGTCCGTCCTGTCGTCTCCGTCCGTTCCGCCGTCTCCGTCCGTATCTGAACTCACACGTACCTCGTTGCGGATTCGGTAATTGCGACGCCCGCAGTCGGCGGTACCGACGGAGCGACGTCGATCGCCGTCGTGACGACAGTCCCGTCGCGGCGGCCACGACGCTATTCGTAGTCCCGATCGGCGACGCGGGACGCGGGATGTTGACGCGTCCGATCGGGTCGGGGTCCGTGTCGGGAGCTAGAGACGTTCGAGATTGGTCGCCCGCGGCCCTTTCTCCGCCTGTTCGATGTCGAACTCCACTTCCTGGCCTTCCTCGAGGTCGGGGCCGCCGACGTCCTCCATGTGGAAGAAGACGTCGTCGTCGATCTCGTCCGTCTCGATGAAGCCGTAGCCCCCTGTCTCGTTAAAGAACGCGACCGTACCGGTTGGCATTACAGGTTCCTCCACGTGGTCCGAACAGAGCCGCGTTGATATACCTGCATCTGGCAGGTGCCACGGGTATATGACGGGACGGGCATTCGACCGACACTGTTCCCGGCCAACGACGGACCGACGCCGACTCCGGGCCGAACACGAGCCGAACGGCGGCGAGCGGACTTACGTCCGCACCCGGCGAGGAGCGTGTATGAGCCACCCTGACTTCGACGCCTTCGACCACGACTCCCACATGCGTCGCGCCTTCGATCTCGCCCGATCGGCCGTCGATCGGGGCGATCGCCCGTTCGGCTCCGTCCTCGTCCGCGACGACGAAATCGTCATGGAGGCCTCGAACCGCGTCCTGACGGAAGACGACGTCCGGCGCCATCCCGAACTCCACCTCGCCTACCGCGCTGGCCGGGAACTCGATCCGGCGGCGCGCCGCGGGACGGTCATGTACACGAGCACCGAACCGTGCCCGATGTGCGCCGGCGGGATGCGGTACGCCGCGTTCGGGCGCGTCGTCTACAGCGTCGGCAGCGACGAGCTGTCGGCGTTCACCGACCAGGGGGCGCCGGTCCGATCGGCCGACGTGCTCGACGGCGTCACCGAGGTCGTCGGCCCCGCGCTGAACGCCAAGGGGCGAAGACTCCACGAGGAGTTCGACTGGTGAGCGAGCGCGCGGCCGTCGATCCGTTCCGATCCGATCACTCGATCGCCCTCCCACGGTCGTCGATCTCGCCCCGGACGATCCGCGTCGACGAGATTCGCTCGCCATTCTCGGCCAGGACGTACGGGGCCACGATCCCCGTCAGCGGATCGAGTCCCCGATTCCGCCGCTCGTCGTTGATCGGGACGAGTTCGTCCGCGGTCTCGGGCGAGACGACCAGCGCGTCGACGGTCGGATCATCCGCGACGATCGCGTGCGGATCGGAGACCTCGCGGATTTCGACCTCGCGGCCCCGCTCGTCGAGGTCCTCGACGATCGACTCGAGATCGGCTTTCCGCGCCTCGTACGGTGGTACCGGACGCGATCGCGATTCGCGAGCGAACTCGTCGCTCGTCAGTCCGACGATCACGCCGTCGTCGCCGAACCGAAGGGCGTGCTCAAACAGGTTCCGATGACCGTCGTGGATCGGCCCGAACGTGCCAGCAACTGCGACGCGCATACCGCACATCGACGGCGCCAAACCACAAGAAAACGGGGGCGTCCGCGGACGCTATCGATGCTCCCGGAGGAACGCCATCGTCTCCTCGAGCACCGTTTCTCGGTGTCGATCCGCTCGGTAACTATGGCCCGCGCCCTCGATCGCGACGAGTTCGGCGTCGGCGAGCCGATCGACGATCCACCGGGCGTCGTCGAGGTCCACCACCTCGTCGTCGGTTCCCTGAACGAGCGCGACCGGCGTCGAAATCGCCGCGACCCCCTCGGAATCGAGAACGACCATCCCTTCGGCGTCCGCCCCGAGGTAGGCCGCCGGCGCCCATAGGACCGCCCCCTCGAAGGCCGACAGCCCGTGAGTGAACAGGAGGCCGCCGCCAAGGCTCTTGCCGACCGCGAAGACGCGATCGCAGCCCCGCTCCCGGAGGATATCGGCCGCCGCGTCGATCTCCTCGTGAAACGTCGAGAGGTCCTTCGCCTTGATGTCGTCGTGGCTCCCCCAGCTCTCGTACTGCAGGAAGCACCACCCGACTCGCCGGTCTCGCGCGCGAGACGATCGAAGATTCCGCCGAACGGTCCGGCGCTCGCACCGGGTACGAGCACGACGCCGCGGGACGATTCGGATGCCAGAACGGTGGGTCGAGCGGGGTGGCGATCGGTGCCGACGACGAGCGTCGTTTGTTCGATTTCCATCGCGTTCGCGCTTCATTTCCGACCCCGTATTAAACCCTACTAACATAAACCCGATCCCGGCGCTCACGAGATTTCGCTCTCGCGGTGAAATCGAACGCGAAAAAACACGACCGGACGGAGCCACGATTGAGCGCCGAACGGGAGCGGATTCCGATCCTTCGGCCCTGGGGTAGTTCGCGGATCTCGCTTACGCGGGATTCGCTACTGGGCCTTCACACCGATCCGCGATCGCGGATCGGGTACGGACCGCTTCGGCTCCGTCGAGGGGACCGTTAATCCGTCTGACCGAATTTCCGGTTATCCCTCGACACTCGATTCGATCGACGTAATTGCCGTCGAACCGAGTCGTTCGGTGTCGCCTTGCGGCTTCGCCCGTTACTATGCTGTACGTTACCATCACTCATAAACCTTGTTCAGCGGCGGTATCACGTTATCTCCGGCGGGAGTACCAGCGCGTGCCGAGTAGCCGATCACGCACGGGGAAGTCGAGCACTCGGGCGGGGTCGGAACCAATCGCGATCGACGATCGTTTACCGCGGCGTCCGGATACGATGGATGTGGACCTTCCGCCTATCGGCCTCGGCACGATGGGGATCGAGGATCCCGACGTCGTCGAGACGGCCCTCGACGTCGGCTACCGCCACCTCGACACCGCCCGGATCTACGGGAACGAGCGCGTCGTCGGGGAGGGACTCGCCGCGAGCGACGTCCCCCGCGACGAGGTGCTCGTCGCGACGAAGCTCTGGATCGACGACCTGGCGCCGGGCCGCGTTCGCGCCGCGGCCGAGGAGAGCCTCGATCGGCTGGGACTCGATCGGGTCGACCTCTGCTACGTCCACCGGCCGCGGGGCGAGTACGACCCCGCCGAAACGCTGCCGGCGCTCGACGACCTCGTCTCCGACGGCCTCGTCGACGCCGTGGGACTGTCGAACTTCACGGTCGATCAGCTGGCGACAGCCCGGGAGCACCTCGACGCACCGATCGCGGCCCATCAGGTCGAACGCCACCCGCTGTTCGCCGAGAACGACCTCCTCGCCGACGCGCGGGAAAACGGCTACCCGCTCGTGGCGTACTCGCCGCTGGCCGGCGGTCGAGTCCGCGAGTTGCTCGAGGTGCAGGCCGTCGCCGAGAAACACGACGTCACCCCGGAAACCGCGGCGATCGCCTGGGTCGTCGGCACCGACGGCGTCGTCGCGATCCCGAAGGCGTCGTCGCGAGCGCACCTCGAAGCCAACCTCGCCGCGGCCAACCTCGATCTGGACGCCGAGGACCGCGATCGGATCGCGTCGATCGATCGGGAGGAGGAACTGTTCCCGGAGTGACGGGGTGTTGATCCGCACGCACCGTCACAGCCCCGATCGGCGGAACGTTCACAAACGAGCCCCGCGTCACCCTCGCGTATGAGCACCGACTGGCCGCGAGAGATCGGCGAGCACACCGTGTCCGACCGGTGGGAGTGCGAAGACTGCGGCGCCAGTTACGCGTGTCTCGACCAGTTCAGACGCTCATCCTGCGAGCCGTAACCTCGGCGATCGGCGAGGCGCCACACCGGCCGATCGAGGCCGAGCGCACCCCTGCGAGTTTTTCACGCGTCGTACGTTGAGTGGCGGTATGGGCGCGACGATCAACGACACCGTTCGGGGAATGGGATCGCGGGCGAATCCGGCCTTCGCCGCCGGGGTGATCGTGATCCCGATCGCGGCGCTGGCGTACGCGATTCGGTTCGGCACGGTTCAGCAACACACGTACGTCCACGTCACGGCCGGAGTGCTTTGGACCGGGATCGACCTGTTCATGGCGCTCGTACTCGGTCCGGTCCTCGGGGGCCTCGACGTCTCCGAGCGAGCGAGCGTGTTCGAGCGGTTCACGCCGAAGATGACGTTTCTGATGCCGGCGCTGGCGCTCGTGACGATCGCCGGCGGGATCACCCTCGCGATTCGATTGGGGATTTTTCCGCACGCCGACCCGTGGATCGCGCTGTTTTCGACCTGTTCCGTCCTTCCGGCGTTACTCCTGCTGGGGTGGCAGTTGAAGGCGGTTCGCGATCGGCGGTGGCAGGCGGCCTTCGCGATCGCGCTCGTCGCTCACGCGGCCTTCCTCGCTGTGACCCTCCCCGCGTTCGAGACGACGACGCCGTCGATCGCCGTCTCCCTCGCGATCGTCATCGTCCTCACCGTGCTCGGCTTCGGCGTGTTACTGCCCGGAGAAGCCCGGATCTACCTGGAGATGGTGTCGGCCGATCCCGATCCGAACGTGATCAGCCGCTACGGCATGCGCAACGCGAAACTCAGCGGCGTCCAGGGTGCGTTTCAACTGGCGATCGTCGTCGTCATGGTGTACATCCGCTGGGGCTGGATCTGATCGTCGACCGGTTTCGTCGACGTTCCGACGCGATTGCCGACCCGGCCGAAGTCGCCGGCGACCTCGCGCCGAACCGAACGAGCGTGCTAGGCGGTGTCGCGGCCGGTTGCCGGGGGCCACCGTTATACGCGTTCATCGATTACCGGGTCCATGATCGAGCAGATCGGCGGTGATCGGCGGGCGGTCCGAACGGTGGAGACGGGGCTCGACGCGCTGCGTCGCAGCCCCGACTTTCGGGGGCCGGTCGAACCGCTCGACAACCACGAGCACGTCAACGACCACCTCGCGCTCATCTACGAGAGTCGCGAGGAGCAGTTCGCGGCCGCGATCCCCTTCCTCCGCCAGGGACTCGAACTCGGCGAGCGGTGCGTCTACATCACCGAGGAGAACCCCCGCGAGGTCGTCGTCGAGGAGATGGAAACCCGCGGAATCGACGTCGACGCCGCGATCGAATCGGGACAGCTCTCGATACACGACGAACACGAGACCTACCTCCGGACGGGACGGTTCGACCCCGACGACACGATCGCGTTCCTCGACGAGACGATCGCCGCGGCGAACGAGGAGTTCGACGGGCTGCGCGTCACCGGCGAGATGGGCTGGGTGCTGGGCGAGGACCCCGACGTCGAGGACCTCATCAAGTGCGAGGGAAAGGCCAACTACCTCTTCGATGAGGTCGACGGAATGGCGCTCTGTCAGTACAACCGCGAGCGGTTCCCGGCTGACGTCATCCGCGACGTCATCAGCACCCATCCGCACCTCATCCACGGCGACAGGGTCAGTCACAACTCCTACTACACGCCCCCGACGGAGTTCTTCGGTCCCGAACGGCCCGAGCAGGAGGTCGACCGCCTGCTGGGAACGCTGCGAGAGCAAACCGAGGCCAAGGTCGCGCTGGAAGAGCGCGAACGACACCTGCACCGACACCACGAGATCACCGCGGACCCCGATCGGACGTTCGAACAGAAGGTGAACGCGCTATTCGGGCTCGGCTGCGAGCGGTTCGACCTCGAACTCGGCGCGATGGCCCGCGTCGACGTCGACGCCGATCGGGTGGAAATCGAGTACGTGAGCGGCGATCACGACTACCTCGAACCCGGCGTCGTCCTCCCGCTCTCGGACACGTACTGCGCCGCGACGACCGACGGCGGGGTCACGAGTGTAACCGATCCGACCGGAGACGACTACGAGGCGATCGCCGTCCGGACCGAGTTCGGCTTCGATACCTACCTCGGAACGCTCGTCGAGATCGAGGACGGTCCCGACCGAACGTTCTTCTTCATGGACTCCGACCCTCGCGATCGGGCGTTTTCGCGCGACGAACGCACGTTCCACCGGCTGATGGGCCAGTGGGTGAAATACGAACTCGAGCGACACTACCGCGAGCGGACGCTCGAGCGGACGGTCGACCGCCTCGAAGCGTCCAACGAACGGCTCGAGCAGTTCGCCTACGCCGCTTCGCACGACCTCCAGGAGCCGTTGCGCATGGTGTCGAGTTACCTCCGGCTCATCGAGCGTCGAGCGCCCGGGGAACTGTCCGCGGAGACCGAGGAGTTTCTCGAGTTCGCCGTCGACGGCGCCGATCGGATGCGCGAGATGGTCGACGGTCTCCTCGAGTACTCCCGGATCGAAACGAGGGGACGGCCGTTCGAATCGATCGACCTGGAGACCGTCTTCGAGGACGTTCTGGACGATCTGCAGCTCAGAATCGACGAAAGCGACGCGGAGATCACGGCGACGTCGCTGCCGCGAGTCGAAGGCGACGGCGATCAGCTCCGACAGGTCTTCCAGAATTTGCTGGATAACGCGATCACGTACAGCGGCGACGAACCGCCGCGGATCCGCGTCGACGCCGAACGCGAGTGCGACGAGTGGACGATTTCGGTCCGCGACGAGGGGATCGGGATCGACGCGGACGACCCCGGTCGCGTCTTCGACGTTTTCGATCGGTTACACACCCGCGAGGAGTACGCCGGAACCGGGATCGGACTCGCCATCTGCGAACGGATCATCGAACGTCACGGCGGCGAGATACGGGTCGAGTCCGAGCCGGGCGAGGGAGCGACGTTTTTGTTCACGCTTCCGGCGGCGGATAGCGGATACTGACGCCGATCGATCGGGATCCGAAAGAGGGGAACGAGACGACTCCGAGTTAGCTCGCGCGCGGGAAGTTGTCGATCGTGGCCGCGCGGAACGCCGTCTCGTCGAACTCGTACTCCTCGTCGAGGAACGACAGGACGGTCCGCGTATCCTGCATCGCGTTCTTCAGGCAGGTGGAGGCGCCGGGCGACAGCGTGATGTTGAAGATGATGTCGTCGCCGACGAGCTTCGCCTCGCCCATGTCGAGCGATTTCTCCGTGGTGTCGACGATCTGTGGACGGACGCCGCCGTACCCCTTCGCGCGTTGAATGTGGTTGAGTTCGACGCTCGGGACGACCTTCTGGACGTGCGGGAGGAACTCCTTCGGTCCGGCCTTGGGAAGGTCGTAGACGAGGTTCCGGAGCACGTAGGGAAGGAGGATGCGATCGGAGAGGATGTTCGCGTAGCTGAGAAACGCCGCGCCGTTCAGCCCGAACACGTCGAAGAAGTCTCCCACGGTGGAGATGCGGCCGCGTTCGAGGGCCGGGACGAGTTTCGCGGTCGTGTACAAAAGCGACGCGCCGCTAATACCGCCACCGGCGATAACGAGGTCGTACTTGCCAGACATAAACTATGGTCTCCACCTCGATCACGGAATTCCGGCTAAATAACTCGTCTTTTTTCGATCCGATTCTCGGCATCAACGAGCCTGATATCGACGGTTCTCGCCCGATGCGCCGGGATCGATCCAGCCGATAATCGCCCCGTCGATCTCCGACGCGATCGTTCGTCCGGTTCGATCGTCGGCCGCGGCCGAAGGGGTATAACTATGCCCCTTGCGTGTGTACGACTACCATGATTCCGAGTGCCACAAGTTCGCCGCTCGACGACGTCGAGTACCTCGCGCGGTCCGAACACCGCGTGACCGCACTCGACGCGCTGTCTAGACGGCCCCAGAGCCGAGCCGATCTCCGCACGCTGACCGGCGTTTCGCAGTCGACGATCGGCCGCACGCTGCGCGCGTTCGAAGACCGTCGCTGGATCACCAGAGAGGGCGCACACTACGAGGCGACGGCGCTGGGTACGTTCGTCGCGACGGGGATGCGAGAGCTGATCGACCGACTCGAAACCGAGCACCGACTCCGCGAGGTCTGGGAGTGGCTGCCGTCCGAGGCGACCGGATTCACGATCGAGATGATCTCCGACGCGGTCGTGACGGTCGCGGCCGCCGACGATCCGTACCGCCCGGTAAACCGGTTTCTGACCCTGCTCCGGGAGGCCGATCGGTTTCGGTTCGTCGGGTTCGACGTGGCGCTGCTCGAGCCGTGTAAGGACGAACTCTGCGGGCGGATCGTCGAGGGGATGCACACGGAGATCATCGCGCCTCCGGCGGTCGCGAAATACATCCGGTCGACCGCTCCCGAGCAGTTCGCGGCCGCCCTAGAGAGCGGCAACCTCGTGGTTCGACTGCACGACGACCTGCCGCACTACGGCGTCAGCCTCTTCGATACTCGGATCGCGATCAGCGGATACGACCCCGCCAGCGGGTCGGTTCGGGTCCTGGTCGATACCGACGGGCCGGCGGCGCGCGAGTGGGCGGAGTCGGCCTACGACGCCTATCGGCGCGAACTGCCGACGATCGCGCTCGAAACGCCGCTGGCGTGACGATCGGGACGCCGCGATCGATCGTCGTCCCCGTCGCCGGTACCGCCTCGACGGTCGACGCGAGACCCGCGTCCCGATCACCGTTCGAGGAGCGCGAGATCCCCGTCGCGGACGGCCGGAGCACGGTCGCTCGGTTCGCAGCTAGTGCACGCGTTGCAGCGACTGACCGACGGGTACCGACTGCACGAATCTCGCCAGATACCTACCTGTACCGCCGTCTCGTACCGTCTTTCGGTGGTACGATGAGCACAGATCAAGCGGCGGTCGATCGACACGGCACAGCACACGAACTCGATCGCGGTGTTCGACTCGGCGCGCTCCTCATGGCGCTCGCGGGCATCGCGTTCGTCGGCTACGGCGTGGTCTTCCTCGGCAGGACGTTCTTCGGGAGCGGCTTCGAACTCGGCGTCGAGACCTTAAACGGCGTCACCCCGGCGGACCTCGATGCGGTGGACCCCGCCGTCATGCACTACATCAATCACCTCCACGTCGCCACCGCGGCGTTTATCAGCTCCACCGGGATCGCCGTGGCGGCGCTCTCGTGGTACGGCGTTCGACGCGGACAGCTGTGGGCGTGGGCGACCGCGGTCGTCGCCGCCGTCGTCGGACTGGCCCTCGCCCTCCCGATGCACTACGCGGACCTGTTCACCCACAACTGGATGACCCACCTCGGTCCGATCTACCTCGCGACGATCGTGTTCGTCGTCGGCGCCGGCCTCTCGGTTCGCGGACTGCTGAGTGAGAGCCGATCGGCAGAATCCGGCGGCGAGACGGACGTCTAGCGGCGCCATCTTTTGGTCGACGCCCGACCGGCGGTCCGCGATCGGAGAGCGACGCTCGACCCGCGAGGGTACCGTCGAGATCGATCGACTCGTTTCCGTGCCGTCGTCGGACGTGGCGAGTCGCTCTCGGAGCGACCGCCGCTTGCAGCACGTGACCGGCTTGCAGCACTCGCACGGCGACCGAAGGGTGCCGGACCGTCACGGGATAGCTATCTCTTCCCCGGCGGCGTACCGCCTCCCGAAGGGCGTGATTACCAATGGCAGACGCACACAAACTCGACTGCGAGTCCCAGGCGGCGGATTGCCGGTTCATCATCCAGTCCGAGGACGAGACGGAAGCGATCGAACTGGCCAAGAAACACATGCGAGAGGTCCACGGGCAAGAGTACTCGGACGAGGAACTACAGGAGGACTACTTACAGGTCGTCTAGGGCGGCCTCACCGTCGATTCTTCGCAGCAGCGCTTCCGAACGAACGTTTCCGAACCGATCGAGGCGTATCGAGCCTCCAGTCGGCGATCCGGTCTCGTTGCAGCCGGCGGCACGGTTCTCGCGTGCGGTCAGCGACCGGTTCCCGCTTGCGGCCACGATCGGTTCTCGCTTGCAGCCGATGACCGCCTTTCATCGCCTGCAAGCGGGCCAGTCGCTGCGAGGTTCCCACAAGATACCTATCTAACAGTTATCCGCGTATCGACGATCGCCGAGAGGTGACGAATCCAATGAACGATACCAACGATACTACCCACGGAGTAAACCTCGAAACGTTCGAGGCGTTCGCCGGCCACGCGGCCGAAAACCCGGCCGACATCCAGTTCGAACTCGAGGCCCGATCGACCTACGAGGGGACCTGTGCCCACAGCCTCGCGACGATCGACTCGTACGCGCTCGGCGGCGAGACGATCGAACGCGACACCCGCGAATACACTATCCCGTACGGCGGCTGGAAGGAGGTTCTCGACGCCGGCGGCTGGGTCGGCGCGACCGATCGGATGGAGCCGATCGAGGTCGCGCTCTCGGCGCTGGCCTCGTGTATCAACGTCGGCATCACGATCAACGCGATCGCGAACGGCGTCGACGTCGAGCACCTTCGAACCCGCGTCCGGACCGACTTCGATCCGGCGGTCCTGTTCGGCCTCGCCGGCCTCGACGAGGCGGACTCGGTCTTCGAGAACGTCGAGGTCGAAATCGAGATCGACGGCGAGGGCGTCGACGAGGAACAGATCGACGAGTGGGCCCAACGCGCGCCGGTGTACGCGCTCGTGTCGCTCGCCCAGGACGTCGACGTCACGATCGACGCGAAAACGCCGGTAGCGGCGGACGACTGAGGTGACGAGTACAATGTCTGACACACTCAACGTCGACAAGCTCGAACGCGAAGTGAAAGACGTCTACCAGGCCGTCGCCGAGACGCCCGACGAGGAGTTCCACTTCGAGATGGGACGACCGCTGGCCGAGCGGCTGGGATATTCGCCGGCGGATCTCGATCGGGTCCCCGACGCCGCGGTCGACTCCTTCGCGGGCGTGGGCTACCACTACGATCTCGCCGATCTGCAGCCGGTCGACGACGTGCTCGATCTGGGTAGCGGCTCGGGGCTGGACGCGTTCGTCGCCGCGCTCCGCGTCGGCGACGGCGGAAGCGTGACCGGACTCGACATGACCGAGGAACAACTGGCGAACGCGCGACGCCTCCGGGACGAGGCCGAACTGGAATCCGTCTCGTTCGAGTCGGGGTACATCGAAGACCTTCCGTTCGAAGACCAGACGTTCGACGTCGTCGTCTCCAACGGCGTCATCAACCTCTCCGCGGAGAAGGATCGCGTCTTCGAGGAGGCGAATCGCGTGCTCAAACCGGACGGTCGGCTGGCGATTTCCGACATCATCAGCGAAACCCAGATGCCGGATAGCATCAAAACCAACGCCGATCTCTGGGCGGCCTGTATCGGCGGCGCCGAGCAGATCAACGAGTACACGACGATGATCGAAACGACCGGCTTCGACGTCGTCGAGGTCAGGGAGAATCCCCAGTACGACTTCATCTCGGACCAGGCCCAGGGCGCGTGCCAGAAGTACGGCGTGAAAAGCGTCTCGCTCGGCGCGCGAACGCGCTAGCGCGGTCGACGGAGGGGGCGGCGGTGGAGCCACACGGACGCGAGATCGGTACCCGAACAGCTACGACGCCGGCCCGCGGCGACTCTCCGATCCCTATCGACGCCGTCGCATTTTTGCCTGGATGAACCGTACGGAGCGTATGCTCCCGCGCCCCTCGCGCGCCGTCCTCGCGGGGACGTTCCTCCGCGATGCAAGACGACTCGCCCTCTCGATTCGCGGCCGGTTGTTCACCCGATCGAAGCCGCTCGAGCCCGCTCTCCTCGTCTCTCGTTCCGTCGACGACATCGAGCGAGCGCTCGGCGAGCGCCACTTCGAGCCCAACTGGGACATGTCGTTCGCGTACTTCGGGGAGGTACTCAACCTTCGACGGGTCGAATACGTCGGCGATCGTCACTCGAAGTTCGACTGGTGGCAGGTCCACGTCCGCGGCTACCACCACCCCGACGGGGTCGAACTCACCGCCCACTTCGAGACGGACCCGAGCGAGTACCCCGACGCTCACGTCGAACGGGTAGGGATCGACATCGATCGCGGCCTCGAGACGCTGACGTCGGCGCTCGAGGACGCGAACGTGGAGTTTCGATCGATGACGCCGGCCGAGGTCGCGGCGCTCGACTGAGGCGATCCCCGTTATCGGACGATCGTCACGGGAACCGACGCGCGACGGGCGACCGTTTCCGCGACGCTTCCAAGCAGGAGCCGCTCCATTCCGTGCCGACCGTGGCTCCCGAGAACGATCGCGTCGACGTCTTCGTCCTGTTCGAACTCGAGGATCGATCGCGCCGGCGACCCGAACAGCGTGACCGTCTCGAGCGGCCGATCGCGCTCGTCCGCGACGGCCTCGGCGCGTTCGAACAGATCCGTCGACGCGTCCTGCCGGTCCTCGACCGACGCGTCGGTGAGTTCGAGGGGCGCGTCTCGGACTCCCGGAACGACGTGCAGCGCCGTTATCGCGGCGTCGGGGTAGCGGTCGAACGCGTAGGACAGCACCGTCTCCGACAGCGGCGTATTGTCGATCGGAACGAGAACGTGGTCGGTCATCGATCGACCGGTAGTCCTCCGACGTACTTAGTACGGATACGCTCGCGGGGAGAGTGTCGGGTGCGGAACTCAGTCACGGATTCCGACCGACGCTACTCTCGGCCCGGGTTCGGAGCGCCGAACGAGACTCGGTCTTCGAAGCCGGCGCTACCGCGTCGAGCCAGGACACCGGATTCGGCCCGTCGATCGGTCCAGAACGCCGCACAGGGCCGCGGGCGGTCGATCCGCCTCGGCGACGGCGAGACGGGCGGCGACAGACTCGAGACCGCGGACGTCGAGTTCCCGTCGTCGACACGGCGATCGCGGCCGACCTGTGCCGCTACAGTTCGTCTTTGACGTACACGCCGAGAATCCCGCCGACGGCGCTCAAGCCGACGGTGTACACGGCGCCGAAAACGAGAACGAAGATCGCCAGCAGTGCGAACGAGGGTCCCCCGCCGGTCCAGAATCCGAGGATGAACGGCACGAGAAACAGGCCGATAAATAGCATCGGGAGGAGCATGACGAGCCCGGCGATCGCGCCGACTCGCAGCCCGTCGTTCGTCGTGCTGCCCTCGAGGTAGCCCGCGACCGCGCCGCCGAGGAGCGTCGACAGCGGAACGAACGAGAGGACGATGCCGGCGACTCCGCCGATCAGCGCGTTTATCGCGGTGCTGGACCGCCGGTCGGTCTCCGGCGTCTCGACGGCGGGATGAGATGATTGCGGGTCCATACCGAACCGGTACAGAGTCGCCGCGCAAAAATGTTGCCGTTTCAACATTCGGCGCGCGTTCGGCCACCACGACGGCCCAGCACCGGCCGTCGGATCGAACGGCCGGCCGGTGGGCGCGTCCGCTCGCGGTAGCTCGGGCCGCCCGATCGAGAAGCGCGGATCGGGTTCCGAACGATGCTCACCGACGTTCGAGCGCGATCGACACCCGCGCTCACTCAGCCGAGTCGTCGTAGTCGGCCGCCTCGATCGGGACGATCAGCGATCGCAGGCGATTTCGATCGGAGCGGCGCCGGCGGCCGTCGCAGATCGGAGCGTCACCGGTGATCGTCGCGGATCGATAGCGGCCGCCGATCGCCTCGAGTCGGAAACCGGCGCCCGGCGACGGTCCGGATCCGTTCGGCGTCGGCGGTCGCGCCCTCACCTGCTCCGCAGAACGCTGCGGATGCCGTCCGAGATCCGTTCCAAGAGCGACGGATCGGTTTCGGTCGTCTCCGCGTCCGCGGGGTTGGCCGCGCCGGCCGATTCTTGTGGCGAGTGGTCGGTTGCGGTCGAATCCGACTGCACCGACGCGCGTTCGCAGTACGGACAGCCGTCGCGGTCCGCGTAGTACGGCAGTCCGCACCGCTCACAGGTCGTCCGTTCCCCGTGGGTTGCGGCCTCGGAACTCATTGGCTCGTTCGAAGAGAGGTTATGAATCGTGATAAATGTCCGTTCCGGACGAGGTGAACACTCAGTCGGGCTGAAACGCGGATCGCAACTCGCAGTCGACGGGACGACGGGATCGACCGGCACCGATCGAGGGTCGATTACTGCTGCGGCCCGCGTTCCTCGTACGGCTGGACGACGACGAAGCCCTCCGAGCCGGTAAACTCGAGCTGATAGGTCTCCTCAGAAGACCGGCCGATCATGTTCGAGAGCGCGCGGTCCATGTGGCTACTCGGGGTCGTGTCGCTCCAGGCGACGGTCGCGCTCGGGTCGGTTCGGACCGGCGGGCGCAACACCAGCGGCGTGCCGTGCGTCGTGATCGCGACGCTACCCGGCCCGACGAGCGAGACGTTGGTCAACCCGCCCGCGGAGAAGCCCGCGATGCTCTTGATGGTTCTGATCTCGTAATTTACGCTCGACTCGAACGCGAGGACGTCGTTTCCGTTGACCGAGATCTCCTCCTCGGCGTCGAGTTCGAGGATCTGGATCTTCTTTTCGTCGTCTGCGAGGTAGAGGTGGCCGGTTCCGCTCGCCTCCATCACCGGCGTTCCCTCGCTCGTCGCCTTCTCCTTGAGAAAGCCCGTGATCCCGCCTTCCGCGGAGGACTTGCCCTCGAACGAGATATCGCCGCTGTAGGCGATCATCGAGCCGGCCTTCGCGATCACCGACCCGTCGAGATCGACGTCGAGGAGCTTACTGTTCTCGAGTTGAAACGTTTCACCGCCCTCCCTGGGCTCGTTCGTGGTAACGAATTCGTCTACGTCCATGATAACTGAGCCGTCTCCGGCTCTATTGACCTGCATGGAAGGGCGAGGTGATATACTTGTACGTCGATCGGTAGCGGCTCGCAAGCGCTGCCGGGCGCCCGTACGACCCCGGTCGACGATCGACCGGCGAATGCGAGGGTGCCGTCGCACGATCGACACGGATCGTTCGAGACGCGGTCCGATTCCGGCGGTTTCGACCGTCACAACACGCAAGCGGTACCGGATCTCGGCTCCCGGGGACGCTCAGCCCGACGCGGTTTCCGGCCCGTCGCCGCCCACCGTTATCACCACCTTTCCCGTGGCGTGTCCGGCTTCGAGATACCTGACGGCGTCGGGGACCTCGGCCAACGGGTATCGACGATCGATAACCGGGCTGACGGCGCCGGCTTCGAGAAGCTCTTTCACGGCGGCCAGATCGGTCGCACTGGGTTCCATGTACAGGTTCCCCAGCGTCTTCTCGCCGGCCATCGAGATCACCGGTCCGAGGATCACGGCTTGCAGCAGGCGCCCGAACGGGCCGCCGACCATGACGTAGCTGCCTCCCGGAGTCAGTGCGCGTCTGTACGCGACGATCGAATGCGGCGCCGCCGCATCGAAAATCAGGTCGTACGATTGCCCGTCTTCGATGACGTCCTCCCGGGTATAATCGATGACCCGATCCGCTCCGATCGAGCGCACTAGGTCCGTTTTGTCCGTGCGACAGACGCCGGTTACGTCGGCGCCGTACGAGTCGGCGATCTGCACCGCGAACGTCCCGACGCCGCCTGACGCGCCGATAATCAAGACCGCGTGGCCCGACCGGATCCGTCCGTTATCTCGAAGCCCCTGAAGGGCGGTAACCGCCGCCGTCGGGACGGCCGCGACCTCCTCAAAGGAGCGATCGGCGGGTTTTTCGATCACCGCCTCCTCGGGCGCCGCGACGTACTCGGCGAATCCGCCGAAGTCGCTCCTCGAGACGTCCCCGAACACCTCGTCGCCCGGCCGAAACCGCGTCACGGCGTTCCCGACGGCTTCGACCCGGCCCGCGACGTCCATTCCGAGTATCCGCCGCTCGGGGGTTCGAACGCCGCCGTACATGAACCGCACCGGAAACGGCGATCCTCGCATGAGGTGCCAGTCGCCGGCGTTGACGGACGCGGCGCGAACGGCTATCAGCACCTCGTCGTCGCCGGGCGTCGGCTTCGCCACCGTCGACGGTTCGAGAACGTCGGGGCCGCCGTACTCGGAATACACTACTGCGTTCATCGCGTCTTCGCCACCGCGTCCGGTTGTCCCCTGGATCGTCATGATCGCCGAATACCGACGTCCAATAGTGAACTTGTCATAGCTGTCGCGTCCCGCCTTCTCCGCCTCGTGTACGCTCGATGATGGTATAATCGTTTGCCCGGTCTTCCCGGTCAAAAATCCCACGTACGGCCCGTAGCAGGAACGAAGTCCCCGTCCCGGCGACTCCCTCGAACGCAGTGACGGCCGCCGCTTCCGGTCCGTCGAGCCACCGGCGGGACGTCTCTCCCGGTTCGCGGACGGCCCTCCCTCAGTCTTCGAGAAGCGGCGCCAGTTCGTCGGCCAGTCGCTCCGCCATCGTCGTCATCGCGCCGTCTCCGGGGTGGACGAGGTCGGTGGTGAGACCGTCGACGCTCGGGAGCAACGCGGGTCCTTCGAGGAGATAGACGTTGTCGTGTGGCGACGCCGCGACGACGTCTCGGAGTTCCGCCCTGAATCGCTCGCAGGTCTCGGCCTCCTCGTGGCCGTCGACCACGTCGCGGGAGTTACGGAAGACGGTGATGCAGACCACCGGCCTCTCGGGGTGGGCGCTCGCGACGGTGTCGACGAGGTACTCGGCGCGCTCGCGGAAGGTCTCCGGGGAGAACCGACCGACCATGTTCACCGAGACGGAGAGCGTCACCACGTCCCAGTCGTCGCGCGCGGCGATGTGGTCCGCCATCGCCGCGTCGCAGTACGCGGTGCCGCAGGAGCCGAGGTTGAGGAGGTCCGCACCGAGCCGTCGGGCGGTCTGGTTCACGTAGGTCAGGTGCTCCCCCAACGCCGCTTCGCCTTCGGTTATCGACGTTCCGTAGGCGAGATACCGGCGATCGGGCACCTCGTCCTCGGTCGGCGGTCGCCGCGCTCCCTCGGCGCCGTGATACCGCGTGTAGCCGCTCCGGTGTTCGCCGGGGAGACAGACCCGACAGACGCGCGGATCGAACGGCAGATCCGCCATGGCGGACGGTTTCAACCGACGTAGCTTCTCGGGCATCGACACCTCGACGGTCCGCGGCTCCGCGCCGATTTCGAACTCGTCGTACCCCTGTATCGGACCCCAGAACACCCGCACCGTCTCGCTATCGGCGCTCCCGCCCGGCCGCACGGAGAGGGTCAGTTCGACCGACTCCTCGGGAACGAACCGGAGTTCGACGCCCGCCGGGTGGCGCACCCGCGACCGCGCGCCCTCGTTGAGTTCGGTCCTGACCGCCTCGGGAACGCGCTGGATCAAGCGACCGCCGCCGTCGACCGGCACGAGCGCGCCGACGTTGTGAAACTGGATGTCGTCCGCGTGCATGGTTCGACCCTCGCGCCGGATACCATTAATCTAGGGAAGGCGGCCGAACGGACGGACCGGCGCCCGCGCAGCCGGGACGCCGCGGCGAGACGGCCCGCGATCCCGGGCCGCGATCGCGAATCCGTCGTCGAACCGCGGATTGTTATCACGTCCGATCTCGCACCGGGAGACGAGATGGACGATCAGCAGTTCAATCCGGACCGGTGGACGGCGCGGCTCTTTCGCGACCACGGGCGCCGGTGCGCCTACGAGGGCCAGACCGGCGACGCGCTCCGCACCTGGCGGACGGCGTTCCGGACGGACCTCCGCCGAGCCCTCGGTCACGAAACGATCGCCGACGCCGGCGTCCCGGAACTGGACCCGGAACGAAACGAGCGCGAGCGCCGCGACGGGTACGACCGCCAGCGGTGGACGATTCGGACGGAGACGGGCCTGCGGCTTCCGTTCTACCTGCTCGTGCCCGACGACGCCGACCCGCCGTATCCGGTCGCGCTCGTCGCCCACGGCCACGGTGACGCGGGCAAGGAACTCGCCGTCGGGCGAGCGAGCAACGAGGACCACCGGCGCCAGATCGACGAGGACGAGCGCGATATGGCGGTTCAGGCGGTCGAACGCGGGTACGCAGCGCTCGCGCCGGACATGCGCGGACTGGGCGAACTCTCGAACCCGGCCGACGCGAAGCTGGGGTATCGAACCTGCCACACCCTGCAGTTGCGCGCGCAACTGTTCGGCCGATCGCTTCTCGGCGATCGCGTCTGGGACGTGACGCGACTCGTCGACTTCGTCGACGACCGCGACGACCTCGACGCCGATCGCATCGCGCTCACCGGCCACTCCGGCGGCGGCGCCGTGGCGCTGTTCGCCGCGGCGATCGACGACCGCATCGACGTCGTCGCGCCGTCGTCGTACTTCTGCACGTTCGAAGACTCCATCGCCGCGATCGACCACTGCGAGTGCAACTATCTGCCCGGCGTCCTCGACCTGGGCGAGATGCCCGACGTCGCGGGGCTCGTCGCGCCGCGGCCGTTCGTCGCCGTCGCGGGACGCGACGACCACCTCTTCCCGGTGGCGGGCGTCCGCCGAGCGTTCGATCGCCTCGCCGAGATCTACGAGGCCGCGGGCGCGCCCGATCGGTGCGAACTCGTCGTCCGCGACGGCGGCCACCGCTACTACGCCGACGGCGTCTGGCCGTTCGTCGACGAGCACCTGTAGACCGCGGCGAGAGACGGACGATCGGGGATCGCGGAAGGAAGTCCACGGGTACCTCGTTACGGCTCGCCCTCGCGATCCGATACGGCGGGCCGCCGCGCATCTCCGTACCGAGCGTCCACCCGACGGACACTAGAGTTCGCAGACGAGTCCGGTCCGGATTCGATCCGGTATTCAGGCGAACTCGCCGAGATCCGATTGGTCGCTGCCCAACGGCTCGATCACCCGAGCATCATCGTTCTCCGGATTGTTCACCCTGGTCGAGATCGGGTACGCGTTCAAGTCGTTCCCGGGGTACGGCCGGCACAGTTCCCGTCGCTCGTCCGAATCCGCATTCAACCACGTCCGCTCGTCCTCCCGCCGGAGGACAACCGGCATCCGATCGTGGATCGGCTCGACGACTTCGTTGGGTTCGGTCGTGAGAATGGTCACGGTCCGAAGCGACTCCCCGGCTTCCGGTTCTCGTTCCTCCCATAACCCGGCCATCGCGAACGCCGGATCGTCTTCACGGTAGACTCGGTACGGCTGTTTCGCTCCGCCGTTCGGTTGCTTCCACTCGTAGAATCCGGTGGAGAGCACCAAGCACGGTCGCGTCTCCCAGGCGTGTCTGAAGGCGGGCTTTTCGTGAGCGGTTTCCGATCGTGCGTTGATGAAGCCCGCATCCGGGTCGCCCATCCACTGTGGAACGAGTCCCCAGCGGTACTCGGTGATCTCGTCGGGGTCGTCGTTCGAGATCACGGGATGCGGTTGTTGCGGCGCGATGTTGAACCGGGCCTGATAGCCGCCGACAGTCACTCGGGCGTCGAACCGCTCCTCGAGTTCGGCTTCCGAGATGAACAGCGAATTTCGCCCACACATACGCGTTGGTACGGTGTTGAAGGGGAAAAACCCGTCTCCAATTCCGTCGTTTTTCTCGGACGTTGCGATCGGCGAGTCGTGGTCTCGTCGCGCTCGTTCCCCATCGCTCGGTGGTAGGTTCGATCGTCGTGACAGTATCCTGTGCGTGTAATACGCCAGGAATTATGAGTCCGCTCGGCGGACGAGACGGATTTCGGGACGCGATTGCGTTCGTTCGGTTGCGCTCGATCGGCGTCATCCGGTGGGGTTCGCGACGTGGTCTGCGACGCGCCCGGCCGAGGAGATCGATCCCGACGTTCGGGCGCTACTGGATAAAGGTGCCGAGGTCGGTGCACCCGATATCAGTCACTGCTCTCCCGAGCAGGCTCGAGCGGATCTCGAGCGATTGTTCGTTCCCGACGTCGAGCCGGACCCGGTCGCCGACGTAACCGAACGGCTGATTCCGGCCCCCGCGCGGGACGTCCGGGTTCGGATTTTCGATCCCGACCCCGGCAAAGCGCTCCCCGCGGTCGTCTACTTCCACGGCGGCGGCTGGGTCGCCGGTGATCTGGAGACGCACGACGGACTCGCGCGGTCGCTCGCGACGGAGGGGGCCTGCGTCGTCGTGTCGGTCGACTACCGGAGAGCGCCGGAGCACCCGTTTCCCGCCGCGATCGAAAACCGAACGTCGAGTTTTCGACGGTCGGGACGCTCGTCGACGAGATCCAGGCCGGCGATCGAGACGCCCTCGACGTGATGGGGACGGAACGACGTTGAACCGTCGTTGTAATCGTCGGATCCCGGACGATCCGTGACCGGAGTCTCGAGGGCGAACTAACGGGCGTCGGCGTCCGATATCGGAGGTGACGGAGGGCGTACACGCCCGATCGGTGCGTCGGCGGGCGCGTCGACTCGCGGGTTCAGCGAGTGGGCAACGAGAATACGCGGAACACGCCGTCGAAAGGTGTCACGATATTCACCCGGTGAAAATCTTCACTAGATAAGTACACGTTTACCAGCCCCGTCCGTCAGCGTGCTACGGAGCGGATCGCGACGCTCTCCGACCTCGGCGGGGCCGCCGCCGGCGGCGCACGAACGGTGTCCCCGCGCCGGCCCTCGAAAACCGGGTGCAGGAGGTGCGTCTGCCCCGTAGACACAGGTGATCGAAATGAAACGAGATAAACGGGACGTGCCGGTCAAAATCGACACGCCAGATGCCGTCGCCCGCCAACAGATGGGATTCGGCGACGCGAGTCAGTACGGAGAACTCAGCGGCGAATACTTCACGCTAGCCGCGGGGACGGACATCACGGGGCTTCTAGAGGGGCTCGAAGACGACCACTGCCAGTGCCCCCACTGGGGGTACATACTGGACGGAACGCTCACCGCCAGGTACGCAGACGGACGCGAGGAGGTAACCGAAGCCGGTGAGTTGTTCTACTGGCCGCCGGGCCACACGGTTCGAGCGAACGACGACTCGGAGTTCATCATGTTCAGTCCGCAGGACGAACACGCCGACGTCCTCGATCACATGCTGCGTAAACTGGGTGAGAGCGCGTAATGGGATCCGCATCAACGCCGACGGATCGGGGTCCGGTTACGGAGGTTGCCTGTCCCCAGTGTGATACCCGGGTGGAGATATCGGTGCCGGATCGTGAGGTCGACCCGGTAGTGAGACCGTACGTCGCGGCCTTCGGAGACCACAGCGTCGTCCACTGTTCGGATGGGCACAAATTCTGGGTGTACTACTGCTGAGGACACGCGTCCTCCACAGTAACGTTTGTGGCTCGAGCGAAGAGTATTATACCGAGCATGCAAAGAGATGACACGGGTTCCGCAATTCAGGACAATGGGTTCCGCAATTCAGGACATCGAGTTTCTGGCGCGATCGGAACACCGCGTCGCGACGCTCGAAGCGCTGTTCGACGCCCCGCGCGACCGACGTGACCTCCGCACCGCGACGGGGGCGTCCGATCCCACGATCGGACGCATCATTCGCGACTTCGAGGATCGCTCCTGGCTCGCCCGCGACGGCCCACGGTACGAACTCACGCCGCTCGGTGAGTTCGTGGCCGAGCGGTTTCTGCAGCTACGCGAGGGCATGAAAACCGGCACGACGCTTCGCGAGGTCTGGCAGTGGCTGCCCCAGGAGATGGAGGGGTTCGCCGTCGAATACTTCGAAGACGCCGTCGTCGCCTACCCCGGTCCCAACTACCCCTACGAGCCCATCGATCGGGTGACGCACTTGCTCGAGTCGACCGAGTCCATTCGGGGACTCGGAACGACGATCTACAAGTCGGGTAACCTCGAGGTATTCTGCAGGCGCGTACTCGACGGAATGGAGATGGAGTACATCTACTCGCCGCGGATCCTCCGCGCGATCGTACACTGGGACCCCGAGCGTACCACCCGAGCCCTCGAGTGTGACAACTGTACCATCTTCCTGCACGACGACCTTCCGGACGACAACCGGTGCGGACTCAACATCATGGACGACTGTATCGGTATCTGCGGCCACGATCCGGGGTCCGCACAGCTCGAAGCCGTGATCGACACTGCGTCTCCCGAGGCCCGTGAGTGGGCAGAAACCGTCTACGAGCAGTATCGGGACGAAGCGCGCCCGTTCGACGCCGAGGAACTGGTCGTCGGCGATCAGGAGCGAGAGGAGTCGCTTCGCGTCGAGTCGCGGTAGCGGTCCGTCGTTGCGCGAAGCCGCAGGCTCCGACGGTCGGTTCGCGGGAGATAATTTCACAATCGAGTTAGTTCCCTCGACTCAAGGTTCGTGTGCTTGTAGGTGTAGAGCTTGATATTTTGATCGCCACAATAGGACGCTAGCTTCGCCGGATGGATTTCTCGCCAGTTCCACGGGCCGTCGTCGAGCATATTCGGAAAGGCCACGTTCACCGCCTCGCCGTCCATCTCCTGGCCGTATGCAGTGGTGTTTTTCTCCGGCGGCAACACCATTCTCCAATCTGGACTCTGGAACGTCAATCACGTCGAAGAGCAGTACGATCCCGGATTCCTTGCTCTCGTAGCGCAGAAAATCGACGAAACAGACCCGATCTGAAGTGCGCGTAAATCGGCGGCCTCGGCACTCATAGGGCTCGTCATAATCGGATGCCGAGTCCGATTCGGAGCGGGTGCATCGTCATCGGCCGATCGGACCTAGCCACTTCACTCAAAAGACGGTTTGGATCGCGACCCGCTACTGCGTCAACGATCGCCCTGCGACGCGGCGAACGCGGCGTTGAACTCGTCGACGAGGTTCTGGAGGCGCCGCGTGTTTTGAGCGAACGTCTTCGGCGCCCGATCGGTGGGCGAGCGGACGAGCTCCGCGGGCGGCGTCGGGCGGACGGTCGAGGGGGAGCGATTCGCGGTGCGGTTCGGCGTCGATTCGCGTCGTGTCTGCAGGCGTTGTGTGTTCATTGCCGGTTGGGAGTTCGAGGGATTCGAGAGGCGGTACGACGGCTCTGAAAATGGGAGTTAGGCGCGTACGCGTACCGGTGCAACCGACATCGTACCCCACCCTACACAGCCATCTATAATAAACGTTCATGATCGATCATTGCTTGCCGATGTGGGGAACGGTATCGATACGCGCGATCGGCAGTCGGGCACCGGGCGGCGAGCAAGGGGACGGTAGCGAGCGGACGTCCGGGGGGAGCCGGTGACGAGCGACGAGACGAGATCCGCGGAGACGCACGCGGAGCACTTACAAGCGCCGCCGAGAGAGTTTCGCGCAGACGATGGCCGACGGAGCCGATGCCGAGACCAACGGGCCGGCGGTGAGTTTCGTCGTGCCCGCGAAGGACGAAGCCGACTACCTCCGCGGGACGCTCTCGAGCATCGCCGCGCTCGACACGGCCTCCGAGTACGAGGTGCTCGTCGTCGACGGCGGCTCGCGGGACGCGACGCCCGAAATCGCCCGCGAGTACGGGGCGACGGTGCTCCCGGAGCCGCGATCGGGCATCGCCGCGGCTCGAAACGCGGGCGCCGACGCGGCGGCGGGCGAGTGGCTCGCGTTCGTCGACGCCGACACGCGGGTTCGCGCGAACTACCTGACCGCCATGCTCGGGTTCGCCGAGGCGAACGGGCTGGCGGCCGCGAGTTCGTACTGTCGGATCACCGGCCCCCGGCGGGCGAAGCTCATGGAGGCGACGATCAACCGCGTCTTCTCGCGGCTGGAGCGGCCGATCCTGCCGGGATTTAACTTCTTCGTCCGTCGATCGGCCTTCGAGGACGCGGGCGGCTTCCCGCCGGTGCCGAACGAGGATACGGCCCTGAGCCGACGGCTCGGGCGTCGGGTCCCGACGGGCTACTGCCCGTCCGTGCTCGTCGAGAGCTCCGGCCGGCGGATCGCCGCCGACGGCCTGACCGGGACGCTCTGGCACTACGTCCGGCTCGACGCCGAGCGGATCCGAGCGGAGTACTGATCACCCCGGCCGCCCGCGGCGCGAGCGAGCGCGATCCGTCGCGGTTCGGCGGCGGCACGATCATGGCGATCGCTTTTGTCGATTGCGCCCAGTGGCAACACCGTGACAGTCCCGCCGGAGGCGGAGCGACTGCTCGAGAGCGAGCCGGTGATGGCGCACCTCGGGACCTGCGTCGCGGGTCGCCCCCACGTCGCGCCGGTCTGGTACCGGTACGCGGACGACGCCGTCGAGCTCGTGACCACGGGCCGAAAGCTGGCGAATATTCGGGAAAATCCGCGCGTCGCGCTCTCCGTGCAGGCCGACGACGACGGTGACACGAGATGGATGGTGACGATTCTCGGCACGGCGACAGTCGTCGACGACGAGGCGGAAACGGCGGCGGCTCGCCGGCGCATCAACGAGAAGTACGGCGCGGACCCCGACGCCTACGCCGAGAACGCGCTCGTCCGGGTCGACGTCGGATCGACGACGTTCCGGACGTATTGAACGGGAACCGATCGGGCCGAGCGCTGATCGGACGTCGATCCCCGCTCGATTCGATCGGACTCAGTCCCGACCGGGCGACGGCCCGCGGAGCCCGGGGTGGGTGTCTATCTCGCGAACGCGGCGCATCTGCGCCCGGAGGTCCGCCGCGGCGGCGGGCGCCTCGATGTCACGATCGGCCTCCGTCGAAGACTCCTCGCTCTCGGTGCCTCCCTCGATATCGTCCGTCGACAGCGGAAACCGCCGCAGATCCTTATGGATCGCGATGCCGGCGTACGCGCCGTCGCCGATCGCGATCGTGGTCTGGTTCTGGCCGTGGGTGACGTCGCCGACGGCGTAGGCCCCCTCAATGCTCGTCTCCCGGCGCTCGTCGACGTCGATCGCGCCGTCCTCGTCGAGGTCGCAGCCGAGGTCGGCGGCGAGGTCGGCGTTGTACGACGAGCCGTACATCGCGAAGCCGCCGAGGTAGTCCTGTTCGGTGCCATCAGCGAAGGAGAGGCCGCCGAGCCAGGGCGGTTCATCCTCGGCGATCATCTCGTCCTCGTAGGCGGCGACGACCTCCCCGTCGAGTCGCCGGATCGGGTGTGCGTCGATCAGGGCGTCGGTTTCGTCGTCCCAGCCCGGATCGCGGCCGTCCAGCAGGAGATCCACGTCGCCGGTGAAGTTACACATCGTCATTGCGACGCGGGCCGCGTGCTCGTCGTGGCCGAGCACGAACACGGGGCCGTCACCGAGCGCGTAGGCGTCGCAGTGGAGGCAGTAGTGGAGCCCGCGACCGGTGAACCGTTCGAGTTCGGGTACGTCCGGACTGCGATCGCGAAAGCCGGTCGCGAAGACGATCCGATCGGCCTCGATCGTCGCGTGGCTCGACTCGATTCGAAACCGCGGCTCGCCGTCGGCTTCGGCCCCAGTTTCGCTTCCCGCTGTCGATCCTCCCTCGGCCGATCGCGCAACGGAGTCGACGGCGTCGGGATGGAAGTCGCCGCCGTAGTGTTCGAACTGGGCGACGGCGTGAGCCGCGAGTTGCTCCCCGGAGACGCTCTCGGAGACGCCGAGCAGGTTGTGGACGTGGGTGGCCTTCGCGTGGCGACCGCCCTCCTTCTCGAAGACGGCCGTCCGGTGGCCGAGCCGGGTCGTGTACAGCGCCGTCGTTAGGCCCGCCGGCCCGCCGCCGATGACGGCGACTTCGTACTCGAGTGGGTCCCTCATGGCATCCGTACTCGAGCACCCATCGGGTTGAGACTGCGCCGTGAATATGCGCTGTGGAGATGCGGACGTAACACCGGCGATTCTATCAATTATTCCATATTATTGTAGAGCTGACCAATGAAACGACACTGTCGATCGTTGAATGAGGTCAACGTTCTTCGGAATCTGACTGAAACGTGCGAGCCGCAACCAGCCCAAGTGCGATACCGAGCCCAAAGACGACGAACCGAGGCGGGCCTTGTTGATCGGGACGGCCGTAATTCTCGTCCGGTTCCGTTCGAGCGCAATCCTTACCACCGAATTTCGATCCGATTGGACATGACTTCGGAGTCATCAACGAACCAGATGGGCGCTCT
This sequence comes from Halosolutus gelatinilyticus, assembly GCF_023028105.1. Classification (NCBI taxonomy): domain Archaea; kingdom Methanobacteriati; phylum Methanobacteriota; class Halobacteria; order Halobacteriales; family Natrialbaceae; genus Halosolutus; species Halosolutus gelatinilyticus. Next base: position 709,636 of record NZ_CP095491.1, read on the forward strand.
CCCCCTCAAAATTCGGTTGAACATGTTTTTCCTCGCCGGATCGTCTCCGTTGATACGCGTTATAGCCCGCCCGTCACCGGAACAACCGCACCGTTGACGTTCCCGTTGGCTTCCGAGCCAAGGTACACCACTAGATTCGCGACGTCCTCCGGCGTGGTTATTCGTCCCGACGGCGTCCGCTTGGCGACCGCTTGCCGAACGTCTTCGGGCCGTTCCACGTTTCGTTCGGTTAGGACCATGCCCGGCATGACCACGTTTGAGAGGATGCCCTCCGTCCCGAACTCGTCAGCCAGGACGCCAGTCAGGCCGTGTATCCCGGCCTTCGCGGTTCCATAGGACGCCATTCCCGCCGTCCCTCCCTCGGCCGACGACGAGGAGATACTAACGATGCGCCCCCAGCCATCCTCCTGCATCGCCGGGATTGCGGTGCGAACGGTGTGAAAGACACCGTCTTGGATCCCGTGAACGAACAGCTGCCACGACTCCGGCGCAATCTCCTCGAACGGCGTGGGTCCTACACCCGACGGGACGGCGTTGTTCACGAGCACGTCGAGCGCTCCCCAGTGGTCGATCACTCCCTGTACAGCCGCGTCGATGGACGTGCGATCCGTCATGTCGTATTGTACGACGAATGCGTCACCGCCAGCGTCGCGCACGAGGTCCGCTGTGTCTTCCCCGCCGCTCTCGTTGGTGTGATAAGTAACGGCTACGCGCGCCTGTTCGCGTCCGAACGCGACGGCTGTTGCCCGGCCGATCCCCGAGGAGCTTCCGGTCACCAGAACGACGCGATCGCTGAGATTCGTCGGTAGCATCATCGAACGCTCGTAGGCCGTCACGCCGTACGACCCTTCGCTCGAATATGTTCTCGAAGCTCCTCTAGTAGGAGTAGCGACGTATGCTCGTCGTTCACTCGATCGACACGGCGAAGAACTCCTTGACGATGATTTCTTCCGCGTTGTGAAGCACGACGCTCGTTGTCGACTTGCTGACGCCGAGTTCGTCTGCGAGTTCCGTGAGCGAACACTGCCGTGGGGCGTCGTAGTACCCTCGCTCGATGGCTTCGGTCACGAATTGTCGTTGCCGATCGGTCAGAAGATCGGCCGGATCGATCGACTGATTGATCCTAATGACCTCCAGCGAAAAGCCCGTTTCCACCAACTCGTCCCTGAAGCGCGACAGCCGTTCGTGTGAGGTAGAGAGGTCACAGACGATCCAGCCGTCTTGAATCGTGTAGGGAAACTGGGGCAGATTGCCCGAGGCGAAGAGCGCACGATACGGCGGCGGAACGAACGGCAACTGGAACTGAACCAGGATCGTCTCCTCATCGGCGTGGAGGACTTCGGAGGAGGAGACCCTCGATTTCGGAGCGCCCCTGAAGAGATCGAGAACGGCCGATGGATCAGCCATCTGCGCCTCCAGCAGAACGAGCAACCCCTCCCCGGTGGGGTAGGCGCTCAAGATTCGAAACGTGTCGTTCGGATACTCGGTCGACAACCGGAAGGGGCCTCCAAGTTCCCCTCCAGGTGGTTTGAACTTCACTCGAGCGCTAGGCATACAGTGGTGGTATCGAGGCCCGGCCTTATCCATATGGCCTCGAACATGTTCGAGTGAACGGCCACGTGGTCTCGTCGCGAACGACTCGCCATGGAAGCGTCTGATGCTGGAACGTCGGAGAACGATAAGAATCGAGACGAGGGTCGACCGGACCGCCGGTTCTGGTCAACCAGTGGAATCACCGCAGGACGAGCAGTGCGTGTACTGCTCGGGGTCGAGGCCGCATCGTTCCTCCTCGCGGCCGCGATCCACGCCGGCGTACTCGTCGGGGGGTACGAGCACTCCGAGGCGATGATCGCCGAGAGCGTGATCGGGACCGTCTTACTCGTCGGCCTGACGACGACTTGGCTCCGCCCGCGCTCGATGTTTACTGCCGCTGCTGGTGTCCAGACGTTCGCGCTTCTGGGTACGCTCGTCGGACTCTGGACGATGGTCGTCGGCGTCGGCCCTCGCACCGTTCCGGACGCGGTATACCACGTCATCATCGTAATCGTGCTGGCTGCGGGGATTCGCACAGCGTGGCGAAACCGCGGTACCGACGCCCCCTAGGGCACCGTCCGTCGGTCCGGGATAAACATGTTCGAGTGAACGGCTACGGTCGGTAGATCCCTCGTTGACCATATGGCGACTATAACGCTCTACGTCGCGATGCGCATCGTGCACTTGCTGATCGCCGGCGTGTGGACCGGTTGGACCGTGTTCATGGCCGCACTCGTTGTCCCGGCGGCACGCGACGGATACTTTGATCCGGATACCCTGACTTGGCTGACGACCAGGTTCTCCCTGTTCTCGAAGGCGGCGCCCCTTATCATGTTCTTCACCGGGATGTACATGATCGGAGAAGGATACGCGAGCGACACCCTGCTTACCAGTTTTCGAGGACAGCTCGTCCTGACGATGATCGGCCTCTGGATCGCCCTGTCGTTTCTGACCAACGTGTCGAGCCGACGGTTGATCGACAGCATTGAGACAACCACTGTGGAAGGGGCCACACAGAACGGGTGGACGTCGTTCACACTGGCTGGGGTCGTCGCCCTCGGTCTATTGGTGGTCGGTGGCTGGCTATAGAAACAGCTGACCCGTCGAAATCCTCTTCAGCCATCTACCTCTGTGAAACCACCGCGAACTATTCGCGCGAAGGTAACGCTCTCACTTCGATCAGCTAACGGTGATAATCTCTGAACCGTACTGAATGGACGATGTATCGGTTACGGGCACTCTTTCCGCCCGCGCCCCAAGGATCTGTCACGAACAGAGTAAGAAAAGCGACGAAGAGGGTACTTGCAACGGTGTGTGTTGAGGGTGTGTTTATGAACGCGGTCATATTAGTGGTTGTATGGCTGATACGAAAGTCGCAGTAGTGACAGCGGCGGGAAGCGGTATCGGGGAAGCCTGTGCCCGGCGTCTGAACGAGAATGGTTACACGCCGATTCTGTTATCACGGTCAGGGAGCGCCGTCGAGGTTGCGAACGAACTCGGCGGAGATGGGTTTGAAGGCTCGGTGACCGATCCTGACGATTTGGCAGCCCTTGTCGAGACGACGTACGAGCGCTACGGTCGTCTTGACGCGGTGGTGAACAACACGGGTCATCCGCCGTCCGGTGATCTTCTCGGGATCTCTGACGAAGAGTGGCACGAGGGGCTGGACCTCGTTCTGCTGAATACTGTCCGCATGACGCGACTTGTCACCCCCATTATGGAAGAACAAAGCCACGGGTCGATCGTAAACATCTCTACCTTCTCGGCGTTCGAACCGTCGAGTGAGTTTCCCGTGTCATCGGTGCTTCGGGCTGGACTCGGGAGTTTCACCAAACTCTACGCTGACCGATACGCAGCGACCGGAATCCGGATGAACACAGTTCAGCCCGGATTCGTCGATAGTTACGATGTAGACGAGGAAACGAGAGAGCGAATCCCGATGGAACGACCGGCACAAACCGGGGAGATTGCAGATGCAGTCGCGTATCTTCTCTCACCCGCTTCAAGCTACATCACCGGCCAGAACATCCGCGTCGATGGTGGCCTTACGGCATCCGTATAGATGCTGCAGGCTCTCTTTCATTTCGTTTTGTAGCAACCGTCCGCCGTGCAGACTACACCTCCCTGCGCGGTAGTCGTGGACGGTATCTGTAATAGAGACTTCCTCCCTGTTACCTGCTTGACCTGTATGTGACAGGACGTCACGAGGTAGCCGATCGAAAAATCGTATTACTAGCTACTAAGGACCCGTCAGCTGTACGATCGGTATGAGCCGAGCGTACGACAAACTCGTCCGCGATCGCATCCCCGAGATCATCGAGGAGAACGGCGAGACGCCGATCGTTCGAACCGCGAGCGACGACGCGGAGTACGAGACGTACCTCGTCGAGAAGCTGCACGAGGAAGTCGCGGAGTACGACGAGAGCCGAGACATCGAGGAGCTCGCCGACATTCTCGAAGTGATTCGCGCGATTCGGGAGTTCGACGGGCTCTCCGATGGCGACCTCGCGGACCTCCGCGATCGGAAAGCCGACGAACGGGGCGGATTCTCCGAACGGATCGTGCTGGAGCGCGTCGAGCCGTAGCCCGACGCCTCCGTCTCATCAATCCGATCGCCGTGATCCGCTACTCGCTTCCTCCGATCCGCTCTCTGGCCGCCGCGACCACAAGCGGCAGCGCGATCGTCGCGTCGCCGTAGACGGAGACGTTCTCGGCGTCCGTCTCGAGTTTGCCCCACGATCGGGCCTCGTCGAGGGTCGCGCCGGAGAGGCCGCCGGTCTGCTTGGGATCCATCGTCAACTGGACGGCGTAGTCGTAGGCGCGGGGCGTGACGAGCATCGTCTGGAGGGTGAAGTTCTTCGGGACGCCGCCGCCGACGACGAACGCGCCGGCCTCGTCGGCCTCGAAGGCGATGTCGGTGAGGCCCGTCATGTCCGACAGCGCGTCGAGCGAGAACGGCGAGGTTTGGGAGTACATCCACGCCTGCAGGCCGAGGACGGAATCCTGCACCGCGGGGCAGTAGATCGGCACGTCGTTCTCGTACGCCGCGGCCGCGATGCCGGCGTCCTCGGCGACGTCGTCCCGATCGTTTACTTCGGCGTTCGCCCGGCCGAGTTCACGGGTGAGCCGCTCGATCGAGACGGGACCCGATTCTTCGGCTTCCGCTTCGAGCACCGGGAACACCTCGTCCCGGAGGTGGGACTCGAACGTCGCGAAGAACTCCTGGGGAAGGTAGACGTTGTAGATTCGGTCCACGCCCTCGTCGCGCAGCGTCTCGTCGTGTTCGCGCTCGGTCTTCCCCTCGGCGTGGACCTCGCCGTGGTGGTGTTTGCCGCCGATCGCCTCGATCGAGTCGTGGGTGAGGTTCGCGCCGGTGGTGACGAGGACGTCGACGTATCCATCGTGAATGAGTTCGGAGACGATCTTCCGCATTCCCGTGGGGACCATCGCGCCCGCGAGCGAGAAGAAGAGGGTTACGTCGTCGTCGAACATCGCCGCCGTCACGTCGACGGCCTCGTGGAGGTCCGCCGCGCCGACGCCCGCGTTCCCGTACTCGGCGGCCAGTTCGCCGACCGTCATCCCCGCGCGGACCTCGGCGTGACCGATCGGGTCGTGACTGAACGTCTCCCGATCGGGCTCGTGGTGGTGCTCGTCCGTCATGCTTCGCCGTCGGTCGGCCAGCGGTTTGAACGACGCGATTCCGTTCGAAACGCCTCCGAGGCGACCGGGCGAGGTCGTCGTCTCCGTTCGAGTCGGTACCGACGCGGCGTCCTCGATCGGGTAGCGACCCCGATCGACGACGTCGACGCTCCTCGGATCGATCCGCGTCGACCCGCGTCGGAAACCGATCCCGCGCGGTCGTCGTCCGCTACCTTTTTGCCCGCCGTCTGGGAAGCACTCGCCATGCTCACCGTGCGGGCACCAGCGACGAGTGCGAATCTCGGGAGCGGTTTCGACGTCTTCGGTGTCGCCCTCGGGACGCCCGCAGACGTGATCCGCGTCGAACGCGCCCCGGAGACGCGCATCACCATCACCGGCGCCGGGAGTCAGTACATTCCGGAGGATCCGGAGCAAAATACCGTCGGCGCCGTCGCGGACGCGCTCGACGCCCCGGCCCACATTCGGATCGACAAGGGCGTTCGGCCCTCCTCGGGGCTTGGCTCGTCCGCCGCGAGCGCGGCCGGGGCCGCCGTCGCGCTCAATGCGCTCTACGATCGCGGCCTCGCGCGCGAGGAACTCGTCCCGATCGCCGCCGAGGGCGAGGCGCTCGTCTCCGGCGAGGCCCACGCGGACAACGTCGCCCCGTCACTGCTCGGCGGCTTTACCATCGTCACCGACGACGGCGTCACGCAGGTCGACGCGTCGATCCCCGTCGTCGTCTGCCTCCCCGAGACGACCGTCTCGACGCGCGACGCGCGCGGGGTCGTCCCCGAGACGACCTCGATGGCCGACGTCGTCGACACCGTCGGGAACGCCGCCACGCTCGCCGTCGGGATGACCCGCGACGATCCGGACCTCGTCGGCCGCGGCATGGACGACGGCGTCGTCACGCCCGAGCGAGCCGCGCTCATCGACGGCTACGACGACGTCTACGAGGCGGCGATCGAGGCGGGCGCAACCGGCGTCACGGTCAGCGGCGCCGGCCCGAGCGTCATCGCGGTCTGTCGCCGCCGCGACCGGCGACGGATCGCCGCCGCGATGGTCGAGGCCTTCGATCGAGCCGGCGTCGAGAGCCGCGCCTACCAGACCCGCGTGAGCGACGGGGCTCGGCTCTACTCGAAGTGACCCTCGGCGAACGCCGATCGAGACGACGATGGGAACACGAACCGACGCCGCGCTCGCGGGACTCTCCCTCTCCGCCTTCGTCGTCGCGCTCGGCGCGACCGACGCGCCACTCTCGGCGGCCGGTCTCGTTCTCGGCGGCGCGGGAACGATCGCGTTCGAACTCGTCGCGACCCGCCACTACCGCGCGGTCCGCCGCGTCTGGGAGCGCCCCGCCGTCCAGGCCGGGTCGCTCGCCGGCGCGCTCGCGATCGCCGTCGGGGGTGCGGTCGTCGCCCCGTCGATCGTCCTCTCGGCGGGGGTCGGCGCGCTGGTAACGTACCTGCTGTTTCTGGCGGTCGCGGCGGCGCTGCGAGCGTGATGCGTCGATCGTCGGCCGGCTTCCACTCGCGCCCGGGCCGACGTCACCGATCGGCCGCGGCCGTCCGCCAGCGACGGCCGTAAATCCGCGGGAGGGCGTCGATCTTCGACCCGCGGACGTTCGCCGGGACGGTCGACACCCTCGTGGATGCGCTGGCCGGAAGCGGGCCGTGCGGCACCGACGAAACCGCGGTCGGGTTCTTCGAGACCGGCCGTCGGCCGGCGTAGCCCGGGCCCCGCTGGGTCGACTCGTACAGCTCTTCGAACTTCGAGTGGCCGTCGATGACACCGCCGCGAGCGGCCTCAGCGGCTGATTGGGCCTTCTGTTGGAGCGCGGCGTTCGTCGCCTCGGGTTTCACCTCGTCGACGAATTTCGCGGCGTCGGCCGCTACTTCGGAGTCGCCGGAAGACTCGAGCACGTCCGGACCGACGACGTCCGCGAGTTCGGTCTTGAGTTGTCGTAACTCCTTCTGGAAATCGACGAGATCGACGGTGTTCCAGAGCTCCCCCGGTGTGATGGCGTGCCGGATCGTGCTGAGATCCAGCGCACGGTCGGGGTCTTTCTCCCGGATCGCGGCCGGGAGCTGGTCCGGCTCGATGAGGTCCGGCAGCGCCGACGCTTCGACGGCATCCGGAAGCTTCTCGAAATCGATCGTGCCGAGAAGGTCGTCGACTTCCTGGACGACGTCCAGCAGTTCCTTCGCCGTCGACGACAGCGTCTCGTCCGATACATCGGTCGTGATTTCCTGGAGCAATCGCTCGGTTCCGGCCATGACCCCGTCGGAGAATTGCTCGAAGCTGGTCGGAGATGTTTCCTGACCCATACGAAAGGGAGGTCGGGTACGGAGAAAACGGGCGTGCTTGCCGATCAATCGCGAATTCAGCACGTCACAGGCGAAATCGAGGGTACGACCGTCAGTCAGACGCCGCGGCCCTGCAGTTTCTCCTCGTCGGGCAGGTCGACGTTCGCGTCGCCTTTCATGCTCTTGCCGAGGTTCTTCGAGATCTCGGCGAGCGTCTCGGGGTCGTCCCAGTTGTTCGTCGCCCGGACGATCGCATCGGCCATCTCCGGCGGGTTTTCGGCGCCGAAGATGCCGCTGCCGACGAAGATGCCGTCGCACTCGTGGTGCATCATGAGCGCGGCGTCGGCAGGGGTCGCGATCCCGCCGGCAGCGAAGTTGACGACGGGCAGGCGGCCCATCTCGGCGGTCTCGTGGACCAGTTCCGCGGGGGCTTCGATCTCGCGGGCGTAGGCCTCGCGCTCCTCGTGGTGCATCCCCTCGAGTCGGCGGATCTCGCCTTTGATCGTTCGCTGGTGGTGGACGGCCTGGTTGACGTCGCCGGTGCCGGCTTCGCCCTTGGTGCGGATCATCGCCGCGCCCTCGTCGATCCGGCGCAGCGCCTCGCCGAGGTTCCGGGCGCCGCAGACGAACGGCGCGGTAAAGTCGCGCTTGTCGATGTGGTAGGCGTCGTCGGCGGGCGTCAGCACCTCGGACTCGTCGATCATGTCCACGCCGACGGCTTCGAGGATCTGCGCTTCCTTCGTGTGGCCGATGCGGGCCTTCCCCATCACCGGAATCGACACTTCGTTTACGATCTCCTCGACGTCCGCGGGGTCGGCCATCCGGGCCACCCCGCCGCGCTTGCGGATGTCCGCCGGGACCGCTTCCAGGGCCATGACGGCAACCGCGCCGGCGTCCTCGGCGATTCGGGCCTGTTCCGGGTCGACGACGTCCATGATGACGCCGCCTTTCTGCATCCGGGCGAACCCTCGCTTGACGAGGTCCGTCCCGCGTCGCAATTCCTCGAGATCGGTATTCTCGGGCATGAGCAACCGTTTGAATCGCCAGCACTTACGCGTGTCCTTTGCCGACACGACCCCCGATCGAGCGGTCGCCGGCCCGCCCAGATCTCGGTGCGGTCATCGGTTCCGTCGCGCCGTCTCCACCGCGTCTACGGGGTCGCCTTCGAACAGCCGGGCTCGAACGCGCGAGCCGTACAGCCGGGTAAGCGGCCGTTGCCACGGGCCGAGTTCCCGTATCGGAGCCGCGTCCGGGCCGACGGAGACGCTCGCGCCGACGGGCGGCCCGATCGCGATCTCGCCCTCGACGTCGACCCGCGTTCGCACCAGGTCCCGATCGCGGGTCGTGAAACTCCGCAACCGCCAGTCGCGTCGTCGAGTACCGATTTGCGGGCGAGCGACGTCGATCCGGACGGTCTCCGATCGGCCGTCGCCGACGACGGCCCGAATGCCTCGGGGGCCGTCGGTAACCGTCACCGCGGCTCGCTCCTTCGGGTAACCCCACAGTTCGCGGCCGAGGGCGACGCTCTCCTCGGTCGGAACGGCCAGCCAGTGGACGTAGCCGCCGATCTCGCCGCCGAACAGCCCTCCGAGCGGGAGGGACGAGCGGCCGCCGCGGACGGTCGGTACGATCGCGGCGACCTCGTCGTAGGGCTCGATGCCGTTGTCGCCGCCGACGCGGTGGTACTGGATCGCGACGAGCGCGACACAGCCAACGCCGGGTGCGATCGACAGCGGCGCGAGTTCGTCCGGCAGGGCGCGATCGAGGCGGGCGCGTCGCGCCGGTACCGTCACGCCGCCGATCGAGAAGCCGAGTTCGAGCGGGAGGTCGACCTCGTGACCGGTCGACAGGCGCCGTCGCGTCTCCGAAACTGTCATGGGCGGTACTCGGACGGAACGGCCTATAGTGACCGGGGGTCGTTACTGACGGACCCTCCGCGGCGGGGAAGATCGATCGCCGGCACCCCGTAACCGCTATCGTTTTGCGTGTTCCGTTCGTCGCGCCGGACGAGACGATGTCAACGTCGATCGCGGTTCCGGACCGGGACCCGCTGCCAGGTTACCTCGCGCCGCTCCCGAAGACGATCGAAGACCTCGGGCTGCGCTTCGCCTGGCTCGTCGTGGCGATCAACCTCGCCGGGACGGCCTTCGGCTTCTGGTACTACTCGGGGCAGTTCGTGCGAACGGCGCCCGCGATGTGGCCGTGGGTTCCCGACAGCCCGCTCGCGACGCTGTTTATCGCGCTCGCGATCGCCTGCTGGAAACTCGGCTACGAGCAGCCGTGGCTGACCGCGCTCGCCTTCTTCGGGAACGTCATCCTCGGCCTGTGGACGCCGTACACCCTGCTAGTGTTCCACGAGACGTACACGGCGCAGCTCCACCCGCTCATGTACCAGTTCCTCTTCTGGAGCCACCTCGCGATGGTCGTCCAGGCCGCCGTCCTCTACCGGATCACCGACTTCCCGATCCGGGCGGTCGCGATCGCGCTCGTCTGGTACGGGAGCAACCTGCTCGTCGACTACTTCGTGCCGATCGTCGGCGATCCGCACCACACGATCATCCCGGTCCCGCGGGATGCGCCGATGTTCCTCGGCGCCGACGCCCTGGGGATGGTCGCCGCTGGCGAAGTTACGTTCACGCTGCTCGCGCTGTTTCTCGCGCTCGCGACGCGGGTCAAAAAGTGCGAATCGGCTCGAAATCGGATCGAGCGCGATCGGGAAAGGGGGTTGTGAAGTGTGGGTCTCCGCAGCGATCGCCGATCAGGCGTGTCGCTGCGAGAGTTCGAGGTACGGATCGAGTGCCGCCGCGGCGGCGCGACGTTCGATCGTCCTCGCGTCCGGATCGTACCGGACCACTGCCGTGTCGACGAGTTTCGGCAGGTGCTTGTGGTGGAATCCGGCCGCGACCGCCTCGAGGCGTTCGCGCGTCGGTTCGCCGTCTCCGTGGGCGAGTTGCGCCGTCAGATCGTCGATCGCCACCGCGCCTACCTTCTGGGAGAGGTAGTACAACGCGTCCCGCCGTTGCTCGTCGAGTAAGAGCTCGAACACCGTGTTCGCGGGGAGCGTCGCGCGGCTGTTCCGGGGTTCCACAGGTGAGATATCTGTCGTCATGGGTGCTCTGTACTCGGCTTACACGGCGACCTGCGACCGATCGGCTCGCGGCGACTTCAGCAGAGCACAGTAGTCGGTTGGTCCCAATTCTTATAAATCTTTGCTTAAAATTGAGTAATAGGAGATATTCGTTCGGAAATGTTGTATTTCATAATCAGAACTCTGTAGAATATTCCAGCGTTCTGTACTATCAAAACGTGATTTTTCGCGCGAGCTGAAACTCACCCGATCGATCGGTTCACGCCCGCGAAACTCAGTCTTCGAGTTCGCGCGTACTGACCCTGTAGTACGACCCCTGGTATTCGTAGACGGCGTCGGTATCGTGACCGAAGATCGGGTGCGTCGCGTTGTACTCCTCGAGCCGAACGGCCGACGCGTCGTGTTCCACTGCGAGCGCGATCGCGTCTCGAAGCCGATTCCGTCGCACGACCTGCTCGGTGATCATGGATCGGGGTTCCGTCGAGGGTTCGGCCACCGTCTCGAGTTCGTAGGCACCCAGGCGGTAGTTCTCGTCGTTGGGCTCGCCGCGAGTCGATCGGGCGACCAGGGTCTCTCCCTCCCAAGTCGTCTCCTCGATGGCGTCGGTCGGCGTCAGGGTCAGCGGTTCGGCGTCGAGGGCGAACGTCGCCGCGAACGCGAGGATCGCTTCGGACCGCGATCCCTCGAACCAGCCCCGAGCCCTGAACGCGTAATGACCGCCGCCGAGACCCCTGAGGCTGAGATCCTCCGTTCCCCCCGCCCAGCCGACGGAGTCGACCGCTTCGATCCCGTCGTTGGTCGGCGTCAGGGTCCACGCGTGCCTGTCGCCCGGATCGATGAACATCAGCGGTTCGTTGTATGCGAGCGGCGCAACGTGGTACCAGTCGCCGTCGACGTGCTTGTCGACTCGCCAGTTGTAGAAGTTCGTGTTCAGTCGCTCGTCGGCGCCGTTGGACAGCGTGAACGTGATCTCCTCGCCGAGTTCGATCGTGTCGGCGGAGGGCTCCAGAACTACCGGTTCGTCGGCCGCGTCGCCGTAGCAGACCACGCGATCGACGTGGTCCCCGTAGTCGGGACAGGACGCGGGGGGCCGATCGTCGCGATCCGCACCGTCTCCGTTCTCGTTCCCGCCTCGATCCGCGCCGTTCCCGTCCGTATCGTCGGTCGATCCCGAGGTCGGTTCGCCGTCGAGACAGCCGGCGAGCGCGCCGATCCCGACGCACCCGAGCACTCGTCGTCGCGTGATCCGGTCCATGGTCACCGGTTCGTCGATCGCCGTCAAATACCTCCGGCTACCTGAAACGAGAGTTTGAGCTAGCGGTTCGCCGTCGTCGGCCAGGTCCGTCGGTTCGGGCCGACGCTCACTCGAGGATGACGACCGCCGACTCGGTTTCGAGCATCTCGCCGTCGCCCGAGTAAGTCCGCTCGAGTTCGATCTCGAACAGGTCGTCTTCCAGTTCCTCGTCGGCGACGCGGAGGACGCCGGCCTCCGTATCGAGTTCGTACTCGCCGGCGTCGATCGCGGCGTCGATCTCGCCGACCTTCGCGCCGTACTTCGGCCCGAGGGTCGCGTAGTCGAGGTCGATCGAGGCGATCTCGGTCGCGATCTCGGGTTCTTCCTCGAGCACCGTCAGCTCCCGGACGTGCATCACGTTCTGGATGGCGTCCTCGAAGCCTTCGATCGGCCCGTAGACCGAGACGGATTCGAGGTCGGCGTTCAGCGGCAGCTGGTTCTCGCTCTTGTACCGGCGGAGCGCGGAGATGACCTCCATCGCGGTTTCGCCGGCTTCGAGGTCCGCCTCGTACCCCTGGGACTCGGGCCAGTCGCGGGTGTGGATGCTGGTCTCGTCCAGCCCCTCGCCGTCTCGCGCCTCGCTTCCCGCGTAGACGGCCTGCCAGATCTCCTCCGCGATGTGGGGCAGGAACGGCGCCCACAGTTCGAGGAACGTCCGGTGGGCCGTCCGCAGCGCGTACTGCGTCGAGGGGTTGTCTTCCCGGCCCTTCGCGATCTCCAAGTAGTCGTCGCAGAAGGTGTTCCAGAAGAACGTCCGCAGCCGATCGCGGGCCTTGGCGAACTCGTAGGCCTCGAAGTGCGCGGTGAGGTCCGCGATCGCGTCGTCGAGTTCCGCGAGGAGCCAGCGATCGATCGCCTCCAGGTCGTCGGGTTCGTCGGGGTCGCGCGGCGCGAGGGAGTCGACGAGCTTCGAGGCGTTCCAGAGCTTTCGCAGGAGCTTCTCGCCCGCCGTGAGGTCCTTCTCCTGGTACGGGAAGTCGTCGCCGACGGCGGCACTCGCGGCCCAGAACCGGACGGCGTCGACGGGATACTCGGACAGCACCTCGTCGGGGGCGACGATGTTGCCCTTGGACTTGGACATCTTCTCGCGGTTTTCGTCCAAGACGTGGCCGTTGATCATCGTCGCGTCGAACGGCACCTCGCCGGTGTGCTCGTAACACTTGACGATCGTGTGGAACAGCCAGAACGAGATGATGTCGTGGCCCTGCGGTCGGAGGTCGAACGGGTAGAGTTCGGGGCTGTCCATCGTGAGCTCCTCCGCGTCCTCGTCCCAGTCCCAGCCGGCGTTGATCAGGGGCGTCAGCGAGGAGGTGGCCCAGGTGTCGAAGACGTCCTCCTCCGCGACGAAGTCGTCGGACCCGCACTGGGGACAGCTATCGACCGGCGGCTCGTCGGAAAGCGGATCGACGGGAAGATCCTCGCGGTCGGCCAGGATCTCGCGGTCGCAGTCCGCGCAGTACCAGACCGGGAACGGGATGCCCGAGTCGCGCTGGCGCGAGATGAGCCAGTCCCACTCCAGGCCCTCGATCCAGTGCCGATAGCGAGTGAACATCTTCTCGGGGTACCAGTCCATCTCGCGGCCGGCTTCGAGGTACTCCTCTTTGTGGTCGAGCAGTTCGACGTACCACTGCTTGGAGACGCGGAACTCGACGGGCGTCTCGCAGCGCTCGTGGACCTGCACGGTGTGGGAGATGTCCCGCCGATCGCGCAGGGAGCCCTCGTCGTCCAGGTCCTCGACGATCGCCTCGCGGGCCGCCTCCGTGGAGAGCCCTTCGTACTCGCCGGCGAGGTCGGTCATCGTCGCGGACTCGTCGATCGCCACCCGGAGCGGCAGGTCGTGGGCCTGGTACCACTCGATGTCCTTCTGGTCGCCGAAGGTACAGCACATGACGATGCCGCTGCCTTTCTCCATGTCGACGCGCTCGTCGGCGATGATGGGGACCTCCTGGCCGAAGATGGGAACGCGAGCCGTCTCGCCGACGAGATCCTGATTCTCGTCGTCGTCGGGGTGGACGAAGACGGAAACGCAGGCCGGCAGTAGTTCCGGCCGCGTCGTGGAGATGACGAACTCCTCGCGCGGCGCGTCTCGCGGCTCCGCCGCTTGACTGTCCGAGGCGCTCTGCGCCTCGCTCTCCTCTCCGACTAACTCGAAGGCGATGTCGTTGAAGTGCGAGCCGCGCTCGTCGTCTTCCATCTCGACCTGCGAGATCGCCGTCTCGCACTCGGGACACCAGATCGCCGGCGCCTTCTTGCGGTACTCGCGCCCCTTCTCGTAGAGGTCGAGGAAGGATAGCTGCGAGATGCGCTGGACGCGCGGCTCGATCGTCTTGTAGGTGTTGTTCCAGTCGATCGAGGTGCCGAGCGCCTGCATCTTCTCCGTGAACTCGGCCTCGTACTCCCGACAGACCTCGCGGCAGAGTTCCTGGAACTCGCGGCGCTCGTAGTCCTGGTGGCGGATGTCGAGTTCGTCCTCGGTCAGCCGCTCGCTCGCGATCCCGTTGTCGTCGTAGCCGAAGGGGAACAGCACCTCCCCGTCGTGCATGCGCTGGAACCGCGCGGCGAAGTCCTGCAGCGTCGAGCCGTAGAGGTGGCCCATGTGCAGGCTCCCCGACACCGTCGGCGGCGGGGTGTCGATCGCGTAGACGGTGTTTGGGTCCCGTTCGGGATCGCCGTCGTAGGCGTAGACGTCCTCGTCGACCCAGCGCGACTGCCATCGCGATTCGACGGTCTCGGGCTCGTAGCTTCCCTCGAGCGTCGGCTTGCCGTCGGCCTCGTCTTCCTGCTCGGGGGCGTCCATGCTCATGCTCTCACCGCCCGTCGCGGGCGTCGTCGATTCGTCGTCGTCGCGTGGGTGGTACTGTGGTCCATCGGTGATACCGGTCGTTGCTCGGTGAATGCTGGTCGCCGACAATACATCCGTCGAAACGGGGTGGGAAGTGCGGGGCTATGGGGCCCCTACCAAAACGGTGTCGCGCGGGCCGGCGAACGCGTCGGCCGCGACGGCGTCGGACATACACGTGTATACTTCGGCGATCGGTGTTAGGTGTTTCGTCGTCGACGCGGTCGCCGTCGAAACCGATCGCCGACGCCGAATCACAAGCACGATCGCGTCCCCGTCGAGTTCTCGTCACCGATTGTGACGCGGACTGAAAAGTTATGTGTCTGTCACGAGAACGGACGAACGATGCCCCCCGCTGACGGAGTCCACGGATTTTTTGACGTCCAAGCTGCGTTCTACGCCTACGTCGCGCTCGCGATCGGAATCACGATCGGGCTGTGGTGGTTCGGCGTCCCCACGAACTTGACGGTCCTCGCGTTTCTCGCGGTTGGGCCGTACTGCTCGTCCCGTTCTGGCCGTTGTTCGTGGACCGCCACCCGGAACACGACGGTTGAGACGGCCGCTGCCGCGAAGACGACACCGCCGCCGTAACCCTCCGGAGTCATCCGTTCCCGTTCGACTCGTCACTCCGCCGGCGACGCGTCCGCCAAGCAGATGACGGCCCGCGAGTCGTTGATCCGTCGGAGTTCCCCGTCGAGGTAGGTCGTCAACCGGTCGAGAATCCCGCCGTCGGCGTCGTGTTCGTCCGCCCCGACGATCGTGATCCGATCGCATGCCGACACGTCGTAGTCGCCCTGCATGAGGACGGAGAACAGTTCGCGCGGCGTAACCGGCTCGCCGGCGTCCAGTCGGGCCGCGACCCCTTCGAGCGACGACTCGATCGCCGTCTCCACTTCGAAGGTGACGTCGACGGAGACGGTCTCGTCTCGATCGGCCGCGGCGAAGTACTCCTCGGATCCCCTGACCGCGGGTTCGAGGACGTCCTCGAACCCGATGCCGTACGCCTCGGCGCCGAGGTAGACGAACGCAACCGTCGCCCGGAGCCCGTCGAGGAACGCCTCGTCGGTCGTCGCTCGCTCGAACACCTGCCGTCGATCCTTCTCGGACAGCGTGTGCAACAGCAGGTCGAAATCCAGTATCGCCGCGCGGACCCGCCGTCGAATTCGCGCCTCGGCGTTTCGCCGCGACTGCTCGTGTCCGAACTCCCGCTCGCCGAGCAGGTACTCCCGATCGGCCGCGCTCAACATCCCTCGTTCGCGATCGATATCCGTGTTCATAATCGATATTGGATTATATTCAATCAAATTCCATCCAAACGGTTATCAATTCCCCGGTCACAGACGCAGCCGATGCGTACGGAGCCGGCACGAACGGGAGGGAGGGAAGAGATCGCGCGGCTCGGATCGGCGAGGGGCGTCGAATGAACGGCGGAGTCGCCGCACGATTCGCGGCCGCGATCGTCGACAACAGTCGACTCGTCGTCGTACTCGTCGTCCTGCTGACGGCGGTGGTCGCCGCCGGAGCGGCGATCGGCGACCCCGAGGACGGAGGTATCGGCCGGTTCGACGTCGATTCCGAGGAGACGCGCGCACGGGAAGAGATCGAATCGACTTACGGTACCGACGACGCGATCGTCGCCCAGATCGTCGTCCGCGACGAGGGCGGCGACGTCCTGGCCCGCGAGTCGCTGCTCGAGGGACTCCGACTTCAGCGGGACGTTCGGGAAGACGACGACCTGAACGCGACGCTCGACGAGCGGGGGATCGTCGGCCTCGAGAACGCCGTCGCCACCGCCGCGGTCTTCGAGGATCGACGGGCCGCAGCGAACGGGCCGCCCGACGCGAGCGAACCGACGCTCGACGAACAGATTACGGCCCTCGAATCGCGATCGGACGAGGAGGTAGAGGCGTTGCTCGCCGACGTACTCGATCCCGACGCCGACGGGGCGCGCGGACAGCCCGGACCGGGCGCTGTCGGGGGCGACCCCTACGAGTTCCTGCCGATCGATTACGAACCCGGCTCGACGACCGCCGACGCTCGCATCGCGTTCGTCTTCCAAACAGACGATAGCGGGCCCGACGAGGACCCCGAGGCGGCGTACGAAGCGCAGGTCGCGATCGCCGATCGCGTCGACGATCGGTTCGACGACGCGTTCGTCTTCGGGCAGGGGATCGTCGACGAGGCGTCGGCCAGCGCCGTCGGCGACAGCTTCGCGATCATCACGCCGGTCGCGCTCGCGTTCGTCCTCGTCGCTCTCGGGACGGCCTACCGCGACGTCGTCGACGTCCTCGTGAGCATCGTCGGCATCGCCGTCGTCATGGCCTGGCTCGCCGGCGTCCAGGGCTGGCTCGAGATCCCCTCGAGCCAGCTGCTGATCGCCGTCCCGTTCCTGTTGATCGGGCTGAGCATCGACTACTCGCTGCACGTGATCATGCGCTCTCGGGAGGCGCGAGCGGGCGCCCTGAAGCGCGATTCCGGCGACGACGACCGACGCGGCGTTCGGGCGGGCGTTCGCGTCGGTCTCGCCGGCGTCCTCCTCGCGCTGGCGGCCGCGACGTTCTCGACCGGGATCGGCTTCCTTTCGAACGTCGTCAGCCCGCTGCCGGCGATCCGCGACTTCGCGATCCTGTGTGCGGCCGGAATCCTCGCGACGCTCGTCTCCTTCGCCGTCTTCGTCCCGGCGCTGAAGGTCGAGGTGGATTCGCTCCTCGAGGGCCGGTTCGGGATCGATCGCCGAAAGCGCCCGTTCGGCACGGGACCGGGTCCCGTCAACCGGGCGCTGTCGAGCGGCGCGTTCCTCGCGCGACGGGCGCCGATCGCGGTCGTGATCGTCGCGCTCGTCCTCGCGGCCGGCGGCGCCTACGGCGCGGCGGGGATCGACACGGAGTTCAACCAGTCTGACTTCCTGCCGCGGGACGCTCCCGACTGGGCCAAGTCCCTCCCCGGTCCGCTCGCGACGGGCACGTACACGATCAGCGACGACGCCGAGTACCTCGGCGAGAACTTCCAGGAGCGCGGCGAGGGGAGCCGAACGCAGGTGCTGATACGCGAGGGCGCGACCGATCCCGCGACGCTCGCGGCCGTCGACGATGCCGCGACTGACCTCGACCCCGAATCGACGGAGGCGGTCGTCGTCCGATCGGACGGTCGACCGGCGATCGAGAGCCCGGTAACGGTGCTCCGCGAGGTGGCGAGCGAGAACGAGTCGGTCGCCGCGGCGCTCGACGAGCGCGACGCGGACGGCGACGGACTGCCGGACGAGGACCTCGGCGGGCTCTACGACGTCCTGTACGAGGCGGACGCCGACGCCGCGTCGTCCGTCCTCCACCGGACCGGCGACGGCGCCGATCGCGAGTACGAGTCGGCTCGACTCCTCGTGAGCGTTCGCGGTGACGCGGCCGCACAGGACGCGGCCGCGGACACCCGGTCGATCGCGGCCGCGATCGAGTCGGGATCGAGCGGCGCGGCGACTGCGGTCGCGACCGGCGGTCCGGTGACGACCGCCGTGGTCCAGGACGCCCTGCTCGAGACGCTCGTCCGGGCGTTCGCGCTCACGCTCGTGGTCATCCTCGCGTTTCTCACGGTTCTCTACTGGGTGCGCTACCGGTCGCTCTCGCTCGGCGTCGTCACGCTCGCGCCGGTCGTCGCCGCGCTCGCGTGGCTGCTCGGACTCATGGCGGTGCTCGACCTGCCGTTCAACAGCGAGACGGCCGTCATCACCAGCCTCGCGATCGGACTGGGGGTCGACTACAGCATCCACGTCGGCGAGCGATTCGTCGAGGAGCGACGAGCGGGTGAGAGCGGATCGATCGAGGACGCGCTCGCGGCGACGGTCACCGGCACCGGCGGGGCGCTTCTCGGAAGCGCGCTGACGAGCGCCGCCGGGTTCGGCGTCCTCGCCCTCGCGCTGTCTCCGCCGATCCGACGGTTCGGGCTCGTGACGGGGCTCAGCATCGTCTTCGCGTTCGTCGCCTGCCTAACCGTGTTGCCCTGCCTGCTCGTCCTGCGGGAGCGGCTGCTCGGGCGGGGTGCGGCGTAGCGTGGTCCGGCGCAGACAGGGGTCGGCCGGCTGTGGTTTTATCGCGCCGCAGGTGGGAGGGCGCGTATGGAGATCGGCATCCTCGGCACCGGAAACGTCGGCAGCGCGCTCGCGCGGGGATTTGACGCGGCCGGACACGACGTCGTCCTCGGGTCGCGCACGCCCGACGAGACGGCGATCGACGGGTTACGGGTCGTCGACCAGCGGGCGGCCGCCGAGCACGGCGACGCGGTCGTGCTCGCGCTGCCGTCGGACGCGATCGACGACGTCGCGGCCGACCTCTCGGACGCGCTGGCCGACAAACCGACGATCGACACCGCCAACGAGTACCCGACCGCGTCCGACGGTCCGTCGATCGCCGAACGGGTCGCCGAGGCCGCACCCGACGCGAAGGTCGTCAAGGCGTTCAACACGATCGGAGCGAACCTGATGACCGATCCCGTCGTCGACGGCGAGCGGGCGACGATGTTTCTCGCCGGCGACGACGCGATCGCCTGCGAGCAGGTCGACGCGCTTGCGACTGACCTCGGATTCGACGTCGTCCCCGCCGGTGCCCTGGCCCGCGCCGAACTCCTCGAGGACCTCGCCCGGCTCTGGATCCACTGCAGCGGCGAGTACGGTCGCGACATCGCGTTCCGACTGCTCCGGGAGTGAGCGGCGGCGATCAGTTGTCCGAGTGGGACCGCACCCAGAGTTCGCCGATCCGCGAGAGCCGCGTCCGGTAGGACTTCCCGTGCTCCTCGCGCTCGATGTACCCCTTGCCGCCGGGGCCGAGCCGATCGACGTTGTAGATCACCTTCGAGCGGAAGCTGTCGGTGTACTCCTCGTTGAGTTCGCGGGCCAGCGACTCGGCGAGTTCGGAGACGGAGTCGAACTCGCCGTCCTCGCCCAGCTTGAAGAGGATGAGTTCCTCGAACGGCTTGACGTTCGAGAAGGAGGTGACGGGGAGTTCGACGATGTGGCTGCCGTCGATCTCCTTCGCGCCGATCGTCGTCCCGCGCTCGTCGAACTCCGAGAGCAGTTTCCGGGCGCTCTCGAGCCGATCGGCGATCCGGTCGTCCTCGACGGAGTCGGTCTCCCGGAGGTCATCGAGCAGCGCGCGCTGTTCGCGCAGTTCCTCGGCGAGTTCCGTCTCCAGGTACTTCTCCGGGGCGGTGTAGTAGGTGTGGATGTGTTCGCGCTCGTCCTCCCGTTCGACCATCAGGGAGTTGGCGGCCGTCGCGAAGGCGAAGCTGACGGTTCGGGGCATCGCGGCGACGTTGACCCAGACCTCGTTGCCGTCGTCGAGTTCCGCGGTGATCAGGTTGTACGCCTGTTCGAACGCCTCGTCGTAGTCGTAGACGTCCTCGAGGACGAACCGCTCGGTCTCCGCGCCGAGCAGGTTCTGGAAGTCGGTCTCGAGTTTACCCGAGAGTCGACGCGAGTACTCGACGTTGGCCTCGCTGCCGACGGCTCCTTCCAACAGGATGACCCTGTCGACATCGAGTTGATCGCGGACCAGCGGCGCGATCAACCGGTCGTAGTCGAATCCGACCGGGACGATGTGGGTTTGCATAGGCTATCCTTCGTCGGAGCGGTTATATATTCCCTCAAGTAGCGTCGCGTCCGATCCGTCCCGCCGATCGTCGCGGCGGTATCGGTCCGCGACGACCGGGTCGACGTCCGGCGGCCTCAATCGTCGGGTGGGCCGCCGTGTAGCGTGTCCGGCCCGTTGACGATCGTCTCGATCAGTTTCTGCTGTGCCGTCCGGAGGTGTTCGTGGAACGTCGCCGGCGAGATGCCGAGCGCCGCTGCGATCTCCTCGCCGGAACTGTCGCGGGGCCACTCGAAGAAGCCGGCGTAGTAGGCCGTCTCCAGCGCCGTCTGCTGGCGATCGGTGAGCTTGCGAGCCAGGTGCGACTGGAGTTGCCCGATCGACTCGTTCACGGGCGTGATCTGCCGCCGGGCGATGATCTGGACGCTGGGATAGATCTCCTTGATCGCGTCCGTGACGGCCCTGACGTCGGTATCCTGGGAGAAGTGCAGCGTCGTGATGTAGTCCCCGTCGTGGATCGCCGCCGACTCGACGTAGCCGCCGTGGGACTCGACGACCGAGAACAGCGGCGGCGACGCGATCGTGAGTTCGAACCGGACCTCGTCACCCGCGCGATCGAGCACCGTGATCGCGTCCCAGTGTGGAACGCACTCGACGAGCTCCTCGATGTCCGGCAGCGTCTCCGCGGCCGTGGTTCCGTACTCCAGGTACCGGTCGTCGCCGATCCGGATGACCCGATCCAGCCAGACCGACTGGCCGTCCATGTCGGGGCCGTCGAAAATCGAGACGGCGTCGTCGATGACGAGTTCGAGTTCGATCACCGTCTCGCCGAGCAGGACCTGCGTGCGCTCGAGCCCGGCGATCGCGTGGCCCAGAATTTCGCCCAGCTGGCCGATGGCCGCCCGCTCTTCGTCGGTGAACGCGTACTCGCGTTCGCTCGTGATTCCCAGGACGCCGTAGAGGGCGCCGTCGTGTGTGACCGGCACCGCGGCGGCGGATCGGTAGCCGTGTTCGCGCGCGTCCTCGTGCCACGGCTCGAAGTCGGGATCGGCGAACACGTCGTTCGACACCTGGATCTCCTGCGTTCGGACCGCGCGGCCGAGCGGCCCCTGCCCCGCGGGCGCGTCGGCGTCGATCGAAAGCGGAATCGACTCGAGGTAGCCGTCGATGCCCGCCTCGGCGCGGTGGAACACCGTTCCCTCCGACGGATCGACGGCGGCGACGAAGGCGAACAGGTAGGACGGGGCGTCGGCGAGCGACTCGCAGGTGACCCGTTCGAGTTCCTCCCTCGTCGATCCGGTCACGATCGCGTCGTTGAGATCGCGAGCGACGCCGTAGACGTGATCCAGCGCCGTCAGGCGTTCTCGCTGACGCTCGAGTTGCCGTTCGCGATTGCGCGCCTCGGTAGTGTCCCGGAGGACGGAGACGTGAACGCCCGGAAGGACGTCGGCCACGGCGTTACAGTCGACGATTCGTTCGCTGCCGTCGGGGCGGATCAGCGAGAACGAACCGCGGTACCGGCCGTCGGCGACGAACGAGTCCCACGCGGACTCGACGTCGTGGCTATCGTGGACGAATTCCGTGAGCGATCGGCCGCGCAACGCCGTCCTATCGATCCCGAGCAGCTCGCAGGCGGCCGGGTTGGCCGCGACGATCTCGTTTTCGTCCCCGAAGAGAATGGCGTCGTGGACGTCCTCGAAGATCGACCGCAGGAGCCGGTTCTCCTTCTCGCGCTCGGTTCGCTCGGTGATCTCGCGGACGCAGCCCGTGAGGCCCGTTTCGGAGGGAAAGATGCGCGCCTCGAGCCACGCGTCGGCCGGCGGATGGTACGTTTCGACGGTGAGCCGGCGCTGGCGGTTGAGGGCGCGCTCGTGGGCGGCGGAGAACAACGGCGGTTCGAACGCGCGTCGATCGAAGTCCCCGTCGCGGGGATCGCCGAGCAGGGCGCGAGCCCGGTCGTTGACGTACGCGTACTCCAGGTCGGCGTCGAGGACGTAGAACCCGTCCGCGATGCGATCGACCGCCTCCGAGAGGACCGGCGACCGATCGTCGCGGTCCGCGAGTACCGCCGCGCTATCGCCGGCGCTCGCGGTCGTCGCACCGTCACCGCGGGTTGACTCGGCGTTCGCGGCCCGTTCGTCGGCGCGCGGATCGCCGCGGTCGGCGGCCCCCGTCTCTTGAACGCCGGTCGCGTCAGGCGTTTCGAGCGCGTCGGTTCGAACCGTCGCGACGATTCGACCGTCGCTTTCGTCGACCCGTTCCTGGCGCTGTAACCGATGTGTACACGGGATCGTCTCGCCGTCGGCGCTTCGGACGGGGGCGTCGATCGTGACGACTACCCGGTTGCGCCGCCCGTGCGAGCGGTCGCGATCGGCGGACGCACCGGTCGCGCTCCGCTCGGCGGGCGCCTCCACGAGCGCCTCGGCGGTTTCGACGGCCGCGTCGGACAGGACGATCGACGCGTGCGCTCCGAGCAGCGTCTCGCTGTCGTAGCCGGTGAGTTCGACGAAGGGATCACTGACGGCGACAAACCGGAAATCGGCGTCGAGTTCGTACGATCCGTTGCCGCCGGTCGGCAGCCGATTCCGGGGCGAACGGTTCGTCGTTCGATCCCCGACAGTATCGGAGTCGAACCAGTACCAGTGCCCTGTCATTAGCTGGCCAATTAGTTCAGTATCGATAAGCGTGTCGGGTAATACGTCGTTTCCGCGCCGGAAGCGCCGCGGTACCGACGGTCCCGCGCCGGTCGATTCGCGACGTTACGACCCGTCGTCGTCGCCGAAATCGAGCGAGCGAACCAGGGCGGCGATCGCTTCGCGATCCCGATCCGGGTCGATCGGTGGGACCGTCGACAGCGATGATGCGACCGCGTCCGGGAGTCCGAGCGGAACCGTTCCGCCGGCCAGTCCGTACGCCGCGTCGGTCGGCCAGACGGCGACGTGGGTTTCCGCGGCGATCCGATCGGGACCGTTCGCGGCTACCGCCGGCGCGAGGGGGTAGGAGACGTCGAGGACGTACCACCGCCCCTCGGCACCGGATTCCGCCTCGAACGCCCGTTCCGTCCGCGTCCCGTCGACCGCGATCCCGTCGTCCACGAGGACCTCGACGAGCTGCCGGCGAGCCTTCGGCGCGGCCGTCGAGAGCGCGCCGGCGGGCGAGATACCGATCGATCGCAACGGCGGGGAGAACGAGAGGTCGACGGCGAACAGCGAGCGAACCGGCACCTCGCTCGCGCCGAGTTCGGCGACGGCCGGCCCGGTCTCGACGGGTTCGTACAGCGTCGTCTCGGCGGTGATCGACGCGAGCAGGACGGTCGTCGTGCTGGTCCGCGTCCCGACCGGTCGCCACGTCTCGGCGAGCGACTCCGGCAGCGCGATCGTCATCGCCGAGGGGTACGCGACTCGCCCTTTTCGGCGTGGCGATTCGCGGGTCGTTCCGACCGGTGAGGTCACGAAACGGAACCGGTTTGTCTGACGACAGGTATCTTTCCGCCATGGGGTACGCTGTACCGACGATAGAATCGGGCGCAGGTGTCTCGATGCTGTATCTTTCGCGGACGTTCGCGGCGTCGACGATCGAATTTAGCGACTGGTTGGTCGCCGCGGGCGTCTTTCTACTTGGCCTGTGTCTCCTCTTTCACGGCGCGTTTAGCGGGATCGAAGCCGCCGTCGCCGCCGGAACGGAACGGTCCGGCGCGAACGCGGAACGGTAGCCGGATAGGGGACGGCGATCAATCCGCGCGCAGCCCGTCGAAGTAGATCGCCCGACGCTCGTCGGCCGCGGGAACGGTGACGAGCGAGACGGCGACGGTGACGACGAGGCCGATCCCCATGCCGACGAGGCCGGCCGTCCAGCCGGCGTAGGTGGTCGGAATCGCGGCGACGAAGAGACTCGAGAGGTAGAACGCCTGACTGACCACGATTCCGGCGGTGATTCCGATCCGCGTCGTCCGCCGCCAGTAGAGCGCGACCAGCACGGGCAGGGCGAGCTGGGCGAACCCGCTGAAGGCCGCGTCGCCGAGTTCGAACAGGGTCGCGGGCGTCCGGAGGCTGGCGAGGAACGCGGCGGTCGCGAAGCCGACGACGCCGACGCGGGCGAGCAGGTCCTCCCGGCGATCGCTGAGGCCCCGATCGACGAACGGCCGGTAGAGGTCGCGGGTGAAGTACGACGAGCCCGAGAGCAGCATCGAATCCGACGAGGACATCATCGCGGCCATCGCGCCGGCGATGACCAGCGCGGCGAACCAGACTGGGGTGTACTCGGCGAGGACGACGGGCAGGACGTTCCCGCCTTCCGGCACCGTCACGTCGAGGCCGCGCGCCCAGGCGCCGAGCATGAATGCGGGAACGAACAGCAACACGCAGAGGACGGGCCAGAGCGCGAACGATCGCTTCAGCACCGTCTTCGAGCCGGCGACGAAGAACCGCTGGTTCACCTGCGGGAACATCGCGACGCCGAAGCCGATCACGATCGCCGTCGAGAGCATCCACTGCGGGGTGTAGAAGTCGCCACCGAGCGCGAGATGGCCGGCCGCTTCGCCCTCGAGCGCCGACGCGGCGGCGCCGGGGCCGCCCACCGCGGCCAGGATCCAGGCCGCCGCGAGCCACGTCGTCACGAGCATGAACGCGCCCTGGAGGGTGTCGGTCCAGGCGATCCCGCGCATGCCGGCGACGACGACGTAGAGGATCATGAACGCCGTGATCAGCCCGGCGCCGACGGCGTAGGGAACCGCGCCGTCGGTCAGCGCCTGGAGCGCGGTGCCGGCGCCGACCTGCTGGAGCATCACGTAGGGGAAGAGCCAGAGGAGACTGATGCCGGCCACGAGCCCGCGGAGCCGTCGCGACGCGAACCGATCGCCGAGCATCTCCCCGAGCGTGACGTAGCCGTACTGCCGTCCGAGCAGCCACTGCTTGTAGCCGATCACGTACCAGAGGATCGCGAAGATGATTCCGTCCATCATCCCCATCACGAGGATCCACTCGGGGCCTTGGTGGTAGGCGATGTTCGGCCCGGCGAAGAACGTGAAGGCGGAGAGCAGCGTCGCGAACGTCGTGAACAGGAGGACGATCGTCCCGAGCGTTCGACTCGCGAGGTAGAAGTCCTCGGCGTTTCGTTCAGTTACCCGGTAGGCGACGAGCCCGATCGCGAGCGCCAGCAGGAGGTAGCCGACGATGATCCCGAGTTGGAGTTCGACAGTCACGGCGACTCACCTCCTGCCGCATCCGGCGTCCCCCCCGGTGACGAATCGCTTGCCCCTGCGTTGTCGGTCTCGATTCCGATCCCCCACGATCGTCGGGCGAACGTCCAAAAGACCAGCGACGCCAGCAGCATCCAGCCGACGTGCCACCAGAGCCACAACGGCAGCCCGGCGATCACCGTTGCGTCCGCCCAGAGGAACCACGGAATCGCGAGTCCGCAGAGAACGAGTCCGATCGCGATCCACCCCCGCAGTTGCAGTCGTCGCATATCGGTGGTCGGCGTCGACGGCGGTAAGGTGTTTCCGTTCGCCGGTCGACGGCGTTCGTCGCGGCCGATCGAACGCGGCGACTCGTTACAAGGGGATTACCCGCCCAGTTCCAGAAATCGGTAAGGTGAAATCGCGCTTTCACCGAGGAAAAGGAGTATAAGTGTCGGACAACGAATGAGAATCTAGCGAGTATGGCCCGTCTCTTTCCCTTCCGGTCCGAACCCTCGACGGCGGACCGCCACCCCCGCGTGGTCGACCTCGAGGGCGAGGACGCCGACGCCGTCTTCGGGGCCCTTTCGTCGACGACCGCCCGACGGATCTACGCACGCCTCGACGAGGAACCCGCCACTCCGAGCGACGTCGCCGACGCGATCGACTCGTCTATTCAGAACGTTCGCTACCACTTAGAGAACCTCGAGGACGCGGGGCTCGTCGAGGTCGTCGACACGTGGTACTCCTCTCGCGGGAACGAGATGAGCGTCTACGCGACGGCTGACGGGCCGTTGATCGTCACGAGCGACGAGTCGACGGCCTCGCAGCTCAAGACGGCGCTGTCGCGGCTGATCGGCGGCATCGGCGCGCTCGCGGGCGGCAGCTTGCTCGTCCAGTACGGACTCACGCGGCAGTTCGGGTTCGGCTCGTCGATCCCCGGCGGAACCGAAGACAGCGCCCAGGAGGGGGCGGGACCGGACGAGCGTGGCGGCGACGACAGCAACTTCTCCGGCGACAGCGCGGAGGTAACGAAAGAAGAAACCGATGACGCTGAGGACGGTGCCGGCGATGCGTCCACGGAGACCGTCAACGACGAGGAGGATTCAGGTGCGGACGGTGCTGACGGTAACGATGCGGCGGACGGTGCCGGCGCGGAAGCCGACGACGTCCCGGCTGCGGACGATTCCGGTAGCGCCGACGATGGAGGCTCGTTCGATTCCGATGCGGACTACCTCAACGGAAGCGGCGGGAACGAGACCGATCCGAACGGAACCGTCGACCAGCTGACCGACGGCGGTGCCGAAGCGATCGACACGGCATTCGGATCGATTCCGCCCGGAATGCTCTTCTTCCTCGGCGGACTCGTCGTGTTGCTGGCCGTCGCGATCTACTGGTACTGGTTCGCGTACCGACCGCAGTACTGATCGACGGACCGCGTCACGATTCTTCCGAAGGTCAACAGCTATTTGCCCCTCACGGTCCACATTCGATGTAAAGCGGTCTCCGGACAGCGTACGTCCGCCCCTTCCGGGGACAGATCTCCAATGGAAGACACATCGAAATACCTCATCCACGCTGACGTTACCGCCGACGGGGTCGTCGAGCGGAGCGACGTCGTCGGGGCGATCTTCGGGCAAACCGAAGGGTTGCTCGGCGACGAACTCGATCTCCGCGACCTCCGGCAATCCCAGAAAGTCGGCCGCATCGACGTCGAAATCACGAGCACGCAAGGACAGTCACACGGCACGGTCACGATCGCGACGAGCCTCGACAAGGTCGAGACGGCGACGCTAGCCGCCTCCCTCGAGACGATCACCCGCGTCGGCCCCTGTCGAGCGGACCTCGACGTGACCGAGATCGAAGACGTTCGCGCGGCGAAACGAAAGGAAGTCGTCGAGCGCGCGAAGGAACTCCTTCGCACGGGCTTCGACGACAGCGTGATGTCCTCCGAGGAGATCCTCGCGGAGGTCCGCCAACACGTCCGCGTCGAGGACATCACCGAGTACGAGGGGCTTCCCGCTGGCCCGCGGGTCACCGACAGCGACGCCATCATCATCGTCGAGGGCCGATCGGACGTCCTCACCATGCTCACCTACGGCATTAAGAACGCGATCGCCGTCGAAGGGACGAACGTCCCCGACGCGGTGGCCGAACTCACGCACCACCGGACGGTCACGGCCTTTCTGGACGGCGATCGCGGCGGCGACCTGATCCTCGAGGAGCTCTCGCAGGTCGGCGACATCGATTACGTGGCGTTCGCCCCCGCCGGCGAGTCCGTCGAGGAACTCGACCACCACGAGGTGTTCGCCGCGCTCCGAAACAAGGTTCCCTACGACGCCGTGTCGGGACTGAACGAACCCCGCGAGGCGGTCGCCGCGACCGACGGCAGCGCGACGCCGGCCCCACCGGTCGACGACGCCGCCACCTCGTCCTCGGCATCGATCGAGTCCGAGAACGAGGTCGAGTACGAACGCCCGGGTCGCCCCTCCACGGCGGGGTCAAAGACGGCCGCGAGCGGGACGCAGGCGGAGTCGGCGACCGAGACGGACGACCGGTCGCCATCCGCGACGCCCGGTGCCGACGCCGAGGGAGCCGACGAGACCGACCTCGAGTCGTCGACGGCGGCCGCCGAGCCGGAGACGATCTACGAGCACGCGACCGCGGTGATCCGCGGGGACACCGACGCGGTCCGCTTTCTCGACGCGGATGCCGAGATACTCGAGGAGGCGCCCGCGAGCGACGCCTACGACGAACTCGAATCGATCGAACCGGCGCCGACGACGGTGCTTCTCGACGAGATTCTCGAACAGCGACTGCTCGATCTGGCCGCCGATCGGGGCGTCGATCGGATCGTCGCTCGATCGCTCGGCCAGTTCACCAAACGGCCGACGGGCGTTCAGGTCCACGCGATCGACGACGTCGCCGAGACGCCGCCGGACGGGTGATCGAGGGCGACCGAGTGAACGTTCGCGCGCGTACGGCTCCCGGGGCCGACACCTGTCATCACGAGTCGTGCGAACCGTGTTCACGCGACGATCGAGACTCGGTTTCGAGCGATTGATACGCCGGCGCGCCCGAGTTCGACGCGAGATGTCACCTCCTCCCGAATTCGCCCTCTTCTTGCTCGGCGTCTGGGTGCTCGCGACGTTCGCGGTGACGAACCAGACCGGCTACGACCAGTGGCGCGCGGCCCGATCCGACGACGCCGCGGAGACCGTCGACGACGCCGACGGTGCCGACGCTCGGTAGTCCGACCGATCCGCCTCGACGACCGCCGCGTCGGCCATCGACGACTGATCGCCGGAACCCCTCGATCAGCCGACGGACGTCTCGATCAGCCGACGGACGTCTCGATCGGCCGATCGACGTGCGCGACGCTCGACTCAGTCTCAGGTTCGATCGTCGCGGTGCGACGGCGGAGTCATCCGAGGAACGCGAACGAGAGAATCAGTAGGGCACAGACCAGCGCGCCCGACAGCGTCGCCAGGAAGTTCACGCCCTGGTTGCCAAGCAGCGGCCCCTCGAGGGTCGCACCGAGGAGGCTGTCGACGGTCATGCCGACGAAGCCCGCCGCGACGATGACGGCGCCGCCCAGGACGCCGACCTCGGGGAAGAGCCAGTAGGAGATGCCGGCGACGACCGCCGCCCCCGCGACGCCGGCGATCTCGCCCTGCCAGGTGACCCCGCCGTCGGTCCCGGGCTCGACCGGTTCGAACGTCGTGATCAGCCGCGGCGTCTCGAAGACGCTGCCGATCTCGCTCGAGAGCGTGTCGCTCATCGCCGTCGCGACCGAGCCCGTGAAGGCGAAGAGGAACAGCCTGGGATCGAGGTCGGCCGGCAGGATCGCCGCGGAACTGGCGGCGTAGCCCAGGACGGCGGCGAGGGCGACGGCGGCGTTGCCGAGGACGTTTCCGCTGCCGCGGGCCCCGTTGTTGTCCTCGGCGACGCCGAGGGCTTCCTTCTGTTCGTAGCGGAACTTCGTCGAGAGCCCGCCGATCGCGAAAAAGGAGATGAGCACGACGAACCAGCCGTAGCCGCCGAGGACGATCGTCAACAGCCCGAGTAGGATTCCGGTGAGCATCCCCGCGATCGAGGCCGTTTCGAGGGCGTAGGACGTGTATCCCAGCGCGACGGTGACCGCGAGGGCGAGGAGGATCTCGGCCGAACCGAGGACGGGTTGGAGTTCCGCGAGCAGCCACAGCAACAATCCGACCGAAAGCATGACCACGGGATCGTCGTAGAGCCAGAGCACGTCGCGAAGCAGGGCCGCAAGCAGCGCGCCGCTGGCCGCGAGAAACAACAGCGTGGGGAGCGCCGATCGGACGGCACCGCCCTGGAGGGCGATCGTGAGGGCCTGTCCGGCGACGGCGCCGGCGGTCGCTCCCAGACAGAAGCCGGCTACCCGGACGACGTCGTCGTCCGTCCGTCCGCGGACGAGTTGTTCCGTCAGGTTACCGTATCCGATCAGGAGGACGGTGCCCGCGAAGACCGCGATCGACATCGACGACTGCGTCGCGATGACGCCGAGGGTGATCCCCGCCAGGACGAACGTGATTAGCCCGTAGAGGCGGCTGTCCTCGTAGTCGCCCGGGTAGGCGAGCAGATCGAAGAGCGGACCATCGGTGACGACGAACGCCCCCAGTAACACGACCGCAGCGAGCGACGCCGCGGCCCGCGGCCCGACGAGCGGAACGACGAGCGAGAGCGTACAAAGGATCGCGAAGACGCCGGCTCGCCGAACGGGTGCTGTCACGATATCCGATCCTTTCTGTGGCGATCACTTTAACCTTCTTGAACCCGCATCGAGTCGGTTTTCGCCGACTTCAGCGCCTCTGACACGTGTCGCTGATCGGTCACCGGTCCGATGAATCGTCGCGGTATCGGGCGGATACCGGCCGTGACAGGGCGGGAGCGTCGGCGAACCCAAAACCCGTATGGTCTTCGACGGAAAATCCCGACTGTGGGCCTGTACGAACGTTATCTCGCCTCCCGAATCCGTCGCCACGAGATCGACCCGCCGGAGCACGTCGCGCTGGTCATCACCGAGCGCGACCTCCTCGAACGGGGCGCCTACGAGACGCTGGTCGAGTTCTTCGACTGGGCGTTCGAGTACGCCTCGCGCGTGACCGTCTACGTAAGCGTCCTCGACGCCGACGCGGTGCCGCCGTTGCGACGCGAACTCGAGTCGATCGACGCGCCGCGGGAGGTGGCGGTTCGCGGACCCGACGACAGCGCGCCGGCCGACGCCCCGATTCAGATCGGGATCGGACTCGGGGGCAAACACGAGTTCACGAGCGCCGTCCGAACCCTCGCGGAGAGCGTCGACGCCGGCGACCTCGACCCCGACGCGATCGACGACGAACACGTCGAGCGACACCTCGTCTTCCCCTCGGAGCCGGATCTGGTGATCAAGACCGGTGCCGAGCGGCTCTCGGATTTCATGATCTGGCAGTCGGTGTACTCGGAACTGTACTTCACCGACGTCAACTGGCGGGACTTCCGCAAACGCGACTTCCTGCGCGCGGTCCGCGAGTTCTGCAACCGATCGCGGCGGTTCGGGCGGTAGCCGTCCCTCGCCCGGCCTGCGGGATCAGCGACCCCACCGATCGCGGTCGTCGTCCTGACGATCCCGAGTAACTCCCCAGCGATCGCGATCCTCATCGCGTCGATCGGCGGCCCCCCGGCGATCGCTCGTCCCGCGGTCTCCGCGCCCCCTCTCGTCCGCGCCCTCGTCGAGGGCTACGTCGTCGTAAATATCGATGTGGTGGACCGCACCGGGCGAGAGCAATCGGTTTCCCTCGAGTTCGAGCCAACCGTTCGGATGCACCAGGATCGGCCCTTCGTAGAGCACGTCGTCCGCGTCGGCGCCGTCGTAGATCACGACGTCCTCGTAGGCGAGCGTCGATCGACTGGACCGTCCGTGGGGGAGGAATCCGTTGATGCCCATATCGACACTACCGCGTCATCGACTAATTACGTTGGGTCGAGACACACCGGATCGCGCGTTTGCAGTACCGATCCGATCGGTCACCCGTTCATCGACGGCTCGACGTACGCGAGAAACGTCGCGAGGACGCCGACGACGACGAGCAGGAATCCGATGCCGATCGCGAGAAACTCCGCTGGCATCGTCTGTTCGGACGCCGACGCCGGCTGTCGAACGACGCCGTTCGCCGCGAGTCCGAGTAAGACGGCGACGCCGAGTCCCGTCGTGCCGACGCCGGACGCCAGCAGGCGACTGTCCATACCGAGCCTTCGCCGCGGTCCGGATTGTGAGTTTCGGTCGGCGCGGCCCGATCGGCGGCCGCGATCGGTCCGCGGCCGCGATCAGTCGGCGGTCTTCGTCCCCGACTCGATCGCGTCGAGTTCCGCGTCGTCGGGACGTTCGGCCGTCGGCAGCGAGTCGCGGAACCGATCGACGATCGATCGCGCCTCGGCGAGTTCGGTGTCGCTCATCGCCCCGAGGAGAGCGAGCGCGCGGCGGGCGCGGGTCCGCCGCCACGACTCCTCGCGGGACTCGTAGGTGCGGATGCCCCGCAGAAAGTCGGTCTTCGAGAACTCCGGCCAGTAGGGTGTACAGAAGAAGACGGCCGCCTCGTTGCCGTTGGCGTGCCACGGCAGGAAGTTCGAGGTTCGTTCCTCGCCGCCGGGTCGAATAATCAGGTCGACGTCGCGTACCGGCTGGTCGTGCAGCCG
This sequence comes from Halosolutus gelatinilyticus, assembly GCF_023028105.1. Classification (NCBI taxonomy): domain Archaea; kingdom Methanobacteriati; phylum Methanobacteriota; class Halobacteria; order Halobacteriales; family Natrialbaceae; genus Halosolutus; species Halosolutus gelatinilyticus. Next base: position 741,783 of record NZ_CP095491.1, read on the forward strand.
TCGTTCGATCGCCTCGACGTCGATCGCGTCGGGGTCGAGGTCGCCGGCGTCGACCTCAGCTGCGACCCCGCGGGCGGCTTCGAGCAGCCGCGAGCGGCCGCCGTAGGCGAGCGCGATGTTGAGCACGAACTGATCGTAGTCGCGGGTGCGCCGTTCGGCGTACTCGACGGCGTCCTGCACCCGTTCGGGAAGCATCTCGATCTCGCCGATCGCGCGGATGCCGACTTCGTTCTCGTGGACGCGGTCCGCGTCCGCGAACTCGTGGAGCTTCTCACAGAGGAGGTCGAACAGCGCCTCGTTTTGCTCGGGCGGGCGGTCGAAGTTCTCCGTCGAGAAGGTGTACAGCGTCAGCTCCTCGACGCCCACGTCCTGACACCACTCGAGAACGCGTTCGGTCGTTTCGGCGCCCGCGCGATGGCCCTCGTGAGCATCGTCCCCCTTGCGACGGGCGTACCGACGGTTGCCGTCCTGGATCACCGCGACGTGTGTCGGCGCGCCGGAAATCTCTCTGGCGAGCAATCGCTCGTAAACAGCGTCGACGCGCCCGCGAAGCCACCGCCTCATCGATCGATGTAACGTCTCCGATGACTATGTGTCTTGTGTGTTACTTCGCCACAGTGATAGCGCTGGCCGCGCCGACACCGCCGGCCGAGAACGTCGTTAGCCGTCGCGCGACGGCCCGGGTCGGAATCGTGACGGCTATCCGTTCGGCGGTGCTCGAGTCGATCAATGGCAGACGTACTCGACAACGATCTCTACCAGCGGACGAAAGCCCTGCTCGAACCCGGCGACGTCGACCTCAACGGCGCGATCGTCCACACCGAGTACGGCGGACAGGAGGACGTCCGGATGATGCAGGCGACGATCGACGTCGGCGATATCATCGCCGAACACGCCGGGCACGATCCGACGGACTGCTACGTCTACTCGGGCAACGACGATCCCGACTTCTCGTCGAACCAGCACCAGGGGCTGACCTTAGACGGCGAGGAGTTCGTCTGGGAGTGTCAACAGCTCCTGCGCAACGGCACGTTCGACATCGTCATCTACTACGAGGCCAGCGCCGATCACGAGGCGATCCTCGAGGACGTTCGGGAGCTGGGATTCGACGTAACCGGCGTTGAAGGCGACTGATCGGCACTCGACGCTTCGACTCGGTTTTCCGCGCTCTCGATCGGTCTGCGGTTTTCTCGTTCCGATCGGCGTCCCGGTTCGTTTATGGCGCGTGCCTGCCGACTACCGGGTATGAGTACGGACGTCGACCTCGCGGACCGCGAGCGGGCGGTCGTCAACGCCTTTCAGGGCGGGTTCCCCGTCGTCGAACGGCCGTTCGAACCCGCCGCGTCCGCGATGCGCGATCGCGGGGTCGACATCGACGCGACGGAGCTGCTCGAGACGATCCGCGAGCTGGACGATCGGGGCGTCCTCTCGCGGTTCGGCCCGCTCGTGAACGCCCAGGAGATCGGCGGCGCGGCGACGCTGGTCGCGATGCACGCGCCCGACGATCGGTTCGACGAGATCGTCGACGCGGTGAACGCCCGCCGCGAGGTGGCGCACAACTACGAGCGCGAACACCCGTACCTGAACGTCTGGTTCGTCGTGAGCGTTCCAGCGGAGGACCGCGTCGAGGCGGTGCTCGACGCGATCGAGGACGAAACCGGCCAGGAGACGTACAACCTTCCGAAACGACGGGAGTTCCGCGTCGAGGCGAAGTTCTACGTCGACGGCCCGCTCGACGGCTCCGACGGGGAGCCCGCGGGGATCGACCTCTCGAATCTCGGGCCCGACGCGGCGCCCACCGACGGCGCGACGCTGTCGCCGGCCGAGCGCGACCTCGTCCTCGAAATTCAGGACGGCTTGCCGCTATCCGAGACGCCCTACGCGGACGTCGCCGACGCGATCGGTCGGACGCCCGAGCGTGTGCGCGAGACGATCAAACGATTCGAACGCGAGGGGAAGATCCGCCGAATCGGCGTCGTGCCAAACCACTACGCGCTCGGCTACACGGAAAACGGGATGACGGTCTGGAACGTGCCCGACGACCTCGTCGGCGAGGTCGGCTCCGAAGTCGCCGCGCTGCCCTTCGTCACGCACTGCTACGAGCGGCCGCGCCACGAGGGCGTCTGGCCGTACAACTTCTTCGCGATGACCCACGGCCGCAGCGAGGCGGAGAGCCGGCGTCGGATCGCGCAGGTCCGCGAGACGATGGCCGACCACTGGGACGTGACCGACGACGACTGGGACTCGCTGTTCTCGACGAAGATATTGAAGAAGACTGGCATCCGATTAGCCGAGCGCGCCGACGCCAATACCGTATCGGAATGACAGCTAGCGATCGATCACGGAGGGACGAGAACACCGGATGATTCCGCTCTTTCACGACTTCTCCGGCGCGAGGGTGCTCGTCTTCGGCGGCGGCCCCGTCGGCGCCCGCAAGGCGCGGCGGTTCGCCCGCGAAGCCGACGTGCTCGTGGTCAGCCCCGCCTTCGCCGATCGGGACTTCGGCGGGTCGGAGCGGATCCGGGCCGCGCCGGAGCCGGCGGACGTGCCGGGGTGGATCGATCGCGTCGACCCGGCGCTTGTCGTCGCCGCGACCGACGACGCGGCGATCAACGAGGCCGTCGCGAGCGCGACCCGGGAGCGCGGGATCCTCGTCAACCGAGCGGACGAGTCCGGCGGGCGAGCGCCGGGGAGCGTCGTCGTCCCGGCGACCGTCCGCGAGGATCCGGTCGTCGTGGCGATCGCGACCGGCGGAACGGCGCCCGCGCTGAGCAAGTACCTTCGGCGGGAACTCGAAGAAACGCTTTCGGGTGCCGGCGAAATGGCCGAGCTCTGCTCGCGACTTCGAGCCGAACTCAAAGCGCGCGACGTGCCGCCGGCGCGCCGGCGCGAGATCGTCACCGATGTCGTCAATTCTCCGGCCGTTTGGACAGCTTTACGTACCGGTGTTCCAAATTATCCCCAAGTGATCGAGGACGTGCTCGGGGAGGAGCCGGCTACCGGGGGTGACCGCTCGTGACGCAGTTCGGGGTCGTCATGGCCGCCTGCGTGACTCACGAGAGCGGCAGCGTTGACGATCTCGCCGCCGCTAGTCCTGACAGCCAGTACGAGGGTGTCGACGACCTGCTGTCGATTCCGAACGTCGAGGAGGCGTTCGTCCTCTCGACGTGCAACCGGGTCGAAGCGTACGTCGTCGCCACGGACGAGGGGATCGGCCGCGCGGCGCTCGAGGAGTTCTTCGCGCCGGTCGACGACGGTGCAGTCGTCCACACCGACCACGACGAGAGCCTGCGGCACCTCCTTCGGGTCGCGACGGGGCTCGAATCGGTCGTCCTCGGCGAGGACCAGATCATCGGCCAGGTCCGAACGGCGTACGAGGACGCCCGCAGCGCCGGCGGTATCGGATCGATGCTCGAACCGGCGGTGACGAAGGCGATCCACGTGGGCGAACGCGCTCGCACCGAGACCGCGATCAACGAGGGCGTCGTCTCGCTCGGATCGGCCGCGACGAAACTCGTCGCCGAAGATGTTCCGTTGGCGGATGCGACGTCGCTGGTCGTCGGCGCCGGCGATATGGGCCGGCTCGCCGCCCGCAGCCTCGCCGACGCCGGCGTCGGCGAGCTCGTCGTCGCGAACCGGACCGTCGCCCACGCCGAACACGTCGTGGACGAACTCGACGCGGACGCCGCCGCGGCGCCGCTCGAGGCGCTGGGGCGGATCGCTCACGAGGCCGACGTCGTCATCGCGGCGACCGGAAGCGACGATCCCGTCCTGGAGCCGGCGCACTTCGCGGCCGACGATCGCAACGACGGCGACGGCGACAGTACCGACGACGGAACGCCTGGACGGGTGATCGTCGATCTGGGACAGCCGCGCGACGTCGAGCCGGCGACGGCCGCCCTCCCGACGGTGACCGTCTACGATCTCGACGACCTCGAGTCGATCACCGAAGCGACCCGCGCCCAGCGTGCGGACGCGGCGCGCGACGTCGAGTCGATGATCGATCGCGAGTTCGATCGCCTCTGCGATCAGTACAAGCGATCGCGCGCGGACGAGGTGATCGCCGCGATGTACGAGTCCGCCGAGCGGATCAAAGAGCGCGAACTCGCGCGTGCGGTGTCGGAACTCGAGGGCGAACGCGGGAGCGGCCTCTCTGACGAGCAACGTCACGTCGTCGAGGCGATGGCCGACTCGCTCGTCAGTCAGCTTCTCGCACCGCCGACGAAGAGCCTCCGGGAGGCCGCCGCCGAGGACGACTGGCGGACGATCCACACCGCGCTCCAGCTGTTCGATCCCGCGTTCGGCGACGACGGCTCGACGCCGCCGGCGTCGATCGCCAGAGCTATCGGCGCCGACGGGTACGACGCGCCGATCGGCGCGACCGACGACGACTGACGCGCCACCGCATCGTCGAGGGGCGTCGAGCGGCAATCGAACCGGGTTCTGTCGCCCGATTATCTCCCGAGCACAATCATTATTTGCATGGATTGCGTTCGGCCGAACATGGCCGACCTGCTTTCCGACGAAGAGATCGACGACCGACTCCCCGAGGCGTGGAGTCGCGACGGCGACGAGATCGTTCGCACGTACGAGTTCGACGACTACCTTCGAGGCGTCAACTTCGCCCAGATGGTCGGCGAAATCGCCGAAGCGCAGTTCCACCACCCCGAAATCGTCATCCGGTACGAGGAGGTCGAGATTCGCCTGACCAGCCACGAAGCGGGCGGGATTACCGACGACGACATCGAGATGGCGGAGCTGATCGAATCCGAGCGGTCCGCCTGAACGCGGTTCCGGCGCCGTCGATCCGAACGACGCCTCGCTTTTCGATCGACGCGGCGATCGTCGTCGGTCGCCGCCGTTCGCCGTCGCGATTCGCCGCCGGTCGTCCGACCGAAACCGACAGATCCAGCCACGATGGAGGCACAGTACGTCTTTCGCGCCACGCTCCGACTCGCATCGCCGCGGGACGCGGTCACCGTCGATTCCGCGACCGCCGAGACGACCGTCACGCTCTCGCGGGCGGCGCCGCCGCCGGGCACCGACGGGTGGCTGTTCTTCCGCAACGCGCTCTGGCGCGGCGAGGTCGGCGATCAGGAGTACGGCCGCCGACTCGCCGCGGAGTGGCTCGACGTTCCGCGCGAGTCGATCGAGTCGGTCTCGTTTCGCGAACTGCAGGTCGACGAGGCGTACTTCGATGCGCTGAAAGCCGAGATCGGCGCCGATCTGGAGCCGTTTAACGCCGAGACCGTCTCGGAAGTGCTCTCGAAGTATCTCGGCTCGAGCATTCGGGTCGTCGACGGCGAGTGACCGGGCGATCGTCGCCCGCAGCCGACTTCCACTCGGCGTCCGTACGGGCGACAAACATTTACTGCGATCGATCGTATATCAGTGTCCCAATGGTCTCCGAATACGACTTTTGGCTGCTCGATCTCGACGGGACCCTGGTCGACGTCGAGTGGTCGTACACCCGCGAGGTGTTCGATCGCGTCGGCGATCGGCTCGGTCGCCGGTTCTCCGATCGGGAGGCCGAGATCCTCTGGCACGGTCTGACGGGTTCTCGCGATCGCCAGCTCGAGTTGTGGGGAATCGATCCCCGCGAGTTCTGGACGGCGTTTCACGAGGAGGAAGATCCGCACGTCCGGGCCGAGCAGACGTTCCTCCACGACGACGCCGCGTTCGTCGCCGATCTCGACGTTCCCGTCGGCCTGGTGACCCACTGCCAGAAGTTCCTCGCCGAACCGGTCCTCGAGCACGTCGGCATCCGGGACTGGTTCGACGCGCGACTCTGCTGTACCGAGGAGACGGGCTGGAAGCCGGATCCCGAGCCGGTCCAGTCGGTAATGTGCGACCTCGGCGTCGGTCACAACGGCCACCGCGGCGTGCTGGCGGGCGACGGCGCCTGCGACGTCGGCGCGGCGTGGAACGCCGGCCTCGACGCGATCCACGTCGAGCGCCTCGGTCACGATCGGCGCGGCCGCTGCGTGCTCGGGGATTATCGCGTCCAGTCGTTCGACGAACTCTAGTGACCGTCCAGGGCGGTCGGCCCGATCGTCCGTCGGTTGCGCTGCGGTTTCAAACGGCTCGCTACTCGACCCGCCGATCGAACTACGATTGTCTGCCCGCCGGTTGTAGTTCCTCGTCGACCAGGGTTTCGTACGCTCGTCGCAACCGTTCCGAGAGGGCCTGGTGTGAGATCCCGAGCTCCGCCGCGAGCTCCTCCATCGAGATATCTCGCGGAATCTCGAAGTAGCCGTTCTCGAGCGCCGCCTCGAGCGCTTCCTGTTGTTCGGGAGTGAGACGACTCTCCGTTCCCGCTCGCTTCGAGACGTCGGAGACGCGCCGGAGGTCGACGGTGACGCCGCGATCGACGAGCCCATCGTGGACCGTACAGAGCGTGTCCCGGTCGGGATATCTGACCTCGACCTGCCACCAGCCGTCGGCGGCCCACGCTTCGAGGAGCGAGCCGCCGTCGACGAGGAGCTGATCGCACAGCGTCACCGTCCCGTCGGCGAACGTCACGTCGTAGAGGAACCGATCGTCCCGTTCGACGAGGAGGTCGTGCGCTTCGATGGACGGATCCGCTTCGAACGCTGCCGCGGTCGCAGTCCGGTTGACTCCCGAGATCCAGAGGCAGGGTCGCGTGCGCGAGACCGCCGATTCGAGTTCGACCGTCGCCTCGGGTGCCCTGGCGAACAGCTCCGAGAGGGTCGTGTCGGCGGCCGGGAGCCGAAACTCGGCCAGTGTCGACATCACTGCACGTACACCCCCCCAGTGTAAAAATCGCAGTTCAGTTGAAGATGACTGTCCCGATCACCGACACGAGGGCTACGCGGATTCGACGCCGGACCGACCGTCGGTCTGGACCGACTCGAGTGTGCGCTCGAGTTCGGCGACCCCCCGCTTCTCGACCCGATCGGGGTTCGCCAGGACGCGGACGGACTGCACGCCGATCGGGACGAACCCGAGGTCGAGCCGATCGGCGGTGGCGCGGAGGCCGAGTCCGGCGTCGGCGTCGCCGTCGATGACCGTCCGGGCGGGACTCTCGTGGGCCCGCAAGCCGAGTTCGAAGCCGTCGATCGCATCGACGAGGTCGCGGCGGTCCGTCCCGCGCTCGTCGGCGAAGTCGGCGACCGCCCGCCCCAGACTCGTCCGCAGGCCCGAGTCGGTCGTCCGGTTGACGAACCGCAGTTCTCGGTCCGCGAGGTCGGCGAGGCCCTCTATCTCCGCGGGATTGCCCGCGGGAACGACGAGCCCCCACTCGCGCTCCCAGCGCCCGAGTTCGGTCGCCCCCGGATCTCGATCGATCGGCCCGGCGACGACGGCGACGTCGGGGACGCCCTCGCGGAGCCGTCGCAGGCCGGGTCGCGAGCCGATCGAGAGGTACCGCGGATTCTCGAGGCGATCGAGAAGCCGGTTGAGCGTCGGGTCGTCCTCGCCGACGCCGAGCAGCGTCGGCGGGCGGACGTCCGAAGAGAACAGCCGGGCGGTAACCGGTTCCCCCTCGTCGAGGTAGTCGGTTCCGGGGTCGACCGCGACGACGCCGTCTGCCTCGGCGAGAGTGGTCGTCGCGCCGCTGCCCTTGTCGACGGGGTAGACGAGCGTCTCCCCGTCGGCGTCTTCCATCAGCCCGACCGGCATCAGCCGAAGCCGTCCCTCGCCGTAGCGTTCCTGTCTGGCCATCCGCCCCTCGACGGTCGCCGCCTTCGGTTCGGGGAGCCCGGCGGCCTCGCGGATCGCGGGCGCGACGAACGTCCGGAAGACCATCATCGCGGAGACGGGATACCCCGGCAGGCCGACGTACGCGGAATTCTGCAATCGGCCGACCAGCATCGGCTTCCCCGGTTTGACCGCCACGCCGTGGAGCAGCAACTCGCCTTGCTCCTCGATCACGCGGTAGATGACGTCGACCGCGCTCGCGCTCGTCGATCCCGAGGAGAGGACGAGGTCGCACTCGTCGGCGGCCACCCGGAGCACGCGCTCCATCTCGTCCTGGTCGTCTCCGGCGTGGGGGTAGAGCACCGCCTCGCCGCCGGCGTCTTCGACGCCCGCCGCGATCGTGTAGCTGTTGACGTCGTAGATCTCGCCGCGATCGCTATCGACGTCGTCGCCGGGGCGGACGAGTTCGTCGCCGGTCGAGACGATGCCGACCGTCGGCGGCGCGCGGACGGGCACCTCGTCGATCCCCAGCGCCGAGAGGAGGCCGATATCACGCGGCGTGATCCGCGTGCCGGGCCCGAGCGCCCGTTCGCCCGCGGCGACGTCCGCGCCGGCGAACATGACGTTGTCTCCCGGCGCAACCGAGGTGCGGATCAAGACGTCGTCGCCCTCGGTACCCGCGGCGTCGCCGTTCGTCTCGTCCGTCGAGCCGCGCTCGACGCGATCGGTTCGCTCGACCGGCACCATCGCGTCCGCGCCCTGGGGCATCACCGCGCCGGTCGAAATCTCGACGGCTTCGCCCTCGACGACCTCGACGTCGGGTGTCTCGCCGGCGTGTACCTCCCCGACGATCGTCAGCCGCGCCGGCTCCGCTTCGTCGGCCCCGAACGTGTCCCTCGCCCGGAGGGCGTACCCGTCCAGGCTCGCCCGATCGAACCCGGGCACGTCCAGTTCGGCGTCGAGCCGGGCGACGAGCACCCGCCCGCGGGCGTCCGCGAGCGAGACGCGTTCGACGCCGCCTTCGAGCGAGAGCGAGTCGATCGCCTCGCGTGCCTCCTCGGGGGTCGCGAGATCGCGAAACTCCTTGCGTTCCATATCTGGATCCTTTGTGCGCCCGGAGTAAAAACGATAGTCGGCTGGCGATCCTCGAACCGGGTGCGATCAGCGTCTCGCCGTTCGACGGGACCGTGTTCTGCTGGCAGGCGCCCGATCGGGAACCCGTTCAGTACAGCTGTCATTTCTGGTCTGGTTGGGGCTGCAACTCCAGGTCTAATCGCGGAGTAACGACTAAGCGTCCACCTGAAGCATACCGTGCTATGCCGCGACTCGCCGACGCCGATCGCGAGCGGATCACTGACCTGTTCGATCGCCACCTCGACGTCGGGCTCCACCATGGGGCACAACTGGCCGTCTACGTCGACGGCGAGTGCGTCCTGGATCTGGCGGGCGGCGAGACGGGGCCCGACGGCGATCGGACGACGCCGGAGACGCGCTACGTCCTCTTCTCGTGTACCAAGCCGTACGCCGCGGTCGCGTTGCACTCGCTGGTCGACGAGGGGGACCTCGAGTACGACGATCGGGTGGTCGACTACTGGCCGAAATTCGCCGATTCGGGGACGGAAAAATCGGAAATTACGATCCGACAGGTGCTCAGTCACACGGCGGGTCTCCAGTACGGCGAGATCAACGACCGCCCCGATCGCTGGACCGACTGGGAGGCGTCCGTCGAGACGGTCGAGGGGATGGACCTCGTCACGTCGCCCGGCGAGGAACCGGCCTACCACGCGCTCACGTTCGGCTGGCTGGTCGGCGAACTCGTCCGCCGCGTCGCGGGGACGCCGATCGAGGTGGCGGCCCGCGAGCGCGTCTTCGATCCGCTGGGGATGGACGATACCGGGATCGGCCTCCGCGAGGACGAACCCGACGACGTGGCGACGCTCGTCGGCTTCGAGGCGTTCGATCGGTGTCGCGACCCGGGCGAGGGGCTCAACGCCGACTACACCGACCTCGCGGCGCTGTTCAACGAGGAGCACATCCACCGGGCCGTTATCCCCGCCGCGAACGGCCTCGGCACCGCTCGCGATATGGCCCGGTTCTACGCTTGCCTCGCCAACGGGGGCGAACTCGACGGGACGCGCGTCCTCTCGGAAGGGGCGGTCGACGAGATGACCGCCCTCCAGGCGGAGACGGACGCCGACGGCACCCTCTCCCGACCGGCGCGGTTCGCACTCGGCTTCTGGAAGGGGGGCACGGGAGCGGACCCGTACGGTTCGCTGACCCCGGAGCGCGTCTTCGGGCACGCCGGCCTCGGCAGCAGCGTCGGGTGGGCCGATCCCGAGGAGAACGTCGGGTTCGCGTACGTCACTAACGGCGTTCGCGACGGCACCTACGAGCACGTGGCTCGATCGCGGTCGATCGCGGACGCGGTTCGACTGGCTCTTCGGTGACCGCCGAGCCGGTCCGATCGCCCCGACGGATTACCGATCGGCAGATACAGTTAACCCGGATCGACGCGCACTGTGGATAGAACTCGAATGGGTGATGATAACAAATCACGCCGGGCGGCCGCGATCTGCGAAAACTGCGGGACGGCCCATTCCGTTCGAATAGGGCCGGAGGGAGACGTCCGACCGATCGGCACCGGCCAAGGGCCGCAGTGCTCCTGTGACGATGGCGATCTCCACGTCCTCAGCGACGACGCGGATATTCTGGCCGACGTGGACTCGGAGGACCAACGACGGACCGAGTGAGCGGCTTCGGTATCTGGAGCCGCTACGGGTTGACTTCCCAGTTCTCGACGGTGACCGTCTCGCCCGACGGGATGCCCTCCCGATCGTCGTCGACGACCACCCAGCCGTCGGCCAGGGCGACGCTCGAGAGGACGCCGGAACCACTGGCCCGCGTGGGGATCGCGTCGAATCTCGGACCGTCCTCGCCGGGGTCGCGTTCCTCGAGTTGCACCCGCGCGAACGTCCTGGTGCCGGGTTCGCTGGGGATCTTGCGATCGAGTTCGGCCCTGACGCCCGGGTGCGGATCGGGTTCGGTCCCCTCGAGCCAGCGCAGCGTCGGGCGGAGGAACTGGACGGCGTTGACGATGCAGGCGACGGGGTAGCCGGGCAGCGCGAGGACGGGGGTCTCTTCGACGACGCCGAGGCAGACGGGGTGGCCGGGTTTGAGGCCGACGCCGTGGACGAGCACCTCCCCGAGGTCGTCGATCACCTCCGGGAGGAGATCGCGTTCGCCGACCGAGGAGCCGCCGGTGGTGACGACGACGTCCTTGGTCAGATCGCGCTGGATCGCGACCCGCAGCGACTCGGGATCGTCCGTGACGACGTCACGGTAGGTGGCGCGGCCGCCCCAGCGCTCGACCAGCCGGGAGACGGTGAGGCCGTTCGTCTCGATCACCTCGCCCGGGCCGGGATCGGCGTCGACGAGCTCCTCGCCCGTCGGGATCACGCCGACGGTCGGCTGTTGGGTCACCTCGACCCGGGCGTAGCCCGCCGATCGGAGCAAGCCGAGATCCGAGGGCCGCAGTCGGTGGCCCGCCTCGTAGAGTTCCTGGCCCTCCTCAACGTCCTCCCCGATCGCGGCGACGTTCTCGCCCTCGGCGACGGCGTCTTCGACCTCGACCTCGCCGAACTCGTCGAGCTCCTCGACGCGTTCGATCATGACGACGGCGTCCGCGCCCTCGGGAAGCGCGCTCCCGGTGTGGACCCGGGCGGCGGTGTCGGGGTCGACCCGATCGGCGGTGGCGTGGCCGTCGTCGGTCCCGCCGACCGGCTCCGCGATCCGTAATACCTCGGGCGATCGCTCGTTCGCCCCGAACGTGTCGCTCGCGCGGACGGCGTAGCCGTCCATCGCCGCTCGCCGGTAGTGGGGAACGTTCCGCGCCGCGGTCACCGATCGGGCGAGCGTTCGCCCGTCGGCGCGCTCGACCTCGACCCGCTCCGTCCCCGTCGCACACTCCCCGTCGGGGGCAGCGGCCTCCCTGAGGATTCGCCGCGCCTCGTCGACGGGGGTCCGGACCTTGAACCCGGCGTCCGTTCGTTCGCGGTCGGCACCTTCCATACCTTGAATCGGGTCGCCGGGCGTCAAAAGCGTAGGGGACCGCGGCGGACGGCCCGCTTCGGAGCGCGACACCAATGCTGAAACGCCGCTCGGGGCCGAGCGCGTTCGGTCCAGAGCGCGTCCCGAACGTATCACTGTCATCACAGCACTATCCGACCGAGGATCAGTATGATCATCCCGCCGATCGGGCCGTTCCGGCTCGCCGTGCTCGCACTCCTCGTGGCGGCCGTCGCCCTCCTTCTGTACAGGTCCGGCGTACTACGTGCTGCGATCGCGGTCGGCGTGACGTGGCTGGTCTGACGCACCGTCGATCGCCTGACGAGTCGGGTCCGACAGGCCGTCGATCGCTGCCGTTCGAGACGAGTGTGGTCGCCCGAATGTAGACGGGGTGACGCGATCGTCCGAAACGACCGCGACCGCGGCCTTTTTCGTATCCGCGTTCGAACCTGCTGTTATGTCAGCGCTCCGTGACGCGTTGCGGGAGCTCTCCGAGGACGTCTTCTTCGATCTGCTGGAGAGCGACGACGCGTACCTGCTCGTTATCGACGTGCCAGGCGTTTCGGCCGACTCGCTCGACCTCTCGATCGAGGACGGGCGCATCGCGATCGACGCCCGTCGGGCGAAAGACCGCGTCGACGACTACGACTACGTAGAGGAGAACCGTCCGCTCTTTTTCGAGGTCGACCTTCCGCTGCCCGGCGATGCGACCGAGTCGGACGCCGAGGCGACGGTCGAACGCGGCGTCCTCGAGTTGCGGTTGCCGAAGCAGGGAACCAGCGAGACCTCCATCGACGTCGTCGACGGCGAGCCCTAACCCGAGGTGACCGAGACTGGCATCATTCCGCGCGTACAGACGGTTCGTCGTCGTCGCGTGGCAGTTCCTCCCGCTGTTCGTCGCCTACGCGCGCGATCGACGGCGGTTCCTCCTGTTCGGCTCGCCGCGGCGGGTCGACTCGGCGACCCACCGCCGCCGTGCGGAGGTGCTGCTCGAGTCGCTGCTGACGCTGGGACCGACGTTCATCAAACTCGGCCAGTTGCTCTCGACGCGGCCCGACGTGCTCCCGCCGGAGTACATCGACGTGCTCTCCGCGCTGCAGGACGAGGTCCCGCCGGCCGACTGGGACGACGCGAGACGGGTGCTCGAGGACGAACTCGGCCCCGTCGAGGAGCGGTTCACGGAGTTCGAGACGGACGCGATCAGCGGCGCGAGTCTCGGACAGGTGTACCGCGCGCGGATCGACGGCCGCCCGGAGCACGACGAGAGTCCGCAACCGACTGACGAGGGTTCGCGCGGGGAGGTCGTCCGGGACGTCGCGGTAAAGGTCCGGCGCCCGAACATCGAGGACCTGGTCGAGTCCGACCTGCGGGTCATCCGGTGGTCCCTGCCGATCCTGATGTACTTCGTCGACGACTCGCGAGCGTTCTCGCTCGAGAACCTGGCCGACGAGTTCGCGAAGACCATCCGGGAGGAGATGGACTACGAACGCGAGGCGACGATGCTCTCGGAGATCCGGACGAACTTCGCCGACGACGATCGGTTCGTCATCCCGCGCGTGATCGAGAGCCACTCGGGGCCGCGCGTGCTCACGATGGAGTACGTCGAGGGGACGAAGATCACCAGGGTCGAGGAACTCGATCGCAAGGGGATCGACCGCACCGCCGTCGCGGAGAACCTCCAGCGGTCGTACCTCCAGATGATCATCGACGACGGGGTCTTCCACGCCGATCCGCACCCCGGAAACCTCGCGGTGGCCGACGACGGCCGGATCGTCTTCTACGACTTCGGGATGTCCGGCCGGGTCGACGAGTTCGTCCAGGACAAGATCGTCGACTTCTACGTCTCCGTCGCCAACCAGGACATCGACGGGATCCTCGACGCGCTGATCGAGATCGGCACCCTGAGCCCCGATGCCGACCGGGGCGTGATGGCGGAGGTGATGGAGCTGGCGATCGAAGACGCCCGCGGCCGGGACATCGAGCAGTACCGCGTCCAGCAGATCGTCGGCCAGATCGAGGACTCGATCTACGAGTTTCCGTTCCGGCTGCCGAAGAACCTCGCGCTCGTCCTCCGGGTCGCGACCGTCGTCGAGGGCGTCTGCGTGACCCTCGACCCGAACTTCGACTTCATCGCGACCGCGACCGACTACCTGACCGAACGGGGCTACCGCGAGGAATCCGTCCGACAGTACCTGGAAGCGTCGGGCGAGCAACTCCGCCGATCGGCCGAGTCGTTGTCCCGGCTCGCTCCCAAGGCCGAGCGCACGCTCGATCGGCTCGATCGGGACGACCTCTACGTCCGCATCGGCGTCGAGGACTCGAAAGGGGTCTTCGACACGCTCGCAAAGCGGCTGATTTACGGCATGCTGCTGACGATGTCGCTGTTCTCGATGGGCGTCCTCTACGCCCTGGAGGCGCCGCAGGCGTCGATCGTCGCCGCCGTCTTCTCGGTCGCCGTGCTGATTCTACTGTACCGATCGTTCCGCGAACGAACGTCGATCCGCGCGAAACCGCAGTTTACGCGTCAGAATCTCCGGCAGCGGCGTCGCCGGGAGTAGCCGTCCGCCCGTCGCTCCGTCACGATCGACGCCCGTTTCCCCGCCACGACCGACGCCCGTCGTCGACCGGACCCCGGCGTCTCGCGCCGATCGAGCTACGGAAGGTCGAGCAGTCCGAGCTGCCGGAACAGGTCGGGGGAGGGGTGAACCCACCGTTCGACGATTTCGTCGGCTTCGATCCGGGTGAAAACCGCGGTTTCCGATTCGAACTCGCGTCCCGTCGGGTCGATCCCCAGAAACTCGCCCTCGTGGGTCCCGCGCCACGTGATGGCCATCGCGACGACGTCCTCCTCCGCGAGGATCCGATCGACGGTGGCCTCGAAGTCCGGAAACGCGTCGAGAAACGACTGGATTTGATCTCTCGCTTCGTCGCGGCCGCGGATCTCCTGGCCGAACGGACCGTGTTCGACGAAATCGGGTGCCAGCACCTCGTCGATGCGGTCGAGGTTCCCCTCGGTTGCGATCTCCTCCGGAACGCGACGGGCGAGCCGTTTGTTCGCCTCGCTACTCATAGTTCTACGACGACGACGACCGTTTCCATAAGCGCGCCCCCGGAAGCGGCAACCGCGATCGAACCGATGTCGGCCCCGCGTGCCGCCGAGTCGTCGGCAGGGATCGACCCGGCTTCTGGATCGGATCGGAATCGTCCGTTCGGCGACCGACGATCGAGAAAATCGATCGGTTGTAACTACGTTTCTTATTTTCTCCCGGAATTATACGAGCAGAAGGCTTTACATCTGCAGATCTTTTATGGACTTCAGAATGGATTCTGCTACCGCGGGGGAAGCCGAACGTCGCGAACGGATACGCCAGCAGGAGGTGATCGTCGATCTCGGTCAGCGGGCGCTCGAAATCGACGATCTCGATCAGTTCCTGCGCGAGGCCTCGGCCGCCGTCGCGGAGACGCTCGATGCCGAGTACGCGTCGGTGCTCGAGCTGCGTCCGGACGGCGAGGAGATCACCCTTCGTCAGGGAGTCGGCTGGCCCGCCGGTCTCGTCGGCGAGGCGACAGTGCCGGCCGATACCGACACCCAGGCGGGACACGCGCTCTGCAGGGACGACCCTGTAACCGTCGACGACTTCGAGAGCGAGGACCGATTCTCGGGTCCGGCGCTGCTCGCCGGTCGCGACGTCGAAAGCGGCATCTGCACGACCATTGGCTCGATCGAGGATCCGTGGGGCGTGCTGGGGGTACACGCGACCGATCGCCGCGAGTTCGGCGACCACGACGCGGTGTTCGTGCGGAGCGTCGCGAACGTCCTCGCGTCGGCGATCGACAACGAGGAGACGCGGAACGAAATCGAGGAGATCTACGGCCGCATCTCGGACGCCGTCTACGCGCTCGACGAGGAGTGGCGGTTCACCCACGTCAACGAGCGGGCGGAGGCGCTGATCGACTTCAGCGGCGAGGGGCTCGAAGGGAAGAACATCTGGGACACCTTCGAGCGGGCGGCGGACTCGAAACTGCGCCGGGAGTACGAGCGGGCGATGGAGACGCAGGAAGCCGCCTCATTCGAATTCTACTATCCCGATCCGCTCGACGCCTGGTACGTGGTCAACGTCTACCCCTCCGAAACGGGCCTGTCGGTCTACTTCCGGGACGTCACCGATCGCAAGGACCGGGAGCGGAAACTCCGCGAGCGCGAGCGGCAGTTCCGGACGCTCGCCGAGAACCTGAACGAGGTGATCTGGATGACGTCGGCCGATCCCGCGGAGTTTCTCTACCTCAACCCCGTCTACGAAGACGTCTGGGGGCAGGATCGGGAGACGGTGTACGACGACGGGATGGCGTTCGTCGAGGCCATTCATCCCGAGGATCGCGACCGCGTTCGCGAGGCGTATCGCGCCCTTCCGGAAACGGAGTACGACGAGGAATACCGCCTCGTCCAGCCCGACGACGACGTCCGCTGGATCCACGCTACGGCGGTTCCGGTCCGCGACGGGAGCGGCGCAGTCGAGCGCATCGTTGGGATCGCCGAGGACGTCACCGAGCACAAGGAACGCGAGCGGGAACTCCGCGAGACGAAACGCAGACTCAAACTCGCGATCGAGGGGACGAACACGGGGCTCTGGGAGTGGGCGCTGGCGACGGACGAGGTGACCTGGAACGAGACGCTGGAGCGAGCGATCGGGCTCGAACCCGGGTCGTTCGACGGGACGTTCGAGGCGTTCACGCGGCGCGTTCACCCGGACGACATGCCGCACATCGAATCGGCGCTCGACCAGGCGATCGAAACCGGGGAATTGTACCAGCGGGAACTCAGGATGCGCCACGATGACGGCGGCTGGCGCTGGGCCGAGGTCCGCGGCCGGGTCGTGGGCGATCCGGGGAGCGAGCACATGATCGGGATCTACCACGACGTCACCCGGCGCAAGGCGCGCGAGCAGCAACTGCGCGACCGGCGACAGGAACTGAAACGGTACCAGGAGTACACGGACGACGTCCTCGATGCCATCGACGACGTGTTCTACGTCCTCGACGAGGACGGGGGACTGCGGCGCTGGAACGCGAGCCTCACCGGGGCGACCGGATACGCCGAAGCGGAGGTCGCGGAGATGCACGTCTTAGACTTCTTCGACGAGGACGAGCGCACTCGCATCGTCGAGGCCGTCGCGGAGGTGTTCGAGTCGGGGGACGCGCGCGTGGAATCCGCGTTCCTGACGAAAAACGGGAACCGCGTCCCGTACGAGTTCGTCGCGACCGCGCTCGAGGACCTCGACGGAAATCCGGTGTTAGCCGGCATCGGTCGGGACATCGGCGATCGCGTCGAGAAAGAGCGCCAGCTCTCGCGACTTATCGATAACATTCCCGGACTCGTCTACCGCGTCGAGAACGCCCCCGGATGGCCGACCGAGTTCGTCAGCGACGGCGTTCGCGACATCACTGGGCACAGTCCCGATGCGTTCGAGCGCGGCGACGTCACCTGGGACGAGATCACCGTTGGCCGGCACGAGCAGATCTGGGACGACGTACAAACGGCCCTGGACGAAAGGGAGCCGTACCACTTCGTCTTCCCTATCGAAACCGCCGACGGTGAGCGGCGCTGGGTCAAAGAGCAGGGCCGGGGCGTCTACGCCGACGACGGGTCGGTCGAAGCCCTCGAGGGCGTCCTCATCGACATCACGGAGCGCGTGCAGTACGAGCGGGAGTTAGAGCGGACCCGGCACCTCCTCGAGCAGTCCCAGCGCATGGCGGCGATCGGAGCCTGGGAGATCGACGTTCGCGGAACCGGGACGACGCGGATGACCGTGACCGACGAGGTGTACCGGATCCACGGCCTCCCGCCAGAGGCCGATTTCGACCTCGAGGACGGCAGCAAATTCTACCGACCCGAGGACTGGCAGCGGCTCCGAACCGCGATCGACGGCGCGATCGAACGCGGCGACGCCTACGACATCGAGGTTCGGTTGACGACGGCCGAAGGGGAGCAGCGGTGGGTCCGGACCATTGGAAAACCCGTCTTCGAGAACGGCGAGCGCCGGCCGATCGAGGGCGATCGGACCGCCACCGGCGACGGGAACGTCGTCGCGGTTCGCGGGACGTTCCAGGATGTCACGGAGCGGAAGCGCCGCGAGGAAGAACTCGAACGGACGAAGAACCTGCTCGATCACACCGAGAACCTCGCGAACGTCGGCGGCTGGGAAATCGACGTCAGGGACGGCGTGCCGTACGACAGCATCCAGACCGAGGGGATCTATCGGCTGCACGGCCTTCCGCTGGACGAGGAGTTTCCGGTCGAACGAGGGATCGAATTCGTCCACCCCGAGGACCGCGGAACCGTCGAACGAGCCATCGCGAGCCTGCTGGTCGACGACGAACCGTTCGATATCGAGCGACGGGTTCTCACGGCGGACGGCGACGTCCGGTGGGTTCGCGCGATCGGCGTTCCCGTCACGGCGGCCGGCGAGGTCGTCACGTACCGCGGCGCGATGGTGGACGTCACCGACCGAAAGCGCCGCGAGGAGGAGCTCGAACGGACGAAGAACATGCTCCAGCAGGCCCAGCGCATGACCGGAGTCGCCGGTTGGGAGGCGGACGTTTCGGACGGACCGCCGTACGCGCCCCGGTGGAGCGGGGCGATCTACGAGCTGTTCGAGGTCCCCTCCGGGACGCCGCTCGACGTCGACGAGGTGAACGACTTCTTCCACCTCGAAGACCCGGAAGAAGGACGGACGGCGTTCGATCGGGCGCTCGACGGGGGCGGCGGCTGGGATCACGAGGCCCGTCTCACGACGGCGGCGGGCAACGAGCGGTGGGTCCGAAGTATCGGCGAACTCGTCGAGGAGGACGGCGAACTCGTCAAACTCCGGGGGTCGATTCAGGACATCACCGAACAGAAGGAACGAGAGTTCGCGCTCGAGTCGTTACACGAGACGACGCGTGGACTGCTCGGCGCGGAAACCGAAGACGAGATCGCCGAACTGGTCGTCGACGCAGCCGAAGACGCGCTCGGCGTTCCCAGCGTCGCCGTCTACCTCCTCGACGCCGATTCGAACCGGCTCGAACCGACCGCGTTCACCCCCGGATTCGTCGAACTCTGCGAGGGCGCGCCGGCGGCAGCCACCCGAGAGTCCGTGCTGTGGGACGCCTTCATCCGGGGAGCCGCGACGTCGTTCACCGACTCGAGGGTCTTCGGCGAGGCCAGCGAGGACGGACTCGCGATCCCGATCGGCAACCACGGGGTGTTCGTCGTCGCCGATCGCTCGTCGCCGATCGACGCCGAGGTCCGGCAGTTGGTCGAGACGCTCGTCGCGACGACGGTAGCCGCGTTCGACCGACTCGAGAGCGAGGTCGCCCTTCGGAAACGCGACGTCGAACTCAACGCGCAGAACCGGCGGCTCAGACAGCACCAGCAGATCACCGACATCATCCGACGGATCGACCAGTCACTCATCGGCGCGGACAGTCGCGAGGAGATCGAGGCGGCCGTCTGCGAACGGCTGGTCGAGGCCGAAAACGTCGCCTTCGCGTGGATCGGCGCCTACGACGCCAGCGGGACGGAACTGGCGGCTCGGACCTGGGCGGGCACCGGCGAGGGCTATCTCGACGCGGTCACGCTCGCCGACGCGACGACCGGGGCCGATCCGGCCGCGATCGCCGCCCGCGAGGAGCGACCGATCGTCGTTCCAAACGTCGTCGAGGGGTTGAAAACCGAGGAGTGGCGCAAACGCGCGCTCGCGGACGGCTTCCACGCTGTCGCGAGCGTTCCGCTCTCCTTCGACGAGTACTTCTACGGCGTGCTCGCCGTCTACGCGGGCGAGCCGAACATGTTCAACGACCTGGAACGGACCGTGTTCGCGGAACTCGGCGAGAACATCGCGAACTCCATCAACGCCGTGGAGGCCCGGCAGGCGCTGCACACCGACGTCGCCGTCGAGGTCACGCTTCGGTTCGACGAGTCGGACGCGTTCCTCGCGACCGTCGCCCGGGAGGCGGACACGACGATCGAGTACGAAGGTCTCGCGACCCACTCCGACGACGAGACGAGACTATTCTTCACGGCCGGCGGCGATCCGACCGCCGTCGCGACGGCGCTGGACGACATTCTGATCGTCACCGATCACTGGTTGGTGACCCGATCGCCCGATCGGGCTCTCTTCGGGGCGACGGTCGCCGGGGAGGTGGTCGCCTCGCGACTCGTCCGTCACGGCGGGAGTCCGCAGTCGATCCGGGCGACCCCGTCGGAGATGACGGTCGTGGTCGACGTCCCGACGACGGTCGACGTCCGCGAGTTCGTCGAGATGCTTCGCGAGCGGTACCCGTCCGTCGAACTGACCGGCCGCCACGACACTCGGCGAGACGAACGACTGCGACAACAGCGGGTGACGTCGCTGGTCGAGACGCTCACTGACCGCCAGCGGGAGATCCTCCAGACGGCCTACCTGGCGGGGTTCTTCGAGTGGCCTCGCGAGAGCACCGGCGAGGACGTCGCCGAGATGCTCGACGTCAGCCAGCCGACGGTCAACCGGCACCTCAGACTCGGCCAGCGGCGTCTCTTCGAACAGTTGTTCGGGAGCGTGGGGACCGCCGCCGGGAACTGACGCCGGCGAACGGACGGAACTGCCTCGACTCGAACGTTCTTCCCGCTGGCGACCGATGAGTGACCCATGGCGTACGAGCGACTCGCAGCGCTGTCGGTGACGATCGACTCCGTCTCGACCGATCGCCTCGAGCGCGACACTTCGAGCGACTTCACGCGCGTGACGACCGAGTTCTCGCTGGCCGGCCCCGGTCCCGACGATCGGCCGGTCGTCGGGAAGGGCGAAGACGTTACCTACGACGCGGCGGAACACGACGCGCTCGTCGACCGCGAACTGCCGGACCTGACCGGCGAGTACACGATCGAGGCGTTCTCGCAACGCCTCGCGGACGTCGACCTCTTCCCCGCGGGAGCGCCCGATCGGGAGGTCTTTCGCAACTACCGCCGCTGGGGGCTCGAGAGCGCAGCGCTCGATCTCGCGCTGCGACAGGTGGAGACGGATCTCGCGAGCACGCTCGATCGCTCGCCCGAACCGCTGCGGTTCGTCGCCAGCACACGACTGGGCGAGCCGCCGACTCCGGATCGGCTCGTCGACCTGCGCGAGCGGGTCCCCGGCCTCGAGTTCAAACTCGATCCGACGCCGGCGTGGGACGACGACGTCGTGACGTCGATCGAGGACAGCGTCGGGACCGAAGCCGTCCGAATTCTCGATCTCAAGGGGCAGTACGAGGGGACCGAGGTCGACGCCCCGGCCGATCCCGACCTGTACCGGCGGGTGCTCGACGCCTTCCCCGAGGCCGTGATCGAGGATCCGGCGCTGACCCCGGAGACGGAACCGCTGTTCGACGATCCCGAGGTCCGATCGCGGGTCTCCTGGGACGCGCCGATCCACGGTCTCGCGGACGTCGAGGCCCTGCCGTGGGAGCCCGACTGGCTCAACGTCAAGCCCTCGCGGTTCGGCTCGATCGAGTCGCTGTTCGAGACGATTCGCCACTGCGCCGATCGCGGGATCAAAATGTACGGCGGCGGGCAGTTCGAACTCGGCGTCGGCCGCGGACAGATCCAGCTGCTGGCGTCACTTTGCTACCCGGAGACGCCGAACGACGTCGCCCCCGGCGCCTACAACGATCCCGAGGTCGCGGACGGACTTCCGGCGAGCCCGCTCGATCCGCCCGCGACGCCGATCGGCTTTCGGTGGGAAGCCGGCCCCGAACGCGAAACGGACTAATCGAGACGAGAGACCGGGCGGCGCTATCCCCGCCGAAGGCAGTGACCGAGGATCTCGGTCGCACATTCCGTGAGCCCGTACAGGGTCCTGTCCGTGTTCACGTAGAGCCAGCCGTCGGCGACGGCGATCGAGTTCTCGATACCCCAATCGAGTTCGTATCTACCGAGCACCTCGCCGTCGGACCGATCGATCACGAACACGGCCGAGCCGCCGACGTAGATCCGATCGCCGACGACCGCCGGCGCTCCGCTTTCGATCAGGTCGTCAGCCGACGGCCGCCCGCCGTCGGCGGTCCAGAGCCGATCGCCGGTCTCCGCGTCCCGGGCGACGAGTCGATCGTGAGCCGGATAGTAGATCGCGTCGTCGGTGGCCGCGAGGTGACGCGGCGCCCACGCCGATCGCGCACCGTCCGTCTTCGACCAACGAACCTCGCCGGTGGTCGCGTCGAGCGCGATCGCGCCGAGTTCCTCGGCGGCGTGCTCGTTCGTCGTCGCGAAGACGGTCCCGTTCGTGACGGTCGGCGCACTGTCGACGGGGAGCGATTCGGCCCACAGTTCGGTTCCGTCCGCCGCGTCGAGCGCTTTGACGCCCGCCCCGAATTCGGTGAGGTAGACCACCCCGTCGGCGACCGCGGGCGAGTAGACCAGCTGCCCCTCCCACGCCGAGAACTCGTGACGCCACCGCTCGCGTCCGTCCTCGACGTCGACGGCGTAGAACGTCGGTTCCCGATCGTCGGTCCCGATCTGTCGATAGTGGCCGACGTAGGCGGTCCCGGCGTCGACGCCAGGACTGATCGGCTGGTAGCTGAGCTGGCCGTCCCCGACGTTGTCGAAACACCACTTCTCGGTTCCGTCGGTGCCGATCGCACAGAGGCCGTTCGAAGTCTGGAACAGGACGGTTTCCCCGCCGCCGGCGAGCGCCAGGGAATCCGCGTGATAGTACGTCCCTCGGTCCTCTCGAGTCGTCGTGACGGGCACGCTCCACCGGCGGTCGCCCGTCGCCGGATCGAGCGCTTCGATCACGACGGTTCGTTCGCCGGCGGCGGGCGACGGCGGGCCGTCGGTGTAGCCGACGTAGACCGAGTCGCCGGCGAGCAGCGGCGAGACGCTGGTCCCGCCGCGGGAGGGGTGCTCGAAGCTCCAGGCGGTCGTCAGCGGCGGCTCGGGTCCGTCGACGTCGGGAGCGGCGGTCCCGGTCCGAGCGGAATCGTGTCCGCGCTGGGGCCACGATCCGGCCACGGCGGCGTCGTCGCTGAGTGCGCCGCACCCGGCGAGCGTCGCGCTTCCGAGCGTCGCGAGGACGGCGCGTCTGGAGGGCATGACGATACCCGCCGATCGGCGGATCGAGTGATAGCAGTTTTGGTACGTTCGGAGTTTTAACAGTAATACGGGGCCGAGGAATCGGAGACCGATCGCGATCGCAGCCCGATCGGTGGCCGAACGTCGATATCCCGTTCGATCGCAACTCGATCGGACGGGGATCGAGTTGCGCCCGAATCCGCGGTGTGGCGCCGTGACACGCCGTCGGCGCCGTTCCAAACCGTTTATACCCGTCGGTTGATTACCCCGGGATATGGCGAAACAGCAGCAAGAAGTTCGCGACCTCCAGGAAGGAAGTTACGTCATGATCGACGACGCGGCGTGTAAGATCAACGCCTACTCGACGGCCAAGCCGGGTAAACACGGCAGCGCCAAGGCTCGCGTCGAGGCCGTCGGCGTCTTCGACGGCAAGAAGCGGTCGCTCTCGCAGCCGGTCGACGCGAAGATCTGGGTCCCGATCATCGAGCGCAAGCAGGGCCAGGTCGTCTCCGTCGACGGCGCCGACATGCAGGTCATGGACCTCGAGACGTACGAGACGTTCACAATGCGCATCCCCGAGGACGTCGACGTCTCGCCCGACGACGAGATCGAGTTCCTCGAGATGGAGAACCAGCGAAAGATCGTCTGATGTTTCCCGGGGCGACCGACTACCGGACGAACGGGTCCGACGCGGCCGCTCGCTCGGCCGACTCGGAGGACGCGAACTTCGTGGTCGTCGGTGCGCCCCTGGACGCCTCGACGACCTTCCAGCCGGGGACGCGCTTCGGTCCCCGGCGGATCAGGACGTTTGCGGAGCCGTTCGACGACTACGATCGTCGGACCGATCAGTATTTTTCGGACCTCGGCGTCGCCGATCTCGGCGACGTCCGCGCCTGGGACGACGTTGCGGACTATCTCGAGTGGCTCGACGGAACGCTTCGGGACGTCGTCCGGGACGACGCGATCCCGCTGACCCTCGGCGGCGAGCACACCGTCTCGCTGGCGGGCGCACGGGCCGTCGAACCCGACGTCGTCGTCGTCCTCGACGCCCACCTCGACCTTCGCGACGAGTACGACGGCAACCCGCTGAGCCACGCCTGCGTCCTCCGGCGAATCCTCGAGGAGGGCGACGCCGCGGAAGCGATCGTGCTGGGCGCTCGCACCGGCAGCGAGGAGGAGTGGGAGCGCGCAGGGGCCGACGACGTGACGGTCGTCCCGCCCGCGGCCGTCGCCGACTGGGAACCCGACGACCGGCTGGCCGACCGGGACGTCTACCTGAGCGTCGACGTCGACGCCGCGGATCCGGCCTACGCACCGGGGACGGGAACGATGGAGCCGTTCGGCCTCGAGCCTCGCGAGCTGCGCGACGTCGTGCGCGCGGTCGCCCCGTACGCGAGCGGGTTCGACGTGGTCGAGGTCAACGACCGCGACGACGGCCAGACGGCGTCGCTCGCCGGCAAACTGGTGCGAGAATTCGTCTTCTCGAACGCCGACGACTCGTAGGGAAAGGGTGCGTCGGGTCGCCGGCCCCCCTTCGAGCGCCGCGTTCCGATCGCACCGCCCGTTGCCTGCATACGCCGCCCACACGTTGATACTCGGAATCGTCGAGAGACGCTGACGATGATCTCCGCGTCGCGTTTTTCTGACTCTCACGACCCGCTCCGGGGCCCGCTCACCGGGGCGAACGGGGCGGGAGGGAACACGGTCCGTCGGGGTCGCGAGAAGCGCGATCGGCGCGAAACTCGGGCCCCGACCGTCGGCGTCGGTAGTTCGACCGCCGCCCGTCGAGAGGTGACGCGTCGTGACTGATCTCCCGCCGCAGACGTCGATCAAGCGGTGGTTCGTGACGACGAATCACAAGGACGTCGGTATTCTCTATCTCGCGACGGGGTTGTTCTTCCTCGTATTCGGCGGGGTCCTCGCGCTGTTGATGCGCGCGCACCTGTGGCAGACCGGCGGCCTCGGGATTCTCGAAGCGAGCGAGTACAACCAGTCCGTTACGACCCACGGGCTGTTGATGGTTTTCTGGTTCCTCTCGCCGTTCGCGTTCGGGTTCGCGAACTACATCGTCCCGCTGCAGATCGGGGCGAAGGACCTCGCGTTCCCGCGGCTGAACGCGCTGAGTTACTGGTTCTACCTGTTCTCGGGACTTCTGATCGGCATCTCGTTCTTCCAGCAGTCCGCGTTCGCCGGCGGCTGGACGATGTACGCGCCGCTGAACGTGCCGATGTTCCGCACGGTGACGGAGGCGACCGCGGGCGGAAACACGACGATCCTGGGGCTGACGCTGTTTATCATGTCCGTCACGATCGGGACGGTGAACTTCCTCACGACGATTCACCGATCGCGCGCGGAGGGACTGGGCCTGTGGAACCTCCCGCTGTTCACGTGGTCGATCCTGTTGACGGTCTGGATGATGCTGTTCGCGTTCGCGGCGCTGCTCGCCGCGCTGTTGTTGCTGTCGAGCGATCGCATCATGCTGACGCAGTACTTCTCGACCGAGCAGGGATCGAGCCTGCTGTGGGCGCACCTGTTCTGGTTCTTCGGGCACCCGGAGGTGTACATCGTCTTCTTCCCGGCGCTGGGAATCATGTTCGAGACGTTCCAGACGTTCACCGGGCGCCGGCTCGTCGGTCGGAAGTGGGTCATCATCGCGATGGTGCTCGTGGCGGTCCAGTCGTTCCTGGTCTGGATGCACCACATGTTCCTGACGACGATCAACCTGGAGATCAAGACGCTGTTCATGGCGACGACGATCGGCATCTCGCTGCCGTTTGACCTGATGGTCTTCGCGCTGATCTACACCATGGTCAAGGGCCGGGTCCGGTTCACGACGCCGTTTCTCTTCAGCCTCGGCGCGCTCGTGCTGTTCATTCTGGGTGGCATCACCGGGGTCTTCCTCGGCGCGGTCGTGCTCGACTACGAGTTCCGCGGCACCTACTGGGTCGTCGCCCACTTCCACTACGTGATGGTCTCGGGTGCGACGGCCCTGTTCGGCGGGCTCTACTACTGGTGGCCGAAGATCTCCGGAAAGATGTACTCGGAAGCCCTGGGGAAACTCAACTTCGCGGTATACTTCGTCGGCTTCAATCTGCTGTACTTCCCGATGTTCCTCGCCTGGGAGACGCCGCGGCGCGTCTTCCATTACCCCGGATCGACCCAGCCGTATCACCAACTCGCGACGGTCGGCGCCTTCATCTTCGGCGCGTCGTTTCTGATCATGTTCGCGACGTTCGTCCACAGCTGGATCCGGGGTCCCGACGCACCCGACAACCCCTGGCAGTTCTCGCGCACCGCCGAGTGGGCGACCGCCTCCCCGCCGCCGCTCGAGAACTGGCCCGATCGGCCGAGCTACACGAGCGGTCACCTCGAGTTCGTCGACGATACGGCCACCGACGGAGGGGTGGACGGGGCGACGGCGAACGGCGGCGCGATGGCCGAGGACGTCCACCGGACCGCGGTCGCCACGGATCACGCCGACCACGCCAGCGTCTGGCCGTTCATGATCGGGGTCGGGATGTTCGTCACCTTCCTCGGCCTGTCCGGACTGACGCCGTACGTCGCGGAGTTCGCGATGGCGCGCGGACTCGAGGTGGCCCAGCCCGGAACGGCCGAGATCCGCTACCCGCTGCTCACCCTCGCGGGCGTCGCGGTCCTCGGCTATGCCCTCTTCGAGTTCGGACGCGAGCGGTTCCGCGCGCCCGAGCTGGCGATCGCCGAGCGCTGGCCGTTCGACGGGGTCGGCACCACGAAACTCGGGGTCTGGTTTTTCCTGGCCTCCGACGTGGTCGTCTTCGGCGCCGTCATCGGTGCGTACGTTTTCCTTCGGATCCACATCGGCTGGAACGAGTGGGGACCGGTTCCGCCGTCGACGCTGGCCGGGCTGTTCAACACGTACGTCCTGTTAACCTCGAGTTTCACGGTCGTCCTCGCGCTCGTGATGGCCGAACGCGGCAACAGAAGCGGGCTCGTGGCGTCGATCGGGGCGACGCTGCTGCTCGGACTCACCTTCCTCGGCGTGAAATCGTGGGAGTGGTCCGAGGAGTTCGCCCACGGCGTCTACTGGTTCACCGACCTCGAGTACTCCGTCTACTTCTTCACGACGGGGTTGCACGCGCTCCACGTGATCCTCGGCCTGTTGCTCGCGGGGTTCCTGCTCTACCGGATCGTCGCCGCCGACGCCTACCTGGAGGATCACCGACCGGTGGAGTTCTTCGGGCTCTACTGGCACTTCGTCGACATCGTCTGGGTCTTCCTCTTCCCGCTGTTCTACCTGATGTAGCGGCGGGCCCCTCGCTTCCCGCTGCGTTTCGCGTCGTCGACCGTCGGATCCGGTACCAGTCGATTACAAGACGCCGGCCCGAAAACCACCGCGTAGGCCATGGTCATGGAACTCTCCGCGTTCGTCGATCGACTCGACGAGGAGCTTCGAACCGCCGACTACGCCGACCTCGACGCCAGCGCGAACGGGCTGCAGGTCGGCCCCGACGAGGGCACCGTCGAGCACGTCGCCTTCGCCGTGGACGGCGTTCGCGAGACGTTCGATCGGGCGATCGAGGTCGGCGCCGACGCGATCGTCGCCCACCACGGGATCTTGTGGGGCGGCTTCGATCGCGTGACGGGCCGCACCTACGATCGAATCGCTCCGCTGATCGAGCACGACCTCGCGCTGTACGTCTCGCACCTGCCGCTCGACGGCCACCAGGAACTCGGGAACGCGGCCGGGGTGGCGGACGTGCTCGATCTCGAGAACCGAACGCCCTTCGGCGAACTCGGCTCCGAATACGTCGGCCAGCGCGGAGTCGCGTCCGACCCGTACGCGCCGGACGAACTCCGCGATCGGCTGGGGAGCGACCTCGAAACCGGCGACCGCTCCGTTCAGGTGCTCGAGTTCGGCCCCGACGAGATCGAGGAGGTCGCGATCGTCACGGGCAGCGGCACCGACTGGCTCGACGAGGCCGTCGCGGCGGGCGCGGACGCGCTCGTTACGGGCGAGGGCAAACAGCAGGTCTACCACGAGGCCAGGGAAGCGGGGATTCACGTCGTCCTCGCCGGCCACTACGCCACCGAGACGTTCGGCGTTCGATCGGTGCGGGACCTCGTCGACGACTGGGGCCTGGAGACGACGTACGTCGAGGTCCCGACGGGGCTGTAGGGCGATCGGCGTCGGGCGGCGCTCAGTCCGTTCCCGCCTCGATCGCCTCGGCGTCCTCCCCGGCGAAGAAGCGATCGACGCCGGCCAGCAGGCCGACGGCGAGGACGGTGCCGACGAGCGCGAAGCCCGCGATCAGCAGGAAGAACGTCGACAGGGGGAAGCCGCCGAGGACGAAGCCGCCGATCGCGATGCTCGCGGAGCCGAGGCCGAACTCGCCGAGGTAGGTGTAGCCGTAGGAGAGGCCGCGGCTGTCCGGCGGGGTGTAGACAGCGACCGCGTTCTGGTAGAACGGCTGGATGGCGAAGAGGAAGAAGCCGAAGACGCCACAGAGGGCGACGATCGCGAGCAGCCCCATGTCGGTGACGGGGACGAACGCGGCCGCGAGCAGCGCCAGAACGGCGAAGAGGCCGGCGAGCCCGCGGGCGGGTGCGATCCGATCGGTGAGTTTCCCGCCGACGTACTGGCCGGCCATCCCGACGACGAGCAGGCCGACGTAGATGTAGAACTCGACGTTGAGGTCGTACCGCTCGAGCGTCGGCGCGACCGCGATCCCCTCGATCGCTGGCAGGCCGTGGAGGATCTCGGGGAGGAAGGTGAGCATCCCGCGGTAGTACAGCCCTTCGAAGGTGACGATCACGAAGACGATCGCGAAGGCGCTGGCGAACAGCGTGCGGGAGTTTCCGAGCAGATCGGAGGGTGACAGCGCCTCGTCGGGGCCGGCGTCGACGTCCTCGTCGACGGCCGCCGTCGGGTCGAAGTCCGCCCGAAGCCCGTAGGCGGCCGCGAGAAAGCCGGGAACCGCGAGGAGCGCGGCGACGACGTGCCACCGCTCCCAGCCGAAGACGATGAGCAGCGTGGCGGCGGCGAACGGGCCGAACGCGATACCGACGTTGCCGGCGATGCCGTGCCAGGCGAAGACGGTGCCGCGATCCTCGACGCCGGTGCTGATCAGCGACAGTCCGGCGGGATGGTAGACGCTCGCCGCGATCCCCCACAGCACGAGACCGACGGCGATCGCGTAGATGGAGTCAAGGAACGCCGCAGCGGCGAGGACGAGAAACGAGGCGCTCATCCCGACGAGACAGAGCAGGATGAGCCGTTTCGTCCCGTACCGATCGGCGAGGATACCGCCCGGGAGCGCGCCGGCGCCGAATGGGGCGTAGCCGAGCGCGACGATGAGTCCGGCAAGCGCGACCCGCACGTCGAACTCCGCGAGCCAAACGACGAGAAAGATGGGGATCGACGTCTCGAACCAGTGAACCAGCGCGTGGCCGGCCATCGTGAAGCTGGCGATCGATCGATCGTTCGCGTTGAGGGCCATCGAATCGGTACTCCAATCGGCACGTTCTACGCACTTAGCGGCTTGGATCCGGCCCGCGGATCGGCACGCACCCGTCCCGGCCGTCGGCGCCGCCGGATCGGACGACGGCGGCGAACCGTTCAGAACAGGTACGATCGTTCGAGGTCCCGAGGCAGGATGACGTCGATCTCGCCGGCCGACTCGTACTCGTGGAGCGCCTCGATCGTCGCCTCGAAGTCCGCGAGCGTCTCGCCTTCGAGGCCGTGAAAGAGCAGCGACGAGATGCCCCGAAGTTCGGCGGTCCGCTCGATCGCCGTCCGCGCCCGCTCGGCGTCCGGTTCGCCGAGGCGGGACGCGAGGGTCGTGTTGGTGGTGTACCCCTGCCCGACGCCGCCGCCGGCGAACCCGATGCTGTGGTGCTCGTCGACGAGTTCGATCGTCGTCGCGTCGTACGCGCCGAACGGGTAGGCGAAGTACTCGGCCCCCTCCTCGAAGCCGTGCTCCCGGAGCCACGCCTTACCCTCGCGGATCTCGGTTTCCTGTTCGCTCGCGTCGAGTTCCGGGAGTTCCGCGTGGGTCATCGTGTGGTTGGCGATACACCAGCCCGCGTCCCGAAGCTCGCGCGCCTGGTCGAGCGACAGCGCCGGACCGCCGTCCGACCCCCGCTCGATGGACCCGGGGTTGACGAACGAGACGGCGGGGTAACCGTACGGCTCCAGTATCGGGAGCGCCTCCGTGTAATCCGTCTCGTTGCCGTCGTCGAACTGGATCATCACCTTCCCCCGCTCCGGACGCGGGGTGAAGTGGAGGTCGTCGAGCCAGACGGTTCGCGCGTCGTCGTCGGCCGTCCACAGCCGTACCTGGACCTCGACGATCGCTCCATGGTCGAACCCGTCGTCGACGGCGGTGAGTCCGACGTTGTACCGCATGAACGGCAGGTCGGCGTCGATGCGCCGTCGGTACTCGATCCGGTTGCCGTTCTCGTCGAGCAGCCAGACGACGAGCGTGAGCCGATCGGCGGCCGCGGCGGCGATCCCGGGAACGACGTCCGTCAGGTCGCGGGGGGACGAGAACGGCTTTCGGAGCCGAGTCGCACCCTCGTCGCGTCGCGTCTCGAGACGAGCGCTCTGGGTGCCGACGAACGATCGATCCGGATCCGGCGTCAGCGTGCCGCCGGAAACGTCCCACGCGGAGAGGTCCTCGAAGTCGTCGTCGGTTCCCTCCGGGTTCGCCCCCTCGGTCGCGGATTCGTCCGGGTCGTCCGCCGTTCGATCGGACTCGGGAGTCGCGTTCGAGTCGATCGCCGAGGACGACTCGGTCTCCGACGCCGGCTCGCGGTCGCGAGACGCCGACCGCGAGTCGGTACAGCCGGCGAGGCAGGTTGCCGACGCGAGCGCGAGGTACGTTCGTCGCTCCATGTACGACGAGAGCTATCGGATGCTTCCATTGTTATGTCCGCGTTACTGTCCGGACGTCGGACCGTTCTATCGATCCGAAACGTAGGGCGGGCCGAACGATCGCGGAAACGGCGAACCGGCGATTTCGCATAGAAAATCCGCCCCTCGACGGGTCGACGCAGCGTTCCGATTGCGAAGCAGCGAGGCGGCGGCGCCCCAACTCGATCGTCAGCGATCCGCCAGGTCGTCGGCGTCACCGTCGACGCCGACCGCCTGTGAGACGTCGGCGTCGGCCGGGTCCTCCCGGCCGCCGACGACGAGGTCGCCGTCCTCGGTCTCGACGTAGACGTCGTCCGCGAAGCCACCCTCGGCGTGGGGGTGCTCCGGATCGTCGAGCTTTTCGGGCGTCGACGGGGCTTCGGGGATCCCCGCCGGCGGTTCGAACTGGCCGAGCGGGTCGTCGATCGTGATCTCCCAGCGCTCGAAGAAGTCGCGGTAGCGATCGTAGTGATCCTCGAGCTCGTCGGTCGGGAACTCCATCATCTCGGTCCAGCCGTGGTTGTAGAAGTCGAAGTTGGCCTGGACGTGGGTGATCTCGCGGGCCTCGGCCTCCGAGTACCCGTCCTGGAGCGCCCGGAGATAGGCGTCGATCGTCGCGTCGAAGAAGGCGTCGAGGTGCGCTTCCCGCTCCTCGGCGTGGTCGGGATCGGCCTTCCGCGTAAAAATCGTCGTGTGCAGCCGAACCAGCCCGGACTTGGCGACCGATCGGACGACCGGCGTCTCGAGCGCCTTCCGGGAGGCGAAGTGACGTGCGTTCTGGCGGATTTTCATCGGGCGGGCGTACGGGACCGACGCTTATGAAAGGGGGTACTACCGACGGGGATCGGCGCGTCCGTCGGCCGATCGGGGCGTGACGGCTCGTCGACCATGTTGTCGACCCGGGTTTCGCCCCTCGCGCGTCGATCGCGCGATTTTCCGGTATTCTCGCGATGCCGGGAAACCGCGGCGTATTTCGGGACGAAGTTCCGATCGTCGAATCGAACGCCGAGACGATGGACGATCGTTGGCACATCACACGGGGCTGATCGAAATGAACGAGATAGCAACCCACTTTAACCCTCATTACGAACCGTCACGGTATGACCCAGTACGTCATCATCGGTGACGGGATCTCGGGCAGTTCGGCCGCCGAGACCCTCCGGGAGGAAGACCCGGAGTCGGAGATTACCGTCATCACCGATGAGGGGGAGGCTCTGTACAACCGGATTCTCATCAAAGAACACGCGAAAGGAAAACTCCCGGAAGCCCCCATCTCGATCCACGACGAGGAGTGGTACGAGGACCGCGACATCGAGCTCTCGCTCAACACGCACGTGACGAGCGTGGATACGGATTCGAAAATCGTCCACACCCACGAGGGCGACGATCTCTCCTACGACAAACTGCTGATCGCGACCGGCGGAACCCCGACGCAGCTCCCGGTCGAGAACAGCGACGCCGACGGCATCCACCACTTCTGGACGTTCCAGGACGCCCGCAAGATCCGCGAGAGCGCCGAAGCCGCCGACGACGCGGTCATCGTCGGCGCCGGCCTCCTCGGCATCGACTTCGCCGCCGTCTGCGGTTCGCAGGGCGTCGAGGGCAAGTACCTCATGCGCGGCGATCGCTGGTGGCGGTACGCGCTCTCGGGCGACGGCGCCGAGATCATGCACGACGGAATGCGCGAGAAGGGCGTCGAACCCGTCTTCGACAGCGGCGTCGATCGCTTCGAGGTCGACGACGACGGCCACGTCGTCGCCGCGGTCGATCCGAACGGCGAGCGCTACGCCTGTGACTTCGCGGGCGTCGCGATCGGACTGTCGTTCAACACCGAGTACCTCCGCGGCGCCGGCATCGAACATGATAACGGCATCCTCGTCGATCAGTACATGCAGACGAACGTCGAGGACGTCTACGCCGCGGGCGACATCACTCGATTCTACGACGTGCTGCTGGGCGAACAGGCCCAGAACGGATCGTGGGGGTCGGCAAAAGAGCAGGGGCGGGTTGCCGCCGTCAACATGGCCGCGGACGACGAGGCGGAGGAGTTCCAGTGGGTCTCCTCGTACTCGATCACGCACTTCGACTTCCCCTTCCTCTCCTTCGGGCACCCCACCCTGGGAGACGACCACGCCGAACGTCGCTACAGCGACACCGAGTGGCGCCGCCTCGCGTTCAAGGACGGTAAGATCGTCGGCGGCGTCCTCATCGGCGATCTCGCCCCGCAGAGCAAGTTCAAGCGGCTCATGCGCGAACAGCGCGTCGTCGCCGACCAGAAGGACGTTCTCCTCGCAGAAACCGTCGACCTCGACGAGCTCGCGGCTCCGCAGGAGCCGTAACCGCGAACGCCGTCGAGGGTTTTCGCGGCGATCGTTCCTCGCGGTCCCACGCGTCGTCGACGATCGGTCTTCGGGTACCCGATCCCCCTTCGCGGTACCGGGTTCGACCGACCTCGTCGACGATCGATCGGCGGCCCGCGTTCCGATCCCGATACGTCGGCATCTCAGCTCCGAGGCGCTCGCACCCGAGTGTGGCTCCGGAACGCGGTGGTTCCAGCGGAAGGGTTAAGTCCATGGTTGACATTCGGTAACAGCAGTCATGGTACCCAGCGAACTCCTCGAACAGTCCTCGACGCTTCAGCTCCGCCGGGTCTCGGCGGTCGAGGTCGAAGCCGCCGTCCGTCACGTCGATCAACTCGACGAGGAGACGCTGACCGCCGTCTACGACGCCGTCGAGAACGATCGATCGATCTCGACCGTCGGGGCCGAACTCGAATCCGGCGAGATCATCGTCTTCACCGACTACTACCGCGTCGAACGCGATCGACGGTGCTAGCCGCGTCTCGGACGATCGGGCGTATCGAAGCCGTTTTCCCGGGTGCGCGTCTTCGATGACGTATGAACGGCGACAGCGACATGACCCTGGCGTTCGAACTCGAGGCGCTGAAAGAGCTCGCCTCGCCGGAGTCCGTCTTCGAGGACGCCAGAGGGTGGACCGAGTACATCGGCGTCGTCTCGGAGAAACCGACCTACGTCGTGACGAACTTCACCCGAAAGAACCGCATCCGCCAGGACTTCTTCTCCGGTCCTCGCGGCAAACGGGAGAGTCTGGAGGGGGTCAAAGATCAGTTCGACACCGATCGCCACGTCTTCATCGGCGTGGGCGAGGAGGACGAACGGCTGGCCGAGGCGGTCGACTGGGAGTACCTCGCGATCGAGGACGCCGCCGACGCGGCCGACTGGGTGCTGGCCTCGAGCATCGAGACCGAAGAGGACGACGCCGAACCGGTCCGGGACGACTGGCCCTAACGCCGGCCCCGGCGGCCCGTCGTTCGCCGGAGCCGATCCGAACGGTCCGGTCGGCCGGCGATGCGACGATTTTGGCGGAGTTTCGACGACGTTCGGACCACAACTCCGGAGGTCGACGATCGTGCTGGGTGGCGGCGACTTATAGTCGTCCTCCGCGATGGTCCGGTATGGAAACGCGATCCCTGGGTGCGACCGGCCACGAGAGTAGCGTCGCGACGTTCGGAGCGATCGCCCTCAATTGGCTCGAACAGGACGGTGCGGATCAGCTCGTCGAACTCGTTCTCGATCGCGGCGTCAATCACTTCGACGTCGCCCCGGCGTACGGCGACGCCGAACGCAAACTGGGTCCCAAGCTCCGCCAGCACCGCGAGGAGGTCTACCTCGGCTGCAAGACGATGGAGCGGGAGTACGACGGGGCGCAGCGAAAGCTCGAACGATCGCTCGATCGGCTCGGCGTAGACCACGTCGACCTCTACCAGATCCACGGCCTCGAGTACGAGGAAGAGCTGGAGACGATCACGGGCGAGGGCGGCGCCCTCGAAGCGTTCCGGGACGCGCGGGACAGCGGACTGATCGGCGACATCGGCCTCACGAGCCACGGCAACCCGCAACTCATCCTCGACGCGATCGACCGAATCGACGATCTCGCGACGGTGATGTTTCCGCTGAACCCGGTCGTCGTCGGGAAGGACGGCGCGGAACACGACTACGAGGCCGTCCTCGAACGCGCGGACGAGGAGGGCATCGGGACGATCGGGATCAAGGCCTTCGCGAAGGGATCGTGGCCCCCGACGGACGAACTGTCCGAGGCGGATCGTCCCTACGCCAACTGGTACGAGCCGGTCGACACGCAGGCCGAGATCGACGAGCGGTTCGACTTCGCGGCCGCGCAGGGGCTGACGACCGTCGTCACGCCCGGCGATCCGAAACTCGTCGCGATGGCGCTCGACGCGGCGCGGCGGTACGACGGCATGAGCGAGAGCGCCCAGCGATCGCTGATCGAACGCATGCGCCACGACGACAGTCCGGTACCCGAGCAGCTTCACCACTGACCGTTCCTCCGAACGCGACATCACCATGGACGTTCCGAAGACGGTCACAGCGGCGCTCGACGACCGACCGATCGACGGCGCGATCTGTCTCGACGCCGGCGCCGGCGTCGGCAACACGACGGCGGGGCTCCTCGCGAGCGGCGCGGCCCGGGTCTACGCCGTTACGAACGACCGCGAACACGCCCGAACGACCGTCGACCGCGTCAGAGAGCGGCTGCGGACGGAGGAGCGTCTTCGCGACGAGGGCGGCGATCGACTCGCCGTCCTCGAAGCCGACCTCCGGGAACTTCCGCTGCCCGACGACTCGATCGACGTCGTCACCGCACACGGACTGTTCAACGTCGTCCCGCCCGCGGACCTCGGCGCGATCGTCGAGGAACTGACCCGCGTCGCGAGGCGCGGGGGACACCTCGTCGTCGACGATTACGAACCGCTCCCCGACGACGCCGCGGTCCGCGATCTCTTCGCCGCGGAGAACGCAGCCGCGGAACTGGCCGCGGGCCGACCGATGCTCTCGTTTTACCCGTCGGACGTCCTCCGGCGGCTCTGCGAGGGCTACGGGTGGGCGTTCGATCGCCGCTTGACGCTCCTCGCGCCGGTGCCGTGGACCGGCGCCCACCTGGAGGCCCACGCCGCGGTGGTCCGCTCGAACGCGTCCGAACTGCCCCCCGAACTCGGCGACCCGCTGATCGCCCGTGCGGAGCGGCTCGCGGAGTCGATCGGCGAGGAATCGGTCGGGGAGATGTACAGCCTCGCAATGGCCCTGGAGTGAGCGGCCGATCGGCGCGGGCCGGTCCCTCCGCAGCGTCGATCGAGCGGTGAGCCGCTGTCGCGATCGAACAACCGGGGTGCGATCGACCGTCGAGTCGTCGCCCTTATCCCCGGGCCGGCCGAACGCATCGGTGATGGCAGAACCCCGCGTACCGGGTCCCCGCGACGATCACCTGGAGTTGCCCTGTGGGGAGACCCTCGACCCCCACGAGATCGACCTCGGGATGCGCGAGTACGCCTGCACCTGCGGCCGTCGCCACGCCGTCGTCACGGACGTCCATCCGCCGTCGCGATTCTTTCCCGAATCGCTCGTCGCCGTCCTTCAGGAGACGATCGAACCCGCCGACGAGTTCGAGGAGTTCGGGACGCCGCACCTGCTCGGCGTCGTCATGGAAGAGTTCCCCGAGAAGGTGGCGGTCCACGACGCGAGCGACGACGGCGCCGTCGGCTACGCGATGCTGTGGGTCACCGATTTCGACTCGCGGCGACTCCACGAGATAATCGTCGAACTCGTCGTCGAACTCATGGAACACGCGATCAGCCACGCCGACGACGATGCCGCGATCGCCGACTTCGAGTCCCAGATGCTCGAGTTCGACGTCTCGGCGTTCGTCGACGAGTACCGCCGACAGCGGGACTTCGAGAGCGAGTACGATCGGCCGATCTGACGGGCGAGCTACTCGCGGTCCGCGCGGCGTTTCTCCCAGTCGTATTCTCGGACGTCGGTCTCCCACTCGCGTACGCGCTCCCGATCACCTTCTTCGACGTCCTCGAGACGAAAGGTATCGTCGACCAGCCGCACCTCGGCGCGATCGCCGAACTGGACGCGGTTGAAGTCGTCCCTCGAGATACCGGTGTTCCGACATCCGTGGGCGTCCGGCGAGCCGAAGTCCTCGCCGCAGAATCCGACGACGTACCGAACCCCATCGAACTCCCGCGCTAACCGATCGTGGACGCTCTCGGAGACGGTGACGTCGGCCGGCGCCGACGCCAGTTGCGCGTACTCGCTCGCGACGGTGCCCCGGATCTCGCTCTTCCCGTCGGACAGGAGTTTGAGGGGTTCGTCCCTGCGCGATCGGCCGTCCCGAGTCCACCGGACGCTGACGGCCTTCAGCTGGAGGTACTCGGCGAACAGGGACCTCGTGGTAAGTCTCGAAAGACAGCCGGCGCCGCCTACCGTGGGGAGAACGCCGCAGGTCGCCGCGAGTAGCGCGCGTCTTGGGGTGGGCATCCAGTGTACGTTGCGACCGGGTTGATACCAATTTTCCGACTAGTCAGTGCACCGTCTCGTCGTCCGATCGCCGATCGTCGCTCGAGACGTTCGATCGAACTCCCCGAGTTCGCTCTCGCGGCCCCGGTCGACCGGCCACAATCTCGACGATCGCGGAAACGATCGCCAGCGCCGGCCATCCGATCGGGCTCGAACGGATGCAGCGAAGGTCGACGGGGCGTTTCGCCCCGTACGGCCGCCGATGCACGGCGACGGCCGATCGACCGGCCGATTCGAATTTCGAAATTCGGCTTCGAGAATCGTACTGTATCGTGGGGCTTATTACGATGTGCGAACTTCGGACGGACAGGACCAATGAGTACGGACCAGCACGGCGGCGGGGACGCCGCAGGGGACGGACGCACAATCTTGCTGATCGGGAGCGGCCCGATCCAGATCGGGCAGGCCGCGGAGTTCGACTACTCCGGCGCGCAGGCGTGTCGGGCGCTCCAGGAGGAGGGCGCGCGGGTCGTCCTCGTCAACTCCAACCCCGCGACGATCATGACCGACCCGGAGATGGCCGACCGGGTCTACATCGAACCGATCACGACCGACGCGATCGCCGAGATCATCCGCGAGGAGAACCCGGACGGCGTCATCGCCGGCCTGGGCGGCCAGACCGGGCTGAACGTCACGGCGGAACTCGCCGAGGAGGGCATCCTGGAGGACCACGACGTCGAGATCATGGGGACGCCGCTGGACACCATCTACGCGACGGAGGACCGCGACCTCTTCCGCCAGCGCATGGAGAAGATCGGCCAACCCGTACCGCGGTCGACGACCATCGTCCTTGACGAGGGTGAAGAGGTCTCGGAACTGACCGAGGAAGACCTGAAAGACCGCGTCGAGGCCGCCGTCGAGGAGGTCGGCGGCCTGCCGGTGATCGCCCGCACGACCTACACGCTCGGCGGCTCGGGATCGGGCGTCGTCCACGAGATGGACGAACTGCTCCAGCGCGTTCGCAAGGGGCTACGCCTCTCTCGCAACAGCGAGGTTCTCATCACGGAATCGATCGCCGGCTGGGTCGAGTACGAGTACGAGGTCATGCGCGACGCGGACGACTCCTGTATCATCATCTGTAACATGGAGAACATCGACCCGATGGGCATCCACACCGGGGAGTCGACGGTCGTCACGCCCTCGCAGGTCGTCCCCGACGAGGGCCACCAGGAGATGCGCACCGCGGCGCTCGACGTCATCCGCGAACTCGGCATCCAGGGCGGCTGTAACATCCAGTTCGCTTGGCGCGACGACGGCACCCCCGGCGGCGAGTACCGCGTCGTCGAGGTGAACCCGCGCGTCTCGCGCTCCTCTGCGCTGGCCTCGAAGGCGACCGGCTACCCGATCGCTCGCGTCACCGCGAAGGTCGCGCTCGGGAAGCGCCTCCACGAGATCGAAAACGAGATCACGGGCGAAACCACGGCTGCGTTCGAACCCGCGATCGACTACGTCGTCACGAAGGTTCCCAGGTGGCCCAAGGACAAGTTCGACGACGTCGACTTCGAACTCACGACGGCGATGAAATCGACCGGCGAGGCGATGGCGATCGGCCGGACCTTCGAGGAGTCGCTCCTGAAGGCCCTCCGATCGTCGGAGTACGACCCCGACGTCGACTGGGACGAGGTCCGCGACGACGAACTCGAAGAGCGGTACCTGGCTCGGCCGTCCCCGGACCGCCCGTACGCGATCTTCGAGGCGTTCGAGCGCGGCTACACCGTCGACGACGTCTGCGAGCTGACCGACATCTACGAGTGGTACGTCGAGCGGTTCAAGCGCGTCGCCGACGCCACCGTCGCGGCCCAGGAGTGCGACTTCACGGAGGCAGCGATCGCCGGCCACACGAACGCGACGATCGCCGCGGCCGCCGGCGCGGACGTGGGAACGGTCGAACAGGAGGTCCCCGGCCGCACCTACAAGCAGGTCGACACCTGCGCCGGCGAGTTCGAGGCGCAGACGCCGTACTACTACTCCGCGCGCAAGAACGAGTTCGAGTCCGGTCCGCTCGAGGGCGGCGCGGCTGCAGGCGAGCTCGAGGTCGATCGCGACTTAGAGAGCGTGATCGTCGTCGGCGGCGGACCGATCCGTATCGGGCAGGGAGTCGAGTTCGACTACTGTTCGGTCCACGCCGTCCAGGCGCTCCGCGAGATGGGCATCGACGCCCACGTCGTCAACAACAACCCCGAGACCGTCTCGACGGACTACGATACCTCAGACGGGCTGTTCTTCGAACCCATCACCGCAGAGGAGGTCGCGGACGTCGCCGAGGCGACCGGCGCCGACGGCGTGATGGTCCAATTCGGCGGCCAGACGTCGGTCAACATCGGCGAACCGCTCGAGGACGAGCTCGAGCGCCGCGGCCTCGACTGCGAGGTCATGGGCACCACCGTCGAGGCGATGGATCTCGCGGAGGATCGCGATCGGTTCAACGCGCTCATGGACGAGCTGGGTATCGCCCAGCCGGAGGGCGGCGCCGCACACAGTAAGGAGGAAGCGATGGAGCTCGCCCACGAGATCGGCTACCCGGTGCTCGTGCGCCCCTCCTACGTACTGGGCGGCCGCGCGATGGATGTCGTCTACGACGACGCCGAACTCGAGCGGTACATTGAGGAGGCCGTCCGCGTCTCGCCGGACAAGCCGATCCTCGTGGACGACTTCCTGGAGGACGCGGTCGAACTCGACGTCGACGCCGTGGCCGACGGTGAGAACGTCCTGATCGGCGGCATCATGGAACACGTCGAGGCCGCCGGGGTTCACTCCGGCGACTCGGCCTGTATGATCCCGCCGCGATCGCTCGACGACGACGTGCTCGCCCGCGTCCGCAAAGTCACCGAGGACATCGCCGGCGCGCTCGACACGGTCGGGCTGCTGAACGTCCAGCTCGCGGTGAGAGACGGCGAGGTCTACGTCCTCGAAGCGAACCCGCGCTCGTCCCGTACCGTCCCCTTCATCTCGAAGGCGACCGGCGTCCCGATCGCCAAGGTGGCGGCGACGGTCATGGCCGGCCACAGCCTCGACGAACTCGACGTCGAGGAGCAGATCCCCAAGCAAACCTCGATCAAGGAGGTCGTCCTGCCGTTCGATCGCCTGCCGGGCTCCGATCCGCGCCTCGGCCCCGAGATGAAGTCCACAGGCGAGGTCATGGGCAGCGCCGACAGCTTCGGCAAGGCCTACGACAAGGCCCAGGACGCGACGGGCAAGCCGATCCCCGAATCGGGCACCGCGATCGTCGACCTCTCGGCCGACAAGTTCCCAGATCCGGACACCGACGCCGGCGAGGACCTGGTCTCCGGCTTCACCGAGTACTTCGACCTCTGCGAGGAGGTCGACCTCGTCGGGGCCGTCCGCGACGGCAAGGTCGACCTCATCATCTCGCGGGACCGCAAGCTGCTCGAGGTCGCCGTCGAGGAGGAGATCACCTACTTCTCAACCCCCGCGAGCGCACAGGCGGCCCTCGAGGCCCTGCAGGCGAAAGACGAGCCGATCGACGTCCAGGCCGTCACCGATCGGCCGAAGCGCACCGCAGAGTGGGGCCGCGCGGACTGATCGGCGCTCACTCGAATCGATCTTCGGCGGCGTAAGCGGAGCCCGCGAAGGCGGCCTTTTCATCGACGTTTTTGCACCCAGGGCAGGACCGCCGGTCCCGCGAGCCGTGCGAACGGGCGCCCCGCGCTCGTGATTGTCGTGGCGCAGTTTCGGCGTGCCGTCGACGCGCTTGTTGTACCGAATTAGAACGTCTCGGGGGCTTATACGCGCTCGAGCGCTACCCCGGGTCGCGACCCATGACCGACCAGACCAGACGCGACGTGCTTCGGCTCGCGACCGCATCGGCGACCGCCGGCGTCATCGCGCTCGGCTCGACGGCCGGCGCGCAAACGGCCGACAACGAGTGGGAGCAGGTCGAGTCACCGACCGGAAAAGCGCTGAACGACGCCGTCGACACCGCCGCGGGACCGTTCGCGGCGGGCGCGGACGGCAACGTCCTCGCTCGGCGCGAGGACGGCTGGCAGACCGTCGTCGACTACGGCCCGCAGGCCCGGAGCCGACGGCTGACGGGAGTCGACGCCACCGACGACGGCCGAGCGGTCTGGTTCGTCGGCGGCAGCGGCGTCATCGGCGAGTACAACGTCGAGACGCGGACGCTGACGAATTACTCCGCGCCCAAAGGGAAGACGAGCACGTGGGAGGACTGCGCCGTGCGCGGGACCGCCGGCGAGAACGAGCGCCTCTACTTCGTTAACGGCTCCGGGGAACTCCTCGTCGGCGTTCGACAGGACAGCGGTGCGATCCAGTACGCGGAGGTGACCAAGCCTGGCGGCGGATCGACGATTCCCGGCATCGACTGTCACGCTCGGGAAGCGGGTCACGTCTGCAGTACGAGCCAGTTCGTCGCCGAGACGGCCGACGGCGGAGAGACCTGGGAGCGGATCGGAATCGACTTCGCGGGCGGCGCGTTCTTCGATATCGCGAGTCGGGGCGACCGGGACGTGAACGTCGCCGCCGGGTCCGGAATCGTCTACCGCTACGACGGCTTCCGCTGGACGCCGCACGTCGTCGACGACGACCGACGGGCCATCCGGGCGATCGACCGCGACGGGGACGACGGCCTCGCGGCCGGCGACGGCGGCGCGCTGTACGAACGGCAGTCCGCGGGCCAGTGGCGCCGATACGAGACGTCGGTCGAAACGAAACTGCACGGCGTCGCGAGCGGGGCGAGGTACGACGTCGCGGTCGGCGACGGCGGAACGATCCTCGAACGTCGGGTCGGAGGCGCCGGCGGAGACGGCGGCAACGAGACGAACGAAACGAACGCAACCAACGCGACGGCGACCGACGCCGCGTCCCGCCTGGCGGCCCTCTCCGGCGCGGAGCCGCTGTCGGTCGAGCGCTACGTCGAGGGGGAGTGGGTCGCACCGGGGGAGCAGTAGCCTCGCCGCCGTCGGTGCGAACCCACGCCCGATCCACTCCAGCGCGTACCGGTCGAACCGATCGACGCCCGGGCCGTCACCGATCGGCCGAAGCGGGCGCCCGAGTGGGGAAAGTGACGCGATACGCTCGGCTCCTGGCCGGACGAGCGATCGGGGGCGATCCCGCCGTCGGATCAAATCGTCTGATTTTTTGGTTCCGGAGACCGTACCCCAAAGCGGTGATTCTGCATGCGGGAGAGCGGCAGCACTGACGTCGACCCAGCACGCACCGTTCGCCAGCGAGTCTCGTCTCTCGGTCGGTACGACGCGCTCCTGGCCGTGATTCCGATCGCGTTTTGCTGTTCGATCCTCGTGGGCGAAGCGATCGGCCTTCCGCTCGAAGCCGCGCTCCTCGGCGGCGGGACGGTCGGCGTACTCGCGCTGTTCGACGGGCTCTTCTTGCGGCCGCCGACGGGACTTCGGAGGACGTGACCGTCGGCGCGCTGCTGTGCCCGGATCGAGCCGGTTACGTCGGCTCCCCCTCGGTCAGCGCGACGAACGCCAGCCCGGCGATGCAGAGGGCGATTATCGCGCCGCCGGCGATCGTGACGGGGCCGGTCGGGCCGCCGAGGAAGAACCCCGTGACGAAGGTGATGGAGCCGATAGCCTGGCCCGCGAGCAGTCCGCCGAACGTGGTCGTGTTCCCTTCCATGGTAGAACTACGACGTGGATACTGATAGCCGCATCTCGCGTCGTACGGGACGGTCCGCGGCGCATACGTATTGTTAATCTATCACTATCGGTCGTCGAACGCGGAACAAGCGCGATTTCGCCGGATCGTCGGCGATCAGAATACACTAAAACACTCGCGCTCTCTGATCGGACATGGAGTATCACGAGGCGGCGGACTTCCTCTTCGGCCTGCGCCGGTTCCGTCCCAGACCCGGGACGGAGTCGACCGCGCGGCTGCTCGCCCACCTCGAGAATTCCCAGGAGTCGATCGACTGCGTCCAGATCGCCGGCTCGAACGGGAAAGGGAGCACGGCGAGAATGCTCGAACGGACGCTCCGCGAGGCGGGCCTGTCCGTCGGACTCTACACGTCGCCGCACCTCGACGACCTGCGCGAGCGCGTCAGGGTCGACGGCCGCAAGATCCCGCGATCGGCGATCTGCGCGTACGTCGACGAGGTGCGCGGGTACGTCACCGAGCGGGCCGCCGACGGTGACTCGCCGACGTTCTTCGAGGCGATGACGGCGCTGGCGCTGTGGCACTTCGGCCGGGAGGACGTCGACGTCGCGGTCCTCGAGGTCGGGATCGGCGGCAAGTACGACGCCACGAGCGTCGTCGATCCGATCGCGAGCGCGGTCACGAGCGTCACCTTAGAGCACACGGGCATCATCGGCGACACCGAGGAGGCGATCGCCCGCGACAAGGCCCACGTCGCTCCCGACGAACGACCGCTGGTGACGGGCGTCACGGGCGCCCCGCTCGCGGCGATCCGAGAGGTTGCCGGCGACGTCGTCACGGTCGGCGCGGAGGACTGGACCGACGCGCCGGGCGAGAGCGGCGACGAGGAGGAGACGGGGCCGGACGTCTCCGTCGCCTACCAGGGTCGAACGAACCACACCGAGGCCGCGGTTTCGATCGACGCCGGCGACTGGAGCGTCGAGACGCGGATCCCGCTTCCCGGATCCTACCAGGCGGAAAACGCCGGCGTCGCCGCCGCGCTCGCTCGACAGATCGCGGACGTCTCCGAGACCGAGATCGCCCGCGGGCTGCGAAACGCCCACTGGCCCGGCCGGTTCGAGGTCATCGACACCGATCCGCTGGTGATCTTGGACGGCGCCCACAACCCCGGCGCCTGCGAGCAACTCGCCGAGACGCTCGGAAGCTACGAGTACGATCGCCTCCACCTCGTCTTCGGCGCGATGCACGACAAGGACCACCGGGCGATGGCGGCGGCCCTGCCCGCGCCGGACAGGGTGATCGCGACGGAACCCGCCCTCGATCGGGCCGAGGACAGCGACGTCCTCGCCGAGGTGTTCGCGTCGGCCGGCGTCGAAGACGTCACCA
Organism: Halosolutus gelatinilyticus; assembly: GCF_023028105.1. Lineage (NCBI taxonomy): Archaea > Methanobacteriati > Methanobacteriota > Halobacteria > Halobacteriales > Natrialbaceae > Halosolutus > Halosolutus gelatinilyticus. The sequence continues at coordinate 785,842 of NZ_CP095491.1, forward strand.
CCGCGACCGCCGTTCAGGACGGCCTCGCGACGGCGATCGGCGGAAGCGACGCGGACGACTGCGTCCTCGTCACCGGGTCGCTGTTCGCCGTCGCCGAGGCCCGATCGCGCTGGACGAGCGCCGGCATCCCGAAGCGGATCCGGGATCTGTCGGACGCTCGCGATGCGCTCGAAGGTGCGAACGTCACGGACGCCGGCGTCTACCGGACGCGCGGGACGGCCGTCCACCGGGTCGTCAAAAAGAGCCTGCAGCGCCGGCAGGCGAGTTCGCTGAAAGCGGAGCTGTTGCGGCTGGGCGGCGAGTGCGCCCTTTCCGGGCTGCAACGCGACGACGAGAACGTCGACGCCGTCCTGATGGGGACGCTCGCCCAGTTCGAGCGGCTCGCGGAGAACCTGGAGGACCGGGCCCACGGCCTCCCCGAGATCGCCCGCGAACTACGCGAGACGCTCGACATCGGACCCGACGCGGAACCGGCGATCGAGGCCCGCTACCCGTGGCACGATCGAACGGCCGTGATGGGCATCCTGAACGTCACGCCCGACAGCTTCCACGACGGCGGCGAGTACGACGCGCTCGAGGACGCCGTCGCCCGCGCAGAGGCGATGGTCGAGGCCGACGTCGACGTGATCGACGTCGGCGGCGAGTCGACCCGACCCGGCGCCGATCCGGTCCCGATCGAGAAGGAGATCGATCGCGTCGTCCCCGTGATCGAGCGGATCGCGGATCTCGACGTCCACGTCTCGATCGACACGCGAAAGGCGGCCGTGGCCGACGCCGCCCTCGAGGCCGGCGCGGACATCGTCAACGACGTCTCGGGGCTCGAAGATCCCGAGATGCGGTTTGTCGCGGCCGACCACGACGCGGGGCTGGTGGTGATGCACAGCATCGACGCGCCGGTCGTCCCCGAGCGCGACGTGACCTACGACGACGTCGTCGAGGACGTCATCGACCGGCTCTCGGAGCGGGTGCTGCTCGCCGAGAAGGCCGGGCTCGATCGCGACCAGATCGTCGTCGATCCCGGCCTCGGCTTCGGCAAGTCGGCCCGCGAGAGCTTCGAACTGCTGGGTCGGATCGACGAGTTCGCCGCGCTCGGCTGTCCCGTGCTCGTCGGCCACTCCCACAAGTCGATGTTCGACCACGTCGGTCGCGAAGCCGGCGACCGACTCGCGGCGACCGTCGCGGCGACCGCGATCGCCGCCGATCGCGGCGCCGACGTGGTTCGGGTCCACGACGCGCCCGAGAACGTCGCCGCGGTGCGGACGGCCCTCGCGGCGCGCGATCCGGACGCGTACGAGTGGCGGGGCTGAGTCGTCGATCGGGGCCGCACGTGCCGGTCCAACTTTCAACCGTCCGGGAGCGCTACGAATCGTGAGCGACGCGTGCTCGGTGATCCAGGATGTCAGAGGAACACGATCGAGATCCGCAGTCGGACGTCGGGACGGAACCGTTCACGGACTGGGAAGAACTCGATTCGCCCGCGAAAACGGTGCTCGCGAGCGACGGCGGCCGGCTCGGGACGCTCGAGCTGGCGGGCGGCGGCCTGATGCTGTTCTCCGCCGTCCGATCGCTGCTGCGCGGACAGGCGCGCGCGATTCCGAAGGGCGTCATCGCCGCCGGCCTGCTGGGCGCCGGACTGCGACGCCGCGCCCGCGACGAACCGCTCGTGGAGCCGGGTACCTTCGAGGGTGAGAACAAGGAGGCGTCGGACGAGGCCCACACCGCGACGTACGGGAGAGAGGACCGCGATGACGAGCAACCGCGACACGACCCCGCGGCGGATCCCGACACGGCCGACGCCCCCGACGACGACGGCGGCGATATCGAGTTCACACGCGACGAGCCCGGCGATCGCGAGCTGCCGCGATCGAACGCGGAACTGGACGACGAGGAAACCGACCCGCGTCGGGACGAGGACGACGGACCGGTCGAGATCGACGTCTCGGAATCGGCGCTGGCCGACGAGGCCAGCGAAGCCGCGGGTCCCAGTCCGGAACAGGCACAGCCGTCGCAAACCGACGCGACCGAACCCGAGGAAACGCCGGCGGAAGACGCCTCGGACATGAAGGTCGAACCGGACGACGAGGACGAGAACGAGAACGAGGACGAGGAGTGACGGTGAGATCGAACCCACTCGCTCCCGCGGCGGGGCACGGACCACGCGGCGATCGCGGTCGACCGGAAGCACGGCCCCGAAACCGATCGCGAGAGCCGTGACGGACTGGGCCGATCTGTGCAGGCGGGGGCTCAACCGACCGGAGAAGCTCCCGCGGTACCTGTTCGGGCTGCTCGCGCCCTCGTCGCGCTGGGGCCCCGAGTGGCGCAAACGCGACGGGACCGTCCTGTTCGAACCCGGCGGGTACGCCGCGAGTCCCCGCACGCGGCCGGAGTTCGCGTCGAACCTCTACCGCGAGGTCGACGGGCTGTGGGCGGCGCTCGACGCCCACCTCGACGGCGGGACGGTCGATCGGACGCTCGAGGTCGGCTGCGGCTACGGGCGGCTCTCGCCGTGGATCGCGACCCGCGCCGGCTCCTTCGTCGGCGTCGATCCGGACGAGCGCGCGCTCGGGATCGCCCGACGGCAGTATCCGGACCTCGCGTTCGCCCGCGGGCGGGCGGAGGCGTTGCCCATCGACGACGGTTCGATCGACCTGCTCGTCACCTGGACGGTCCTCCAGCACGTCGCCGACGATCGGATCGCCGACGTCGTCGCCGAGTTTCGGCGAACCCTCTCGGACGACGGCGTCGCCGTCTGCTGCGAGCGGGTCGAACCGCCCGGCGACGACCACCTCTGGCCCCGATCGGTCGAGAGCTACGATCGGCTGTTCGACCCGATGGACCTCGAGGGGACGTACGAGCGTCCGGTCGAACCGACGTGGGGCGAGGCGATGGCGACGGATCGACCGCCGGAGCGCGTGCTGGTATTCCGGTCGTAAGACTCGACGCACCCGTGAAAGCGAGAAGACGCGACCGGTGACCGTCGTAGAGGCGCGATCGACGGCCGGGCACAGTCGGAACGCAGTGACAGTCACTGTCACTCACCAAAACCCTCATTTCCGCGTCAGGTGTAGCTACGGGAAATGCGCCGGTGGCAGCGGCCGCAACGGCGTTTACGGGGCCCCCAATGAGCGAATCACCACAACAAGAGCGCGAACGCATCGATCCCGAGTATGACCACATCCGGGAGGACGGCGTCGACGTGGGCGAACTCGAGGACCTGCTCGACGAGTACGCGATCGGACGAGACGACCACGAGAACGCGCCCGCGTTCGTAATCCGGGCGGACGAGGTCCAGGAGGTGCTGACCCTCTTACGGGACGAGGCGGGCTTCGACCACCTCTCGTGTCTCACGCCCCAGGAGTACGAGGATCGGTACGAGTCGATCCTCCACCTCACGAAGTACGATCGGCGGACCCACGAGGTGACCCTGATCGCGCAGCTTCCCCAGTCGAATCCCGTCTGTCAGAGCGCGGAACCGGTGTTCCGGACCGCCGACTGGCACGAGCGCGAGGCCTACGACCTGGTCGGGATCGAGTACGACGGCCACCCCGACCTCCGACGGATCCTGCTGCCCGACTCGTGGCAGGGCCACCCGCTCGCGCTCGACTACGACCAGCAGAAACCTCAGATCGTCGAGTTCGCCGAGCACGCGAACCCTTTACAGCCCGATCGGGAGGGCCCCGAGTCAGACACGATGCTCATCAACATCGGACCGCACCACCCGGCGACCCACGGCGTGCTCCACCTCAAGACCATCCTCGACGGCGAGACCGTCGCGGACGTCGATCCCGACGTGGGCTACCTCCACCGCTGCGAGGAGCAGATGTGCCAGAACGGGGAGTACCGCCACCAGATCATCCCCTACTCCAACCGGTGGGACTACACCGCGAACCTGCCCAACGAGTGGGCCGTCGCCCGCGCGATTGAGGACATCACGGACATCGAGGTGCCCGAGTACGCCCAGGTGCTGCGGACGATGTCGACCGAGTTCGGCCGGATGCTCGGTCACTTCCTCGCGGTCGGCACCTTCGCGCTCGACGTCTACGGCGATTTCACGGCGATCTTTCAGTACGCCTTCCGCGATCGGGAGGTCGTCCAGGACATCCTGGAGGACCTGACCGGCCAACGGATGATGTTCTACTACTTCCGGCTGGGCGGGGTCGCCTGGGATCTGCCCCGCCCGCGCGAGGAGTGGATCGAGAAGTGCCGAGACTTCCTCGACGACCTCCCCGCGAAGATGGAGGAGTATCACGCGCTGCTGACCGGCAACGAGATCTTCCAGGTGCGGTGTCTCGACACCGGCGTCCTCGAACCCGAGGTGGCCAAAGACTACGGCTGCACCGGCCCGGTCGCCCGCGGCTCCGGCATCGACTACGACCTGCGCCGGGACGACTCCTACGGCTACTACCCGAACCTTGACTGGAACGTCGTCACCGAGGACGGCTGCGACAACTACAGCCGCGTCCTCGTGCGCATGCAGGAGGTCGAGGAGTCCGCGAAGATCGTCGAGCAGTGTCTCGATCTGCTCGAGGACTGGCCCGAGGACGAGCGAACCGTCCAGAGCAACGTTCCCCGAACGCTCAAGCCCGACGCCGGAACCGAGACCTACCGCGCCGTCGAGTCCGCGAAGGGCGAACTCGGCATCTACATCCGATCGGACGGCTCGAACTCGCCCGCCCGGTTCAAGATCCGCAGCCCGTGCTACCACAACCTCTCCGCACTCCCCGAGATGGCCGAAGGGGAGTACGTCGCCGACCTGATCGCCTCGCTCGGGAGTCTGGACATCGTCCTCGGCAGCGTGGATCGCTAGTCTCGCGTCGTAACCGAGCGAGCGAGACGGTGTGGGCGATCGCTCACCCGCCTCTTGGCTGTTCGTCGCCGCCGCCCTCCGCCAGGTACTCGCGGCAGTGATCGCGGGCGATCCGGATGTGCTTGACCGTCTCGCCCGAGGCCTCCTCGGTCAGGCCATCGAGTTTCTCGGCGACCTCGGCGATCCGATCGACCTTCGGCCCCGGTTCGGACTGGGTCAGGTCCCCGTCCTGCTCCTCGAACACGCCCGCGGTGATCGAGTGCAGCTGCGTGTCGACCGGCCGGTCGGCGGTCTCGGCCGCCCGCTGGAGGCGTTCGCGCACCCGTTTCAGGTGTTCGTCGGGTTCGTGCGGCTCGTCGGACTCGGCCGCGTCGTTCGCGTCGTTCGTCATACTGGCGTTCCGTCGCCGATCGGGGTAATCGATCGGCTTGCCGCTGATGGATCGCGCCACCGCGTCGGCAGCCGCGGACGGTCAGCCCCGCTCCCATTCGATCGCGTACTCGTCCTCGACTCCGCTCGCGATCGAGTCGAACCGATCGAACGACAGCGGCGGCGGATGCGGGTGCCGCGCCGCGATCGTCCGGGGGAGGTCGTCGTGGTAGCGGACGTGGGTTTCGACGTCGTAGGGAAACTCCGTCGGGTCGGCGCCGACGAAGCCGTGGTGGTCGCGCGCGATCGCGAGCACGTCCCGCCAGCGGTCGATCGACGCCAGGCCGGCGGATCTGACCCCGTGGGAGAACAGCGTCATCCAGGCCTCGTCGTACGGCTCGCTCTCCGCGAGGTACGACTCGAGGAACGCGGCGTCGGGCCGCGTGTTGAACGGGGCCCAGTAGGGAACCGATCCGGTACGGACCGTCCACCACGGTTCGACGAGGGCGAACGACTGGACGAGCAGCCGATCGACCGGCCGCCCCCGATCGGCGTACCGGTCCCGATAGCGATCGGCGACGAACGGGCTCAGGTCCCGCGGATCGTCGAACCGGAGCCGGCGAACGTCGTAGCCGCGCTCGTCGGCGACCCGATCGAGGTCGTCGCGGAGCGCGGGGTCGAATCCCCACTCGGCCTCCGGGATCCGATCGTCCGGCACGGGGGCGTCCCAGCCGCCGTAGCCGTCGGCGACGACCCCCTCGCGCCCGCCGTCGACGCCCTGTCGCTCGAGGAAGTCAGCGATCGCCGGACAGCCGTCGTAGTACTCCTCCGGGAAGAGCCCGCCGAGGCCGCCGAGCTGGAAGCTGTGGCGCTCCCCGAGGTCGATCGCCGGCCACTCGTACTCGCATTCGAGGGAGACGACGGTGCCGCCGGGTTCCAGCACCCGGCGGATGAACGACTCGTATGCATCGCCGAGGGCGCGGGACTTGACTCGGAAGTACGCCAGTTTCCGGACCATCAACCGATCCTGGTTGGGGTCGTGCATCCGGTGGAGCGAGACGTCCGGGTTGGCCGCGAGCAAGGGATCGGCGCGGGCCGCGCCCCACTCGACGTCCGCCCGGATCGCGTCGGCGTCCATCGATCGCCGAACCGGGACGAGAAACGTCTGCGGCAGCCACGGCACGCCGAGCAGCGCGGCGAGGTGGACCGCCGCGCCGTTGCTCGAGCCGACGATCACCGCCGGGTAGCCGCGATCGGGGTACTGCTCGACCACCCAGCGGCGAAACCGTTCGACGTCGATGTCGCCGAGGTTCTCCGGCGAGATACCCTCGTTCGCGCCGCCGACGGTGTATAGCGTTTGTCTGGCGGTTCGGGGGAGACGGTTGAGCCGCTTCGCGATCGGAACCAGTCTCGGATCGAGCATGCCGAGCGCCGGAAACGACTCGCCGCGGAGGTAGCTGGCGGCGGCGCGGACGAAGACGGTCGTCGAGTCGAAGTTCGCGAGGCCGGGCGGGGTCGATCGATCGGCGCCGAGCAGCCTGAAGACCCTCATCGGCTATTCCTCGGACGGGCGGCCTGTCGACCCGGATTCCGCGTCGGCGAGGTCGCCGTCGGTCCGGGTCGATCGGTTCGCGCTGGAACGCGTCGCTGCATCGAACGGTCGTGCCGTTCGACGGCGATCGGACGGATAAGGCTGGGGCCGGCGAACCGCGAAGAATGCGATTAGGGTTCGGTTACCAGGTGACGAAACCTTCGTAACCGCCACGAAAGCAGCCGCCGGCGCTCGATCGAGACCCTGGAATCGAGCGCAGTTCTCGAGCATCGCGGGAGCGACGCTCCTGCGCAACGGCGGGTTTTCGCCGCGTTCACAGGTTTGTTGGCGGTTGGAAACGGTGCGAAACGGCGCAACGCCGATACGCGCAGGAGCTAAGACGGTGCGAGCAAAACCTGCCGGTATGTCCGAGGGAGACTTCGACGGATACGGGGGTCGACACGTTCCGGAACCGCTTCGAGAGCCGCTCGAGCAGCTCGCGACCGCCTACGACGAGGTGGCGACGACCGACGAGTTCCAGACCGAGTTCCGCGATCTACTGGCCGAATTCGCGGGTCGACCGACGCCGCTGTACCGCGCGAGCAACCTCAGCGATCGGTACGGAGCCGACATCTACCTCAAGCGGGAGGATCTACTCCACGGCGGCGCGCACAAGCTCAACAACTGTCTCGGCCAGGCGCTGCTGGCGAAACGCGCCGGGCGCGATCGGCTGATCGCGGAGACCGGAGCCGGCCAACACGGCACCGCGACGGCGATGGTCGGCGCGCTGCTCGGGCTCGACACCGAGATCTACATGGGGAAGAAAGACGCCGAGCGCCAGGCGATGAACGTCTTCCGGATGCGGCTGATGGGCGCCGAGGTAAACGAGGTCACCCGCGGGAACGAAGGGCTGGCCGACGCCGTTGACGCCGCGCTCGAGGACTTCGCCCGGAACGTCGAGAACACCCACTACCTCGTCGGCAGCGTCGTCGGGCCGGACCCGTTCCCGCGGATGGTTCGGGACTTCCAGAGCGTCATCGGCGAGGAGGCACGCGAGCAGTTCCGGGAGCGAACGGGCGGTCTGCCCGACGCGGCCGTCGCCTGCGTCGGCGGCGGCTCGAACGCGATCGGCCTCTTCCACGCCTTCCGCGACGACCCGGTCGACTTCTACGGGGCCGAGGGCGGCGGCAAGGGCGCGGGTTCAACCAAGCACGCCGCGCCGCTGTCGAAGGGCAAAGACGACGTGATCCACGGGATGAAGACGCGCGTGATCGACGACGACGTCGAGGTGCACTCGGTCTCCGCGGGGCTTGACTACCCCGGCGTCGGCCCCGAGCACGCCATGTTCCGCGCGATCGGCCGCTGCGAGTACACCGGCGTCACCGACGAGGAGGCCCTCGCCGCGTTCCGCGAACTGAGCGAAACGGAGGGGATCGTCCCGGCGCTGGAGTCGAGTCACGCCGTCGCCCGCGCGATCCGGCTGGCCGAGGACGGGGAGCACGACGCGATCCTGGTGAACCTCTCCGGACGGGGCGACAAGGACATGGAGACGGCGGCTTCGAAGTTCGATCTCTGAGACGGTCTCCGTCGCCGACTCCCGCGTCCGGGACCCACCTCCCGCGGGCGGTACGGAAGCCGGCCGCTACCACAGCCCCTGATCGTCCCGCAACCGTCGATAGCGCTCCAGGTATCGATCGGTAACGGCGCCCTCGTCGTACTCGGCGAAGGTCTCGTCGTACTCCCGGTGTTCGAGGTCGCCCGCCGCGAGAATGGCCTCGGCGAGTTCCTCTTCGCTCGTCGTTCTGAAGCCCCGATCCCACCCCTCGACGAGTTCGTGTGCGCTGGAGTCGGTGTGGTACTCGACGACCCCGACGCACCCCGACGCGAGCGCCCACAGCATCTCCGTCGGGAAGACGCAGTGTTCGGCCGTCTGGGCGAAGACGTGCGCCCCGCGGTAGGCGGCGATCCGCTCCTCGAGCGACAGTTCGCCGGCGAACGAGAGTCGATCGTCGATTCGGAGATCGGTCGCGAGTTGCTCGTAGGCCGCCCGCTCGGGCCCGTCGCCGACGACGGTCGCCGACCAGTTCCGATCGCGAAGTTCCGCGAGCCCCAGCAACAGGCTCTCGAGGTTCGCCCCGTCGTCGAGCCGTCTGGCGTAGATCACGTCCACGGCGTTACCCGGGGGAACATCCCGAATCCGATCGACGTCGATCGGGTTCGGGACGGTGTCGACGACCGCCCCGTCGGCCCCCCGCTCCCGAACCCACGTCGCGACGAGTTCCGAGGGGGTGACGATCCGGTCGGGACCGCCAGCGGCCAGCCGCGTCCAGCGGCCGTCGTCGACGCCGCCGTCGCCGTACCACTCGACGACGAGCGGCGCCCGGGCGAGCGTCGCGCCCGCCCTCGCCGCGAGGACCTGCGTCGGCGGTTCGGCGCCCGCGTGAACGATATCCGGCCGGGCGGTCGCGAGGACGAACGGGAGCCGCAGGTGAAACGAGTGACGCGCCTCGGGGCCGACCGAGACGCCGCGGTAGGTGATCCCGTCCCGCTCGAGTCGATCGAGGTGGCCGTCCCAGAACTGCGTACAGAAGCAGTGAACGTCGTGGCCGCGGTCCGCGAGGAACTCGAGGATCGATTGCAGTCGTCGGTTCGTCTCGGTATCCCGGTGGAAGACCGTTTCGTACGAGACGAACGCGATACGCATTAGGCGGGCCCACGCAGTGGGAGGATAAAAAGTCACTTCTTTCGTGTAGACAACTCGACGTTGAAGCCGCGAAACCGAATCGGGAGCGCGACTCGAGACGACTCGACCGATCGCGGGCGGGCGGCCCCGGAGCGATCGAGTCCAGGCGACCGGCGCCTACGCTGCACTCAATTTATTCCGCGCTCGATTCCTCAGTCCCGGTCGTGTTCACCGTGCCCGACGACTCGCAGTCGACGGTCACGGTATCAGGCTCGACCGGCGCCGATCCCTCGTCGGCGGACGAGACCTCGTAGGTGCCGTCCGCGAGTCCACGGATCGTGAGCTCCTCCTCGGCCGGAATCGTGACGTTCAGCAGGCCGGGTTCGAACTCGACCGCGACGGTTCGGTCGTCGCTGCCGATCGAGACCGACTGTTCGGCGGTCGCGCCGCCCACGCGTATCGTCTGGGTCGCGTTCTCGCTCTCGAGTCGCACTTCGATCGCGGACTGCTCGACCGACCAGTTCATCGCGACGGTCGCGGCCGCCTCCGTCGGGTTCTCGATCGTAAGGACCCCGTCGCCGGCGACGCACTCGCCGGCGATCGCCACCGCGTTCGCGTCGTCGCCCGTCTCCTCGGCGGGGCCCGTCGTTCCGACGACGCTCGCGCCGCCGAGTACCAGTCCGGCGGCGATCGCCGCGGCCAGGAGCAACAGCCCCCCCAGTTTCGCTCGGTGGTCCGCTCCGGTACCCCCTCTCGCGTCGGATCGCGCTCTATCACCCATCGGAAACCGTAGGGGACCACGGCTCACCCGTGCTTTGTTATTGAGACCAGACGGACGATAATCGCGCGTTAGGAGCGGTGCGAACGCGACCAAGCCGGCGTCGAATTCGCACGGCGATCGACCGCGCAGCGGCGACCCGGATCTCGATCGTTTCGACGGCTCCGCGGTCGGCGAACCGTGGCGACGGGACGGCCGATCGCGAGCGGACGACGCCGCTGATCGTCAGGCCCGCGAACCGAGCGGGTGTGACGCCTCGACGGACACGAACCGAAGGCCGCGGCGGGAACGCAAACGACTACGGGGTTCGGTCCGTACGCCTTCGCCATGGGCAGCTACGAGATCGAACGGTATCTCAACATTCGAAGCGCCTACGGCGCGTCCTTCGGGCCCGCCGGCGATCGGCTCTCGTTCCTGATGGACACGACCGGGACGTCTCAGGTCTGGACGATCACTGAACCCCGCGAGTGGCCCGAACAGCGGACGTTCTACGACGAGCGGGTGCTGTTCGCCTCCTGGTCGCCGGAACGTCCCGAGTTGATCTTCGGGATGGACGAGGGCGGCAACGAGCGCGCCCAGCTGTTCCGACTCGACGCGGAAACCGGCGAGATTACGAACCTGACGGCGATGCCCGAGGCCAAACACCGGTGGGGCGGCTGGAGCCACGACGGCGATCAGGTCGCGTTCGCGTCCAACCGTCGGGACGAGGCCGTCTTCGACGTGTACGTCCAGGGGCGGGACGAGCGGGGCGACGAGGCGCAGCTCGTGTACGACGGCGACGGCTGGCTCTCGCTCGCCGGGTGGAGCCCCGACGACACCCGCCTGCTCGTCTCGCAGGCGTACTCCAACTTCGATCAGGATCTCTACGTGCTCGACCTGGAGACGACGGAGCTCGATCACCTCACGCCCCACGAGGGCGACGTCCGGTACACGCGGGCGAGCTGGGCGCCCGACGGCGAGGGCGTCTATCTCGTAACCGACGAGGGCGACGCCGACACCCTCTATCTGGCCTACCTCGACCTCGAAACTCGAGACCTGGAGACGGTCGTCGAGGGAGACGGATGGAACGTCGACGGCATCGCCCTGGACGACGAGACCGGCCGGTTCGTCTACTCGCGCAACGTCGAGGGCTACACCGAGTTGACCGTCGGCGAGTTCGATTCCGACGATCCGACCGCGTTCGAGACGTTCCCCGAACCGGACCTGCCCGGCGGCATCGCCGGCGGCGTGAGTTTCGCCTCCGGCGCCGATCGGTTCGCGCTGTCCACCTCGGGCGACGCCGTCAACACGAACGTCTTCGTCGTCGACGTCGAGACCGGCGACGCCGAACGCTGGACGAGCGCCCCAACCGCGGGCATTCCGCGGGAGTCGTTCGACGAATCCGAACTCGTCCACGTCGAGAGCTTCGGCGTTGACGGGCGAAGCCCGTCCGCTCGTGGGACTCCGTCGGAGTCCCACGCTGGACTCGACGTGCCCGGCTTCCTGACGCTACCGGAAGAGTCCGCGAGCGGCGACGCCGACGAGGACGGCGCACCGGTGATCGTCGACATCCACGGTGGCCCCGAGGGCCAGCGCCGACCCTCGTTCTCCAGCGTCAAGCAGTACTTCCTCGATCGGGGCTACGCCTACTTCGAGCCGAACGTCCGGGGATCGTCGGGGTACGGCGCCGACTACGCGGCCCTCGACGACGTCGAGAAGCGGATGGATTCGGTCGCGGATATCGAGGCTTGCGTCGAGTGGCTGCGCGAGCACCCGGCGATCGATCCAAATCGCATCGCCGCGAAGGGCGGCTCCTACGGCGGGTTCATGGTCCTCTCGGCGCTCACCGAGTACCCCGATCTGTGGGCCGCCGGGATCGACGTCGTCGGCATCGCCAACTTCGTCACGTTCCTCGAGAACACGGGCGACTGGCGCCGCGAACTCCGGGAAGCCGAGTACGGGAGCCTCGAAGACGATCGGGAGTTCCTCGAATCGATCTCGCCGATCAACAACGTCGAGCGGATCGAGGCGCCGCTGTTCGTCCTCCACGGCGCGAACGACCCCCGCGTCCCCGTCGGCGAGGCCGAGCAGATCGTCGAGAAGGTCGACGAACAGGGCGTGCCGGTCCGCAAGCTGATCTTCGACGACGAGGGCCACGGCTTCTCGAAGCTCGAGAACCGCATCGAGGCCTACTCGGCGATCGCCGACTTCCTCGACGAGCACATCTGAGACGCCGGATCAACTCCCGCTCCGTCTCGCCGGCGTCGCCGCTCCGGATCGCTCGGCGTCCGGAACTGTTATCCCCACATCCAGAAAGATTTACATGTACCTGCTCAGAGGTTTACCTGTGCCCGCTATCGAAACGACCGCCCTCACGAAACGGTACGGCGAGGACGTCCTCGCCGTCGACGATCTGGAACTGACCGTCGAAGACGGAGAGATCTTCGGCTTTCTCGGGCCCAACGGCGCCGGGAAGTCGACGACGATCAACATGTTACTGGATTTCGTCCGCCCGTCCGCCGGCAGCGCGACGGTGCTCGGATACGACGCCCAGAACGAACCCGAAGCGATCCGCGAGCGCATCGGCGTCCTCCCCGAAGGCGCGACCCTGTACGACCGACTCACCGGTCGCGAACACCTCGAGTGGGTCATCGACACCAAGGGAACCGGCGACGATCCCGCCGATCTCCTCGATCGGGTCGGCCTCGAGCCCCAGGCCGCGGAGCGATCGGCGGGCGGCTACTCGAAGGGGATGCAACAGCGCCTCGGGTTCGCGATGGCGCTGGTCGGCGATCCCGACCTGCTGATTCTGGACGAGCCGTCGTCGGGGCTCGACCCCACGGGAATGCAGGAGATGCGCGAAATCATCGGCGCCGAGGCCGACCGCGGCACGACGGTGTTCTTCTCGAGTCACATCCTCGGTGAAGTCGAGGCGGTCTGCGACCGCGTCGGAATCATGAACGAGGGGCGACTCGCCGCGACGGGGACCCTCGACGCACTGCGCGAGAATCTCGATCTCGACGCGTCGATCTCACTGACCGTCGAGACCGTCTCCGATGCGTTGATCGCTGACCTCGAGGCACTCGAAGGCGTCCGTTCGGTAACCGCCGACGGATCGACGATCACGGCCTCCTGCGCCACAACGCCCGTAAAGTACGACGTCGTGACGCGGGTCGGAGACGCGGCGACCGTCGTCGATATCGTCTCCGAGGACACGTCGCTCGAGCAACTGTTCAACACGTACACGAACGGCGAACGGCCGAGTCAGGTCGACGACGACGCGGATCTCGCCGCGGTCGAGGCGGAGGTGTCGACATGAGCATCCGCTCCGTAGCCAAGAAGGACATCCTCGACGTCCGTCGGGCGAAGATCGTCTGGTTCGTCGGGGGGCTGTACACGCTGTTTGCGCTGTTGTTCTTCTATCTCGGACAGATCGGGTCGGAACCGAACGTCATCTACCAGCTCGTGTCGCTCTCGGGCATCGGGTCGCTGTTCATCCCGCTCATCGCGCTCGTCACGGCGTACCTCGCGATCGCCGGCGAGCGGGAATCGGGAAGCATCAAGTACCTGCTCTCGCTCCCGAACACGCGACGCGACGTCGTCCTCGGGAAGTACCTCTCTCGCGGAGCCGTCGTCACCGCGGCGGTTCTCCTCGCGTTCGGCGTCGGTGCGGTGCTGACGGTCCTCTGGTATCCGTCGCTCGAAGCTGCCGTTTTCGCGCCCATCGTCGCCTTGACCCTGCTCTTTACGCTGGGGTACGTCGCGATCGCGATCGGCATCTCCGCGGCGACGAAATCCCGCTCGCGTGCGATGGGCGGGGCGATCGGGTTCTATTTCGTCGGAAACCTGTTGATGATATTCCCCGGCCTCTCGATCGTCGACGCGTTCGGATACGTGCTGAACGACCGGCTCGGGTTGGGAATCTCGGAGAACCTGTTCGAGTTCGTTCGACGACTCAGTCCGACGGTCGCCTTCGAGGAGGCCATGCCGCTCGTCATTCCGGACGACGTAATAACGTTCCGAGGGACCGAGGACGTCCCGTTCTACCTCGAGCCCGAGGCGGCCCTCGTCGTGTTGTTCGCCTGGCTCGTCGTTCCGGTTGCCTTCGGGCTGTGGCGATTCGGCCGAGCCGATCTCGGCTGAGCGCCCTCCGGTTCCGCTATCCGATTCGTCGTCGTCGTCAGATCACGCCCGTTTTCGTCGCCACTTCGCGTGCGGCCCGCTCGTTCATCCCGTCGCCGAGGATCGTGTACCGATCGCGGATCGCGTGACAGGTCGTCAGCGCCTCGATGACGGTCTCGTCGTCGATCCCGAGTTCGGTCGCCGTGGTGGGGGCGTCGATGCTCGAGAGGGCGTCCCGGATGTTTCGCCAGAAGCCGCGATCGCCGCCGTGGAGGTAGGCGGTCATGATCGAGCCGACGCCGACCTGGTGACCGTGTAAGGCCGCGCCGGGCGCCAGTCGATCGAGCTGGTGGGAGAAGAGGTGTTCGGCCCCGCTCGCCGGTCGCGAGGAGCCAGCGATGCTCATCGCGACGCCCGAGGAGACGAGCGCCTTGGTGACGACCCAGGCCGACTCCTCCAGCCCGGGGCGGATGAGGTCGGCGTTGTCGACGAGGATCTCGGCGGTCATCTCCGAGAGCGCGGCCGAGTACTCCGAGTACTCGACGTCCTTGAGCCGCTTTGCGAGCCGCCAGTCCATCACCGCGGTGTAGTTGGAGATGATGTCCGCACAGCCCGCGGTCGTGAGGTCCCACGGCGCCTCGGCCAGGACCTCGGTGTCAGCGACGACCGCCAGCGGCGGCTCCGCGGCGACGCTGTGGCGCGTATCGCCGTCCGGAACCGAGCCCCGGTTGCTAACGATACCGTCGTGGCTGGCCGCCGTCGGCACCGACAGGAAGCCCATCGAGAGGTGATCGCTCGCCATCTTCGCGATGTCGATCGCCTTCCCGCCGCCGACGCCGACCAGGTAGGAGACCTCCTCGGCCTCGGCGGCCTCGATCACCCGCTCGACGGCGTCGAACGTCGCCTCCTCGATCGCCATGATCGCGGGATCGATGCCGGCCGCTTCGAAGTCGGCGGCGATCGGATCGGCCGCGACTTCGCGCGGGGTCGGACTGGTCACGAACAGCGGGCGACCCTGCAGGTGGAGGTCGTCGACGACTTTGACGACCTCGTCGATGACGCCGTGGCCGACGACGACGTTTCGCGGCAGGCGAATCCACGTCGACTTCTCGAACATACGAGCACTTTCGTTCGTACCCATTTAACGGATGAGGTTCGAGGGGCGATACCGCGACGGATCGCGGCTCGAAACGCCGGGGCCGACGATCAGATCGGTCCGCCGGCACCCGGGCCGCGACGCGATACGTGCCGGTCCGACGGGCTACCGATCGACGGCGATCCGCGATCGGAACTCCGGAACGCCGGTCGCGCCCGGGTCCGAGATCCGAAACAGGGCGCCCGCGCCGTCGCCCTCGTCCGATCGATCGCCGTCGCTGAGCGCGGTCGTCAAGTACAGATCGTCGTAGTCGGGGCCGCCGAAGGTAACCGAGGAGACCTTTCGCGCTGGGAGGTCGATCGCGTCGCGTTCCGTCCCGTCGGCGGCGTAGCGGACGACCCGACCGCCGTTCCAGCGGGCCGACCAGACGCGGCCGTCGGCGTCGACGGTCAGGCCGTCGGGGACGCCGTCGCCCTCGGGCGTCTCGACGACGGTTCGTTCGTTCGTGATCGCGCCGGTCTCGCGATCGTAGTCGAACGCGTAGATCCGGTGTGCCTCGGACTCGGTGACGTAGAACGTCTCCCGATCCCGCGAGAAGCCCATCCCGTTCGGAATGTCGAGGTCCTCGACGACGATCGTCGCCGTCCCGTCGGTATCGAGTCGGTAGAGGTCGCCGAGCGCGTCCTCGCCGGGCATCGTGCCGCAGAAGACCCGGCCCTCGGGATCGGCGATCACGTCGTTGAACCGCGTGTCGGCGTCGACCTCGACGATCGGCTCCGCGGCGTCGGCGCCCGGTTCCCACCGACAAACCGTTCCGAGCGTGAACAGGAGCAACGCGCCGTCAGCTTCGATCGTGAAGCCGCCGATCGGTGCGCCGTCGGTCTCGTAGGCGAGTTCGGCCTCGTCGGTTTCCGGATCATACCGGTAGAGTCGTCCCGCCGGGATATCCACCCAGTACAGTACGCTCTCGTCGGGGTGCCACAGCGGCCCTTCGCCCGTGTGAGCGCGCGGGTCAGCGACGCGTTCTGGTCGTGTCATACCCGTGGGTTCGGGTAGCGTCACGTTAAGTCAGTGGGTCTCGGTCTCGATCGCATACTGTGGGTCTGCTCGTACCAGGATCATTACACACACCACGAAAGCCCCACCTGTCCCGGCTGACTGGGCAAGCCACCGCGGGTGGGGCTTTCGTGGTGTGTGTAGTCCTGCAAGAATTCCGGGTAGTACCTGATCCCTCCGATCCGTTAGGCCTTCAAAACGTATCCAGGATTCCGAGGACGCGCTCTTCGGCCTCTCGATCGGGGCCGTGCTCCCGACCGCCCCGATCGCTCTCGAGGTGGTCCTCGACCGATCGGGTCATGGCTTCCTCCAGGGGCGTCGACTCCCAGCCGAGAGCGGCGAGTTTCGCGGTCGAAAGGACGTGCGGGTACTCGCGGTAGAGGACGTAGTCGTCGAGTTCGATGCCGCCGGCCTCGAGTTCGCGGGGGCCGGCGGCGACGGCCTCGACGCTGCTCGCTCTCGGCTCGCTTCGCTCGCCGCTCGCGGTTTCCGTGGCGCGTGGCGCCGCCCGATCGAGCGCGTCCGCGATCAGACGGACCAGCTCTTCGAGCGTGACGAGGCGCCGATCGCCGACGTTGTACGCCTCGCCGGCCTCGCCGCGTTCGGCGACGATCCGAAGCGCGCTGGCGACGTCCTCGACGTAGGCTCGGTGCCAGATGTTCGTGCCGTCGCCGGGGACGACGATCCGATCGAAGCGGTTGACGCGATCGATCCAGAAGTCCAGTCGCTCGGTGTAGTCGTGCGGGCCGTAGACGATGCAGGGGCGGACGGACATGGCCTCGACGCCGCGGTCCGCGGCGGCGAACACCGCGCGATCGGCCTCCGCTTTTCGGGCGCCGTAGGTCTCGCCGGATCCGTCGCGCGCCTGCTCGGCCGTACAGGATTCGAGTGGCGTCTCGCCCTCGCGCTTGGGGATCTCCTCGCGACCGTAGGCCGCGCCGCTGGAGACGAAGACGTACGCCTCGCAGTCCGCAAAGATTCGAGTCGCGGCCTGCACGTCCTTCGGATAGTAGGCGACGCAGTCGAAGACGGCGTCGGGGTCGACGGTCGTCGCCGCGGCCTCGAGCGCCGAGTCGGATGTCCGATCGCCCTCGACGCGGTCGACCCGATCGTCGTCGGCGAACGGGTTCTCGCGGGTCCCGCGGTTGAAGATCGTCACGTCGTAGTCGTGGGCGAGCAGATCCGCCACGAGGTGGCGACCGATGAAACGCGTGCCGCCGATGACGAGTGCGCTGTCCATACTCGGTGATCGCCACTGGCCCCGATAACGATGCCGAAGCGGTGTACGTGATCGCGGTGCCGGAGATAAACGCGATCGCGACGTCGAAGTGACCGACGACGACGACTGATCGCGATGCTGAACAGTCACCGAAGCCGGGGATGGGAACTATTTTCGGGACCGTGGTAGGGCCTCGTCATGACAGCGTCCCAGTGGAGCGATCGGCCGCCGGAGTATCCCCTCCAGTGCGACCACTGCCACTACCCCATCCCGGAGGAGCCGCGGGAGGGGAACGACGGCCAGTACTGCTCGGAAGCCTGTCGCGAGGCTGCCGACGACGAGTCGACGATGCCGAATCCGGACGCCTACAAGTGCGTCGTCACCGGCGTCGAACCCCTCGACTCGGTCATCCCGAACGGCGTTCCGGCGGACTCGTGTCTCCTCGTCTCCGGCGACGAGGGAACGCGCCGGGACGAACTCCTGACGGAGTTCGTCTGGCGGGCCCTGGAGCGCGGCGAGCCGGCCGTCGTCGTCTCCTACGGCGATCCGCCGTCGGCGACGCTCGAGCGCTTCTTCGAGAACGGCTGGAACGTCCTGCCGGCGCTCGAGGACGATCGACTGCGGATCGTCGACTGCTTCACCCACCGCCTGGCGGACCGCGAGCGATTCCTCGAAACCCGCAACCGCTGGCAGGAGTTCGTCGGCGAGGCGGCCGGCGACGCGATCGTCGAGGTCGAGGAGCCGAGCGACGGTCGCGCCGCGGCGACGGCGCTCCACGACGCACTCGACGACCTCGAGATGACTGAAACCGGCCTGGTGACGATCGACTCGCTCGACGAACTCCGACGGGTCCTCCAGACGCAACCCGTTCACAACTTCGTCAGCGACGTGCGCGCGACGGTCTGTAGGGCGCGGTACGTCCCGATCGTCGCCGGCGCGACGACGGCCGGCGGCCCCGCGTTCGCCGAGGACGAGTACCTCTTCGACGGCGTCGTCGACCTCCGGCTGACCGATCGACGCGGCCCCGAGACGCGGCTCAAGCAGCTGTCCGTTCGCAAACTGACCGGCGCCCAGTTCCTCCCGCAGTGGATCTCCTACGAGTACGAACCGACTCGCGGGCTCTTCGCGTTCGGCTCCGCGTCCGACGCGAAACGGGCCTACGACACCGGCTCCGGACCGAGCCACGAGCCGCCACGATCCGCGGAGCGGCGCTAACCCGGCGGATCGATCGACGGCGGACCGCGGTCCCGTGTGGACCCGTTGCAAGCGACAGCACGCCCCGGTTTTATTCGCTCGCTCGCCGTATCACGACGTGCAGAACGCACCACAGCGACAGCCATCAGCCGTCGACGAGATACCGCCAGCAAAACGCATCCCGCAGACACGAGAGACACCATGAACGACCGATACGACGACCGACGAGGCGAACGCGATCGGGGTATGGACTTCACGAGCGACAGTGACTTCTACCGCGGCGGAAACAGCGACGATCGCGAAGGCGACGATCGCGGCTGGCTCCACGGTCTGTTCAGTCGCGGCGAAGGAGATCGAGAACGACGCGGCGAACGAAGACGGCAGCACGAGTACGAGGGCCGAGGCCGAGAGCGCGAAGGTCACGGCGGAGAGCGATCGCAGGGCGGGACCGGTCGGGGTCGACAACCCGGCGCCCGCGGCGAGCAACGAGGGTCGGAAGGCCAGCACCGACGCGGCCAGCGAACCGGCGAGCGGGGGCGAAGCCGCTATCAGCAGGAGGGCCAGTACGGCGCCGGCGGTTCCGAGGGCTTCGATCGCGGCGGTCGCGAAGGCTTCGGGACGAACGCGCGGGAGGAAGCGAACCTCCAGTACGGCGGCGAGGCACGACGAGAGGGACACCGACATCAGCAGGGTCAGCGCGGCCCCGAAGGCCGCGGACGCGGCGGGCACGAACGCGGACAGTGGAGCGACGATCGCGGCCAGCAGAGCCGGCAGCAGCGGGGCGGCGATCGGCAGGAACGCGGCGGCGGTCGCGAGCAGCCGGGACGGCACGATCGCGCCGGCCGCGAACACATGAGCCAGCACGGTCGCCGAGATCGCGAGCAGCGCGGACAACAGGACCAACAGTACGGCCAGCAGGGCCAACAGTACGGTCAGCAACGCGGCCAGCGGGAGTTCAAGCAACGCGGCTGGCAGCAGGAAGGTGGCGCCCACCAGCGACGAGGGCAGCAGGGCAGGCAGGGACAGCACGATCAGGGTCGCCAGCGCGGTCACCAGGGCGATCGGCAGGGCTGGCAGGAACCCCGCGACCAGCAAGGACAGCAGGGAGGCTACCGAGAGCGGGAGCAACGCGAATACCAGCAGCAGGGTCGAGACCGAAGCCGGGAGAATCAGCAGCGGAACCGCGGCCAGCAGGGCCGCGGCGGCAGCGCCGATCGAGAAGAGATGGGCGCGCGACAGCGCTGGCACGAAGGGGAGACCCCCGAGCACCGGCCGGGACAGCAACCGGGCGGCCAGCAGCAGCGACAGGGTGGCCGCGGCCAGCAAGAATATGGACGACAGGGGTACGACCGAGGCGGCCCGCGACAGTCCGACCGCGGCGATCGCGAGTACGGACAGGAAGAGTTCCGCGGCGGGCCGGAGTACACCCGCAGCGACGATTCGCGCCGACAGCAGGGCGGCGGCTACCAGTCGGGCGGCGGCCTCCAGTACCGGCAGAACCTCCCGCGCGACGAGTCGGGATCCTGGACCGAGGACTCGGAGCGGCGATCGGGCGAGCGGCACCGGCAGGAACACCGATCGGACGAACACCACCAGCGGGAACAGCGATCGGACGAACGGCGACAGCAGGAACGAAGTCGACGACGACAGGGCTCCGATCACGACATGAGTAACCGTCGACACGTTCACGACAACGAGCAGGACGACGAGACGCGGCACGACCACTACTAACCGTCGGCTCCCGACCGACGCTCCGTCGCTAGAGCGGCCCGATCGAGATCGGCGTCGTCGAAATCGGAGTCATTTTTCGGCGCCGGAATACGCTCCGCTATGGCGGAACGTACGTCCCTCTGATCGACGTACAGCGATCGATCGAGGTGACGGTCGGCGCGCTCAGAGCCCAGGAGTTCCGGGCGGGAACCTACGCCTACGTCGGCAGCGCGTTCGGTCCCGGCGGTTTCGCCCGCGTCGACAGACACCGCGAACTCGCCCGGAGAGAGCGGGACTCGACACTGGCACGTCGACTACCTGCTCGGCCATCCCGACACCCGTCTCGACGGCGCCGTCACGTTCCCCGACGCCGATCGGGAGTAGCCCCGACGGGTTTTCGGACGCCCCGTCGAAACCGAACGCCCACACCCCGACTTATGGCGATCGCTCGCGAACTGGGAGCCATGTCTGAGACGGACGAGATGGACGCGGAGCCCGCACCGGAACCCGAACTCGCCGACGACGCTATGCACCGGTTCCCCGTGCCCGACTGGGAGGGCCTCCCCGACGACCTCCGGGAGCGCATCGCCGAGGAGACCGATCGGGCCGGATTCACGCCGAACGTGTTCTCTGCGATGGCGTACAAACCCTCGCACTTCCGCGCGTTCTTCGAGTTCCACGACGCGCTGGTCGAGGACGCCGCTCTGGAGCGCGAGGAGATCGAGATGATCGTCGTCGCGGTGTCGGGCGTCAACCACTGCTACTACTGCAACGTCGCCCACGGCGCGCTCGTCCGCATCTACGCGGACGATCCGCTGCTCGCCGATCAACTCGTGGCGGATTATCGGACCGCAGACATCAACGACGCCCACCGGACGATGCTCGACGTCGCCGTGAAACTCACCGAGCAGCCGGCCAAAGTGGAGGGAAGCGATCTGGAGGCGCTCCGCGAGGCCGGCTTCGGCGAGGAGGCGATCTGGGACATTGCGGCCGTGGCGGCCTTCTACAACCTGAGCAACCGACTGGCGATGTTCGCGGACATGCGCCCGAACGAGGAGTTCCATACGATCGGTCGGGAGCGATAGCCACCGGGTGCGATCGACGTGCGATCTGTGTCGGAAACGAAACGCACGCTGGTGGGGGATTGAACCCGGCCCACCGTCATCACGACGTTCGTGGTGTCTCGATCCCGAGACAGAGAACGCGCGCTCGGAACCGTCTCGCTGCAGGCGCGAAAAATCGAATCGACCCGAACCGCGCTGTGACCGATCAGTCGTCGCTGGCGGCGAAGGTGGCCGACTCGATCGCGGCCTCCGCGCCGGGTTCGCTCGGCAGTTCCGCGCGCACGTCGTCAGAACCCTGCTCGGTGATCGCCCGGCGGTAGGCCTCGGGCATGACCTTCACGAAGGCGTCGAGCGCGCGCTCCCAGTTCTCCAGCAGGAGTTGCCCCCGATCGGAGTCCGTGTAGGCGACGTGGTTCTCGACGAGTCGGCGAAGCATCCCCTCGTCTTTCTCCTCGAGTTCGTCGTGGAGCGAGACCATCTCGGTGTTGGCCTTCGCCGCGAACTCGCCGTCCGGATCGTAGACGTAGGCGACGCCGCCGGACATGCCGGCCGCGAAGTTCTTGCCCGTCTCCCCGAGGACGGCGACGACGCCGCCGGTCATGTACTCGCAGCCGTGGTCGCCGACGCCCTCGACGACGGCCTTCGCGCCGGAGTTGCGGACCGCGAAGCGCTCGCCGGCGACGCCGTTGACGTAACACTCGCCGCCGGTCGCGCCGTACAGCGCGACGTTGCCGATCGCGATGTTCTCGGTCGGGTCGTACGCGGCCGCATCGGGCGTCTGAACGGCGATCTTGCCGCCCGAGAGCCCCTTGCCGACGTAGTCGTTGGCGCCGCCGTCGAGGTGCAGCGAGACGCCGCTGGCCAGGAACGCGCCGAAGCTCTGGCCGGCGGTTCCCTCGAGATCGATCGAGATCGTGTCCTCGGGGAGGCCGGGTTCGCCGTACCGTCGGGTGATGCGGTTCGAGAGCATCGCGCCGACGGTGCGATCGACGTTAGTGACCTCGCCGTCGATCGCGACGGGTTCTCGGGTCTCGATCGCGTCGACCGCGGCCTCGATGAACTCCCGATCGAGTTGATCGTCGAGTTCGTGGTCCTGCTCGCGGATCTTGCGGCGAACCTCGCTGCCCGGGTCGGCGAGCACGTCCGAGAGATCGACGTTGCGAGCCTTCGGGTGGTCGACGTCGTCGCGCTGGGAGAGGACGTCGACGCGGCCGATCATCTCGTCGACGGTGCGGAATCCGAGGTCGGCCATGATCTCGCGCAGTTCCTGCGCGATGAAGGTCATGTAGTTGATGACGTGCTCGGGCTCGCCGGGGAACCGGCGGCGCAGGTCCTCGCGCTGGGTGGCGACGCCGACCGGGCAGGTGTTCTTGTGGCACTGCCGGGCCATCACGCAGCCCGACGTCACGAGCGAGGCCGTCCCGAAGATGTACTCCTCGGCGCCCAGTAAGGCGGCGACCGCGACGTCGCGGCCGGTCATCAGTCCGCCGTCGGTCGAGACGCGGATGCGATCGCGCAGCCCGGTCGCACAGAGCATCTGGTTGGCCTCCGCCAGTCCCAGTTCCCAGGGGAGGCCGGCGTTCTTGATCGACGTTCTGGGGGAGGCGCCGGTCCCGCCGGAGTGGCCCGAGATGTGGACTACGTCGGCGTTGGCCTTCGCGACGCCGGCGGCGATCGTGCCGATGCCCGCCTCGCTCACCAGCTTGACGTTGATGTCGGCCTCTTCGTTGGCGGCCTTGAGATCGAAGATCAGCTGTTTGAGGTCCTCGATCGAGTAGATGTCGTGCAGCGGCGGCGGGGAGATGAGACCGACACCGGGGGTGGACTTGCGGACGTGGGCGATCATCTCGTTGACCTTCTCGCCGGGGAGGTGGCCGCCCTCGCCGGGCTTACTCCCTTGGGCCATCTTGATCTGGAGTTCGTCGGCCGAGGAGAGGTACGTCGAGGTGACGCCGAATCGGCCCGACGCGACCTGCTTGACGTTGCACTCGCGCTCGGTGCCGAACCGCTCCGGCGGTTCGCCGCCCTCGCCCGAGTTACTCTTGCCGCCGATCCGGTTCATCGCGATCGAGTTGTTCTCGTGGGCTTCCGGCGAGAGGCTGCCGAGGCTCATCGCCGCGGTCGAGAACCGCTCGACGATGTCTTTGACCGGTTCGACGTCCTCGACCGGGATCGGGGCGCGATCGGACTCGAACTCGAGCAGGCCGCGCAGGGTCTGGAGGGTCTCCTGTTGCTCGTTGACCAGTTCGGCGAACTCCCGGTACCGTTCGTAATCGTTCGATCGGACCGACTGCTGGAGCGTGCCGACGGTCTCGGGGTTCCACTGGTGGTGGATCCCCTGCTTGCGGTGGTTGAACTCGCCGGTGCGCTCGAGGCTCGACTCGTCGTCGCCGAAGGCGGTCGCGTGGCGCTCGCGGAGATCGGCTTCGATCTCCGGGAGGCCGATCCCCTCGGTCCGGTTCTCGGTGCCGGCGAAGTAGTCCTCGACGAGATCCGAGTCGAGACCGACGGCCTCGAAGATCTGGGCGCCCTGATAGCTCTCGACGGTCGAGATGCCCATCTTGGCCATGATCTTCAGCAGGCCGTCCTCGACGGCACCGACGTAGGCGTCGATCGCGTCCTCGGTGTCGGCGCCGTCCTCGCCGGCGGTGACGTCCGCGATCGTCTGGTAGGCGAGATATGGGTTGACCGCGCCGGCGCCGTAGCCGACGAGCGTCGCGAAGTGGTGGACGGTGCGCGGGTCGGCCGACTCGACGACGAGCCCGCAGTGGTTGCGCAGCCCGTTCCGGACGAGGTGATGATGGACGGCGCCCGTCGCGAGCAGGCTCGGAATCGCCACCCGGTCCTCGTCGACGGCGCGGTCGGAGAGGATGACGACGTCGCGACCCGCCTCGATCGCCGCGACGCTCTCCTCCCGGACGCGTTCGATCGCGGCCCGGAGGTCCGCGCCGAGTTCGTCGCTCTCGGATTCGTAGGTGACGTCGATCGTCGCGGCGGTGATGCCGTTCGCCTCACATGCGCGGATGGACTCGAGTTCGGCGTCGGTGAGGACCGGCGAGTCGAGGACGAGCTGGCGGGCGTGTTCGGGCGACTCGTCCAGGAGGTTGCGCTGGAAGCCGAGTCGGCTCTCCATCGAGGTGACGAGTTCTTCGCGGATGTAGTCAAGCGGCGGGTTGGTGACCTGGGCGAACAGCTGCTTGAAGTAGGAAAAGAGCGGACGGTTGTACTCCGTGAGCACCGACAGCGGCGTGTCGTCGCCCATCGAACCGACCGGATCCTTCCCTTTTCGGATCATCGGCTCGATCAGGTTGTCGAGCTCGTCGCGCGTGTAGCCGAAGGCGGCCTGGTAGTCGCGGAGGCCGTCGACCGGCTCCCGGGGCGCGCTGTCGTCGCTCGTCCGGATGTCGTCGACGTGAACCTGCGCCCGCTCGACCCACTCGCCGTACCGATCGTCGGTGAGGTCCTCGAAGACCTCCTCGTCGGGGATGACGCGACCCTCGTTCGGGTCGGCGAGGAAGAGCTGGCCGGGCTGGAGGCGGCCGCGCTCCTCGATCTCGTCGGGGTCGGGTTCGAGCGCGCCGGCCTCGCTGGCCACGATCAGGCGGTTGTCGGTCGTGACGTCGTACCGGCAGGGACGCAGGCCGTTGCGGTCGAGGACGGCGCCGACCCGCTCGCCGTCGGTCGCCGCGACGAGCGCGGGGCCGTCCCACGGTTCGACGAGCGAGGCGTGGAAGTCGTACCAGTCCTTGCGGTCCTGGTCCATCTCGTCGTCGCCGCGCCAGGCCTCCGGAACGAGCATCCGCAGGGCGTGTGCGAGGTCCCGACCGTCCTGCATCAGGAGTTCGAGCGCGTTGTCGACGCTCGCCGTGTCGGACTGGCCGGGATCGTCGATGATCGGCTTGACCGCCTCCAGATCCTCTAACACGTCGCTCTCGATGTCCGTCTCGCGGGCGCGCATCCAGTTGATGTTGCCCTGGATCGTGTTGAACTCGCCGTTGTGAACGATGTTCCGGTAGGGGTGGGCGAGATGCCAGGCGCCGAGCGTATTGGTCGAGAAGCGCTCGTGGACCATCGCGAACGTCGACTCGACGCGCTCGTCGGTGAGATCGGGGTAGTACGACGGGACCTGTTCGCCCTTGAGCAGCCCCTTGTAAACGATCGTCTTCGAATCGAGCGAGCAGACGTAGAAGCGATCGGCGCCCTCGACGCCGCGCTCCTCGATCTCGTTCTCGAAGGCGCGCCGGGCGACGTAGAGGCGCCGATCGAAATCCTCGCCCTCGATACCGTCGTCCGGCGTAACGAATACCTGCCAGACGTCGGGTTCGGAGTCGACGGCCGTCGTTCCGAGGTCGTCGTTGTTCGTCGGGACGTCCCGCCACTGGAGAACGGAGAGATCGTACCGATCGAAGACGCCTTCGGCGATCGAGATCAGTTCCTCGCGAGCCGCCTCGTCCCGCGGAAAGAAGATCGAGCCGGCGGCGTAGGTGTTCGGGAGAGAAGCATCGAGAACGTCCTCGAAGAACGCGTCGGGAAGCTGGAGCATGATTCCGGCCCCGTCGCCGGTGTTCTTCTCCGCGCCGGTGGTCCCGCGGTGTTCGAGGTTGACGAGGAGGTCGAGTCCGTCGGCGACGACGTCGTGACCCCCTACCCCGTCGAGGTCCATGACGACGCCGACCCCGCAATTGGACCGCTCGTCCGCCGGGTCGGCCAGACCCTGCGAACGCTCGGTGGATGAGTGTGGCTGTGGCATATAGCGGTCTCTAACTCGGCGATATAAGAGGTTACTCCATAATGGCTAAGTGTATTATAAACACATATAATGGTATATAATGCATACAGTGATTTCGCCAGACGGCGTCGACACGATCGATCGTGAACGATCGGACGGCTGGTGATCGCTCGACCATCGATGCACGGATCGGTCGAACGGAGCGGGTGCGGGCGGTGCGTTTTCGCGCCGCTTATCGATCGCGAAGACGTGTCGTGAATTCGACTCGAACCCCGAAGAAGTGTCAGAGGCACGTAGTGTCCACCGGGCACGTGAACACTACACCCGTGGTACGTTCCGGAAGAACAAGGGCTGTCGGGGTAAAGAGTTAGGTCCCTGCCCGCTAGGACGCCCCGCCGACGCCTATCCTTGGCTTCGAACCAGCCGGGTAACACACTGCTTCGGTTGATAGCGACGCAACGATCGAAGACCGACTCGCGGACTCCCGCGGAACCGAATTCCCGCTGGACGCTCGTCTCGATCGCGCCATCATACGGGGACCGCGATCCGGGCGATCGACCCGATAGCCGGCCGGGTCGAGACGCTCGCAGGCCAGGTCGAGCCGAGATCGAATCGGGACGGTCGACCCGCTCGGGACGAGAATCAGTACGACTTCGCGAAGTAGGCGATCTCGTCGGCGTCGTCGCCGCAGACGCCGCACTCCGCGCCCTCCTCGGCCCGGACGGGTTCGCCCGGCGTCGAACCGCCCTCGTCGGCGAGCGGTTGCATGACGATCTCGGCGGCGATCTTCTCCTTGATCGCCTCCTCGCAGGCCTCGTCGCCGCACCACGGCGTCTTCACGTAGCCGCCGTGCTTACCGATCGTGCCGAGGATCTCCTCGGGACTGTGCGCTTCCCGGACGTTTTCTTCGAGGTTCTCCGCGGCCGTGTCGTACAGTTTGTCGTAGATCGTATCGAGGTTCTCCTCGACGGTCTCGACGAGGCCGTCGCGATCGGCGACGACCGTCTCGCTGTCCGGTCGGTGGACGAGCGTGGCCTCCTCGTCGTCGACCTCGTTGGGGCCGATCTCGATTCGGAGGGGAACGCCGTTGAGCTCGTGTTCGTTGAACTTGAAGCCGGGGTTGCGCTCGTCGCGATCGTCGAGGTCGACGCTGACGCCGGCGTCTTCGAGTTCGTCGGCGATCTCCTCGGAGTACTCGAGGACCTTCTCCTTGGTGTCGGCCTGCCAGATGGGAACGATCGCGACCTGGGTGGGCGCGATCGTCGGCGGGAGGACGAGCCCCTGGTCGTCCGAGTGGGTCATGATGAGCGCGCCGAGCGCCCGCCAGGAGAGCCCCCACGAGGTGGTGTAGGCGGTCTGTTCCTCCTCGTCCTCGTCCGCGAAGGTGATGTCGAACGCCTCGGCGAACGACTGGCCGAGGTGGTGGCTCGTCCCGCCCTGGACGGACTTGCCGTCGGGCATCAGCGCCTCGACTGTCGTCGTGGTGTCCGCGCCGGGGAACTTGTCGTGTTCGGGCTTCTTGCCGCGGAGCACCGGAATCGCCAGCACCTCCTCGTAGACGCGCTCGTACTGGGAGAGGCGGGTCCAGACCTCCTCCCAGGCGCCCTCGTCGGTCGCGTGAGCGGTGTGGCCCTCCTGCCAGAGGAACTCCTTGGTCCGGAAGAACGGTTTCGTCTCGGTGGCCTCCCACCGGACGACCGAGCACCACTGATTCAGTCGCAGCGGCAGGTCGCGATGGCTGCGAACCCACCGGGATATGAAGGGTGCGATGATCGACTCGCTGGTCGGCCGCACGGCGAGTCGCTCCTCGAGCTCGTCGTGACCACCCTGCGTAACCCACGCCACTTCGGGATCGAACCCTTCGACGATGTCCTTTTCGCGCTCTAAGTAGCTCTCGGGGATGAACATCGGGAAGTAGGCGTTGGTGACGCCGGTCTCCTTGAACCAGCCGTCCAACGCGTCCTGGATGGACTCCCACAGCGCGTAGCCGCGGGGTTTCGTGACGATGAACCCGCCCATCGGCGCGTAGTCCGCCAGCCCCGCCTTCTGGACGACTTCGGCGTACCACTCGCCGGGTTTGTGCGATTTCGACTCGGTGATCCCGAGTTCCTGGCTCTCGTTGCTCATTAGTTCGTCATGCAGCCAGCGCAGTCTTAAACCATGCGAAGAGCGGATGCGGTCCACCGACAGGGAGGACGTCAGCGGCGTCGGACGGAGTACCGACAAACGGCCAGCCCGACAAAACTGGAGATCACGACATCGAACGCGTTCCAGCAGCCGTGGCGCAACGCAGTTCGTTCGATACTCGAACGCGAGAGAATCGACCGGTTCGGCGCCGGATCGCTCGGCCCCGACCACAACGACTGGACGGGAGCGGACCATTCGTCGGCGTGTGCGAGCGCCACCCTCTCCGACGGGTGCTGTCCCGGGCGGCCGAAAAGCTGACACAGCGAGAGATACAGCGCCATCGGCCCGACAACTGAACCTGAAGACCGTTTTCATCAGTTCTCATGCGTTTATGGGTCAGGGTCGAAAAACAAACGGGCATGGATGCGATCGAGGTAGCGGAGTACGGCGACAGCGACAGGCTCGAACTCGTCGACCGCGAGAAACCCGACCCGGGGCCGGGAGAGGTCCGCATCGCGGTGGAAGCGGCAGGGATCAACTTCG
The DNA here is from genome assembly GCF_023028105.1 of Halosolutus gelatinilyticus. Classification (NCBI taxonomy): domain Archaea; kingdom Methanobacteriati; phylum Methanobacteriota; class Halobacteria; order Halobacteriales; family Natrialbaceae; genus Halosolutus; species Halosolutus gelatinilyticus. Next base: position 814,849 of record NZ_CP095491.1, read on the forward strand.
CCGACGTGATGCAACGACGCGGCGCGTACCCCGGCGGGCCGGACGCCCCGTACGTCCCGGGAATGGAAGCCGCAGGCACCGTCGACGCGACCGGCGAGGGCGTGGGGCTCGACGAGGGCGATCGCGTCGTCGCGATGCTGAACACCGGCGGGTACGCCGAGTACGCGATCGCGACCGCCCGGATGCTGTTTCCCATCCCGGAGGGGATGAGCTTCGAGGAGGCGGCGGGCTTTCCCGTCCAGTTCCTCACCGCCCACTCCTGTCTGTTCGAGTGGGGCGGCCTCGAGGCGGACGAGACGGTGCTGATCCAGGCGGCCGCCGGCGGCGTCGGAACGGCCGCGGTCCAGCTCGCGTCGAACGCCGGTGCGGAGGTGTTCGGCACCGCGAGCACGCAGGAGAAACTCGATCTCGCGGCCGAACTGGGTTGCGATCACCCGATCAACTACACCGAAACCGACTTTCGGGATGTCGTCGGCGAGGAGACCGACGGCGAGGGCGTCGACCTCGTCCTGGAGAGCGTCGGCGACGACGTCTTCGATCGCAGCCTCGACGCGATGGCGCACTTCGGTCGGATGGTCACCTACGGCGTCGCAAGCGGCGTCCCCGCGAGCGCCGAGAACCGGCGACTTCTCTTCGAGAACAAGACCGTCAAAGGGTTCCACCTCGGTCAGGCTTCCTACCACGACCCGAGCAGGATCATGAAGGCCGTCCCCGATCTCCCGGAGGGATTCGCGAACGACGACCTCGACGTGATCCTCGGCGAGCAGTTCGCGCTCGAAGACGCGGCCGACGCCCACCAGTACATCGAAGATCGCAAGAGTTCCGGCAAGGTCGTCCTGAAACCCTAACGCGCATCGACGGCGACCGGGTTCGTAGCGATGGCGGCTCCGACCGTCTCACCGGCCCCCTCACCGGGGCGCCCCGACGGTCACTCCCGGTCGTCGAACGAAACGTCCCACTCCAGGTCGTGTCTGACGAATTCGGCCTCGTCCAACGGTTTTCCGCCCTCGAAGGTGAACTCGCCGATCACCGTCCGCCCTTCGAGAACGCCAGGCAACCACAGTCGATCGTCTTCCCACATCCGATCGTAGGGGACGTCGTCGATCGGCCGCCACTCTGGACGCGCTTCGGGGGAGGAAGTCGGTTCGCCCTCGAACGATCGCGTCCGGAAGACGTGACAGAAGGTGTGCGGGTCGCCGTCGAGCGTGAAGGTGAGTTCGCCCGCCTTCTCGAGGTCGCGAACGACCAGGCCGACTTCCTCGCGCGTCTCGCGGACGGCGCACTCCCGCGGGGTCTCGCCCGGTTCGAGTTTCCCGCCGGGACCGTTGTACCAGCCCTCGCCGAGTCCCCGGCGCTTCTCGATCAGGAGGACCTCCGCGGTGTCGGCCGCGGCCGCGTCGCGAAGCGGGAAACACAGCGTCGCTTCGATCATATCGGAGGGTTCGGCCGATCGGAAATAAATGATCGCCATCACGGCGGCGTCGATCCGGCCGGTACCGAAGCGCCGTCGCCGTCACGACGCGCTCGCAGCGCCCTCGATCACCGTCAGGTACCCCACGTAGACGAGTACCGCGACGACGAGCGCCCCGGCGAACACCGTCACGCCGACGTAGCCCGCGAGCGCGACCTGGGGGTACGCCCAGAGGTACGCGGCCCCCTCGGCCGCGAACACGAACAGGCCGCCGTAGACGACGGCCAGCGCGATCGCTCGGGCGAGCGCAGTCGCGCTGAGCGTTCCCCGCTGGAGTAACTCGACGGCGAAGAGGGCCGCGAACGCCAGCCCGTAGAACGGCTGCGGGAGCGCCTGGCCGAGTTGCCGCGGGCCGCGGATCGCGACGAGTCCGTAGTACGCCAGGGCGAGCAGGACGGCACCCACCAGCGTCAGCGTGAGCCCGTATCCAGTCGTATCGTCGGTCGACGGAACGGCGGTCGATCCGGTACCGCCGTCGCTTCCGGTCGCCGCGCCGTCGGCTCCACCGGTGCGCTCGCGATCGTCCGACATACGTGGGGATGTGGCTCGAACGGGCTTAGTTAGGGTGTGTGTTCGTCCCGCCGCGCGGGCGTTCCTCGCGCTACGGTGAACAAATCAGGAGGCGAGCAGGCGATCGACGGCTCCGCCGACGAGGGGATCCGAGATGTCGACGAATCACTCCGGTTGGCCAATTCTTATACTGTTCAAGGGGTATCAATACGCATGGACGATATTTTCGTCGCGCGCGTAATGTCGACGTCCCTGCACACGGTGACGCCGGACACGCTCGTCGAAGACGCCGGACAGGTAATGCTCGAAAACGACATCGGCTCCGTCATCGTCGTCGACGAGGACAACCAGCTGGAAGGGATCCTGACGACGACCGACTTCGTCAACATCGTCGCGGAGAGCCACCCGAAAGCCCAGACCACCGTCTCGCGATACATGACTACCGACGTCATCACGGTCTCGGCGCAGGACAGCATCGTCGACGCGGCGGACGCGATGATCGAACACCGGTTCCACCACCTCCCCGTCGTCGACGAGGACGAGGGCGTCATCGGGATCGTGACGACGACGGACCTGGCGGCGTACCTCTCGAGCGTCTCGACGCCGAGCCCGAGCGCGGATCCCGCCTAGATCCGCGTCGATCGAGAGTCGGCGACCGATCGCCACCTCGCGTTTCGCGTTCTCGGCCGCGGGCCCGCGGCCGAACCAGGTGCCGTCTGGAGCGTCTGCGTCGTCCCAATCGGGTAGTCTCGCGGCCCCGACTCGAGGACGGAGACGAAACTGATGCGACGGAACGGCGTTCGTCGCCGGTCCACTCGTGATCCGGACGACCCGAAATAGGCCCGATGGACGGTCATTGCGAACTACCGTCACTCTCGGGCCGCGAGAGGCGCCGTTCTCCCAAGGGGTTACAACCGATCTGTCGTATCCGTCGGTAAATGACGGACTCGATCGAAGATCGATCCGACGACGAGGACGATGCGGAGCGCGGACGGTTCGATACGGCGATCGACGCTGTTCTCGAACTGCTCGATCTCTTTTAGCTTTCCGGTCCCGCGCTAATCGGCCGCGGGGACGACGGTATAGTCCGTGCTTCGCCGTCGCGGCCCGCCGGCCGTCGCTGACGGGTCGGCGCTCGCTGGATCGCGTGTACGACACAAGCTTCGCGATCGCCCGTTCGGAGCACGGCCCGTCGACACCGCCCCACTGGGGTCCGCAGCTGATCGACGTTCCGACCGATCCTGGTCTCAATCACGTCGCCGCTCCTTTTCGGGCTCTCGAGATGTCGTTCCGCGAAGCGCTACTGCATACTCGGAAGTCAGCCGCAACTCCCGAAACAACTCGAAACGATACAGAATCGAAGTGGACTCGCGGGGATTTGAACCCCGGGCCTCTTCCTTGCGAAGGAAGCGATCTGCCGCTGATCTACGAGCCCTCGCACGTTTCTAACCGGGGATTCTATTTGTAGCTTGTGTTTCGCCGGCAGAGTGTGAGTCCACCACACTCGTGTTATCGCCGTTCTCGATCGCAGCCGCGACTCACCGATCCGACTCCAGTACCCCGGCGCGACCGGCGATCAGTCCCGCGAAAAAGCCGGTGAAGTGCGCCACCAGGGCGACCCTGGGTCGGGCGGTCGCGAGGGTGACGATCGTCGCCAGCACGAGGAAGACGCCGATCGAGACCCACCACGGGACGTCGATCACGGACGCGAAGCTGTCGGACAGGCGGTTCGACGCGAGCAGGTACCCCAGCAGGGCGAAGACCGCGCCGCTGGCGCCGAGCACGCCGGGCGTCGGCGCGATCGACAGGAACGGAACCATCGCGAGGAGGCCCGTTACGACGATCTGCGAGACGCCCGCCACCGCGCCAGTCGCCAGGAAGTACGCGTGAAACCGCAGCCGCGTCGTCGCGCGGGCGATCGGCCACCCGAAGAGCACGAGCGCGACGCTGTTCGAGAGCAGGTGCCCGAATCCGCCGTGGGCGTAGACGCTGGTGACGACCGTCCACGGGCGGGCGTCGATCGGCGGCGAGAGCACGAACAGGCCGGTCATCACGCCGAGGCCGAAGAGCGCGGTGATCCACTGGAGCACGTAGACCACGAGAAAGATGACCAGGAGGTCGCGGATGGGACTCGGCTCCGATCGCGACGTTGACTCCGACTCGCCTCGCGATACCGACCGGGGGCTCGGCCCCCAGCTACCCGGTGATCGCTCCGACATACTGATAGGTGGACCGGCGGCCCACTAAAGTCTACGCGAGTTACTCCCGGACGCGGTCGCAGAGAACGCCGGGTTTGCGTCGCTCGTGGGAGTATACTGCCCACACGTCGTTGATACAGAACCAGTTGTGAATGCCGCGAAAGTCCTCGCCTCGGTCGATCGGGCGCGACTCGTTGCGATCCTCGCTTCGCTACGATCCGTACGTCGCGGCTCTGGATTCTTGATTTCGCAGCCTCCCAGCGACCGATACCATACTGCTCGCTTCCGATCGACACACCAACGGCTCAGCGGACAAAGAAAGCGAAAACTCGATTCTTCGTTGCGGTCGCGATCGGATCAGTCTTCGAGGACGATCTCGATCGAGACGTCGTTCGGCACCTGGATGCGCATGAGCTGACGGAGTGCGCGTTCGTCGGCGTCCAGATCGATCAGGCGCTTGTGGACGCGCATCTCCCAGTGCTCCCACGTGGCGGTGCCCTCGCCGTCAGGCGACTTCCGGGTCGGCACCTCGAGGGTCTTCGTCGGCAGCGGGATCGGACCGCTCAGGTTGACGCCGGTGTTGTTCGCGATCTCGCGGACGTCGTCGCAGATGTCGTCGAGGTCGTCTGGACTCGTGCCTGCGAGTCGAACGCGTGCCTGCTGCATTTATTTCTCGTCGACGCTCAGGACCTTGCCGGCCGCGATGGTCTGACCCATGTCGCGGATGGCGAAGCTCCCGAGTTCGGGGATCTCGCTGGACGGCTCGATGCTGAGGGGCTTCTGCGGTCGGATGGTAACCACAGCAGCGTCGCCCGACTGGATGAAGTCGGGATTCTCCTCGGCGACCTCGCCGCTCGAGGGGTCCATCTTCTTGTCGATGGACTCGATCGTACAGGCGACCTGGGCCGTGTGGGCGTGGAAGACCGGCGTGTAGCCCGCCGTGATCACGGACGGGTGCTGCATGACGACGATCTGAGCCTGGAACGTCTCGGCGACGGACGGCGGGTCGTCTGCGGGACCGCAGACGTCGCCGCGGCGGATGTCGTCCTTGCCGATGCCGCGGACGTTGAACCCGACGTTGTCACCGGGCTCGGCCTTCGGCACTTCATCGTGGTGCATCTCGATCGTCTTGACTTCGCCGCCCACGTCGCTGGGCTGGAAGACGACGTCGTCACCGGTGTTCATGACACCGGTCTCGATGCGCCCGACGGGGACGGTACCGATACCCGAGATCGTGTAGACGTCCTGGATCGGGAGTCGGAGCGGCGCGTCCGTCGGCGGCTCCGGCGCCGGCAGGGCGTTCAGGGCCTCGAGTAAGGTTTCGCCGTCGTACCACGACGTGTTGTCGGAGGCGTCGGCGATGTTGTCGCCCTCGAACGCCGAGATCGGGATGAACGAGGCGTCTTCGGTGTTGAACTGGACCTGCTTGAGCAGCTGCGAGACTTCGTCGACGACGTCGTTGTAGGTCGACTCCTTGTAGTCGACGACGTCCATCTTGTTGATGCCGATGATGAGCTCGTCGATACCCAGCGTGCGGGCCAGGAAGACGTGCTCCTGGGTCTGGGGCGCGACACCGTCGTCGGCGGCGACGACGAGGACGGCGTTGTCTGCCTGGGACGCCCCGGTGATCATGTTCTTAACGAAGTCGCGGTGGCCCGGACAGTCGACGATGGTGAAGTAGTACTCGTCGGTGTCGAACTCCTGGTGGGCGATGTCGATCGTGACACCGCGCTCGCGCTCTTCGGCGAGGTTGTCCATGACGTAGGCGAACTCGAAGCCGCCCTTGCCCTTCTCTTCGGCTTCCTCGCGGTGCTGTTCGATGACGTGCTCGGGTACGCTCCCCGTCTCGTAGAGGAGTCGCCCCACGAGCGTACTCTTCCCGTGGTCGACGTGACCGATGATGGCCAGGTTCTGGTGCGGTTTGTCTTCGCTCATTGTTGTAGCTCACGCGCAGAGGCGCTTATATCGGTTTCTTTTGCCCGTTGCGGTTAAAACCATTTCGAAACGAGGTTTAGTCCACCCCGACGCAGTCGTGCGGTTTGCGGTACGCTCACACGGTTCTGATGGTTCGAACGGGAGACGCGTTGTCGATAGATGAGTACGTCGTCTCTTGCGAAGGGTTTCCATCGGTATCGGACGTGTGCGGCGTCGTAGCCGGTCTCGACCGGAAGAGGGCCGACGTCGATGTGTGTCGGGCGCGTCCACACCCGACCGGTATTCGAAACCGGCCTCGGCAGTCTCTCGCGACCGCCGCCGATATTTCTCACCGTTAGATGTATTATAACTATAAATAACAACTGTGGTTAATACATCGCCGTGGCGGTGGGTTCCGGGTGGCCGATCGACGGACGAGAGGATGATGCCCCGATCGATCGGTTTCGACAACGGATCACCCGCCGTTTAGATCGGGTGGTTTCGGTCCACGCACGCCAGGTCGCCCGAACGACGGCGCACTAGAAAGGAGATGATGACAATATGTCACGCCAAACACGACGCGAGTTCGCTCGTTTGACCGCCGTATCGACCACGACCATCGCTGGACTCGCCACTCTCGGCTCGGTTGGAGCCGCCCGTTCGTCGCAGGCAGAGTGGACCCAAGTCGAGTCACCGACGGACGAGCCGCTCTACGGGGCCGTCGAAACCGTCGATGGGCCGTACGCCGTTGGCGGGGGTGGCGACGTCGTCGCCCGCCGGCAGGACGGCAATTGGGTAAAAGTCGTCGAATACGGTCCGCAGGCACGCAGTCGACCGCTGTTCGGTGTCGACGTGACCGACGACGGCAGGCGAATCTGGTTCGTCGGCGACAGCGGCGTCATCGGCGAATACGACGTCCAGACGCAGACGTTGACGAACTACTCCGCACCGATGGGAATAACGAGTACGTGGGAAGACTGCGCGGTACGCGGAACCGCCGGGGACAACGAACGGCTGTACTTCGTCAACGGGTCCGGCGAGCTACTCGTCGGTACGCGCTTGGACAGCGGGGCGGTGGAGTACGAAGAGGTGATCGAACCCGGGGGTGGGTCGACGATTCCCGGGATCGACTTCCACGCCCGGAACCGCGGCCACGTCGTCAGTACGAGTCAGCTTGTCGCGGAGACGGAGGACGGTGGCGAAACCTGGGAACAGATCGGGATCGACTTCGCCGGCGAAGCGTTCTTCGACGTCGCGAGCGAGGGGCTCCAGGACGTGAACGTGGCCGCCGGGGCCGGGATCATCTATCGGTACGACGGCTTCCGGTGGACGCCCCACGTCGTCGACAGCGATCGACAGGCAATTCGGGCGATCGATCGGGACGACGCTGCGGGACTCGCTGCGGGCGCCGAAGGGAAAGTGTACGACCGCCAATCGGTCGGGCAGTGGCGCCGCACCCAGACCCCCGTCTCGGTCGCGCTGCTCGGCGTCGCGCGTACCACTGCCGTCGACGTGGCCGTCGGAGAGAACGGAACGATCGTCGAACGGACGGGGAACGCCGCGAACCGTCGTTCCCGTCCGGACGAGTCGCAACTGCCGACGAACACCGCGGATCCGGGCGTCGAACGCCGCATCGAAGGGGAGTGGGTCGCAGCGATCGACTAATCTGCCCGCGGATCGTACGACGTCACAGTTACAGCGGCGGCAACCGCCCGACGTCCGAGAGGACCGCCGTCGCCGTCTCCGGACCGCCGGCGCCGCGGCCGCTGTTGTGGAGACTGCCGGCGTGTTTCGTCTCGATCTGGACGATGTTTCGCGTGCCCGTGACGGCGAGCGCGCCGTTTTCGGGGACGAGTCGCGGGCCGACGCGGACGCCCTCGCGGGTCGCCTCGCCGATGAGGCGAATCGTCCGACCGTCCTCTGCCGCGAGGTCGAGCGCGCTGCCGGGGATGTCCCGGATGCCCCGGACGTCGGCGTCGTCGAGCGAGAACCCGCCGTCGGCGAGCACGTTCGCGAGGATGACGAACTTCAGGGCGGCGTCCGTGCCGTCGACGTCGAACGTCGGGTCGGCCTCGGCGACGCCGAGGTCCTGGGCCTCCGCGAGCACGTGCTCGTAGTCCAGTCCCTCGGCGGCCATGCGCGTGAGGATGAAGTTCGCCGTCCCGTTGAGCACCCCGCGGACCGCGGTGACGGCCTCGGGCGTCGAATCCTCGATCGTCGACAGCACCGGAATCGCGCCGCCGACGGTCGCCTCGAACCGGATCGAGCCCGCGCTCTCGGCCTCGAGCTCGCGGAGTTCCTCGTACCGCTCGGCGATCGGTCCCTTGTTCGCCAGAACGACGTGGCGATCGGCTTCGAGCGCGCGTTTCGCGTGCGTGAAGCCGGGTTCGGCGTCGCCGAGCGTCGTCGGCGTCGCTTCGACGAGGACGTCGTAGTCGGTCTCGGCGACGGAATCGGGGTCGGTCGTCCCGACCGCGCCGTCGGCGAACTTCCGATCGAGGGCGTCCTCGACGTCGATTCCGTTCTCGTCGATCGCGGCGCTGCCGGAGTCAGCGAGGGCGACGACCTCGTGGCCGTACTCGCCGGCCAGGTCGGCGACCGAACGGCCGACGTCGCCGGCGCCGAGGATCGCCAGTCGCATCAGGCGTCACCTCCGAGCAGGGGTTCGACGACGGTCAGATCCTTCTGCGACCCGATCGAGCGGATCGCCCCGAGCGCCGCGGTCGTCTCGCCGGAGTCGATCGCGAGTCTGACCCGGGCGCTGGCGACGCCGTCGGTTCCCTCCGGGGCGGCCAGCGAGAGGTCCAGCACGACGGCGCTGGCCTCGGCTTCGATCCGCGAGAGCGTCTCCGAGAGGTCGTTCTCGACGAGGCGACCGACCAGCACGACGCTGATCTCCTCGCCGTAGCGCTCCGCGCCGGCCTGGATGACGTTGACGCCGGCGTCCCGAAGCGCGTCGACGACGCCGTCGAATCGGTCCGGTGGACACTCCATATCGACCTCGACCGGGATGTGTCCTCGAGGCGTGATGTTGCCGCGTTCGTGGTGAATGCTCAGGAGATTGGCACCGCTGTCGGCGATCGGTCGGAGCGCGCGAAGCAACTCGCCGGGTTCGTCGACGAGTTCGAGTCGGACGGTGTAGGCGCGGACGCCGCCGTCCGTCTCGGCGTCCGCGTCCGGTTCGTCCTCGGCGGCGCTGTCGTCACCCATCGCCGACACCTCCCACCTGCGGGCGTCCACACGTCGTCATGGTGTACGAGTCCGTAGTGGGCGCGTAAAAGGATATAGGACTTCGCAAAATGCACCTCCCTGTCAACAAATCGCACGTGATGGACTCGAACGGAACCGATCGGCGTCGCGTCGACTCCCCGACCGGTCAACGGTGGGCCGCGATCAGAGGTGGTCCTTGCCGGGGTTCGAGGAGCCCCAGTCGCCCCGGCCGCCCTCGGTTCGATCGATGCCCATGATGGACTCGGCCTGTTGCGGTCCGCCGAGGCTCTCGCGGGCGTCGGGGACGCGGACGGTCACGTCGTCGACCTCGGGCCACCGGATGAGTTCGGCCTCGATGTTCCCCGTGGTGACGTCGCTGATCGAACACCCCTTGCAGCCGCCGCCGAGTTCGACGATCACCTCTCCCGTCTCGGGGTCCGCCTTTCGTACCGCGCTCGTGCCGCCGTGCATCTGGATGATCGGCATCTCGCGCATCAGCCACTTCTCGACGCGCTCCTTGAGCGTCGTCCCGTCCTCGGAGTCGGTCATTACCCGCTGTACGTGCTCGATGCGTGAATAACGTTTGGTCCTCGGTAGCAAACGCTCAGGATCGATCACGAGGGATTTCGAGCGATCGGCGGATGCGACACCCGTCCGGGTCCCGACAACAGTCGCCGAAAAATGGCAGCATGGCCCGCGGAAGGGGACCGATCACTCGCGGCGACGATCGCGGCCGCGCCGGCGACGCGCCCACTCGAGGCCGAGTGCGCCACCGGCGAGTCCGACGACGCCCGCGATCCCTGCGAATCCCGGAACCGAATCATCGTCGTCCGCCGCGCCGGTACCGCCGTCTTCACCGTTCTCGTCGGGGGGAATTGGGAACGTGTAGAGCGCGTGCTCGGTCTCGGCGTTGGGGATCAGTCCGGTGCTGCTCGCGACGAACGTCTCGCCGGGGGTCGCGACGCGAGCCGTCCAGAATCCCGCAGTTTCGCGATCGGCCCAGGAGACGAGTTCGACGGGATCGCCCGGATCGGAGACGTCGTGGACCTTCACGCCAGCCTGGTACCACGACGAGTAGAGGCGGCCGTCGCGGAGCTCGAAGTTGTGCGACGTGGTCCACTCGCCGCGGTTGTACGAGCCGTCTCCCGACTCGGGTTCGGGCGGGTCGATCGTCGCCAGGCGGCGAGGATCGTCGGGATCGCCCACGTCGTAGAGGTCGATCCCGCCCGGCCCGTCGGGACCACTGCCGCCGGTCGTCCACGCCTCCCGGCCCACCGCCAGTAGGTCACCGGTATCGTCGACGGCCGCGTAGTGATCGTTCCCCGGGAGCCCGTGCTCGGGATCCGCGCCGGTTTCGACGTCGCGTGCGTCCTCGACGGCGACCTCCGCCACCCGGAAGATGTGCTCGGGCTCTGACGGATCGCTGACGTCCAGCAGGTAGGTCCCGGCGTCCCAGTGTGCCAGGCAGGCGACGTCGTCGCGCACGGTGACGTCGTGGAGATACCAGGTCCGCCAGCCGACCTCCTCCCACTCCGGTTCGCGGTCCAGCAGCGACCAGCGGCCGAGTTCCTCGACCTCGTCGCCGCCGACGTCGAAGAGTTCGAGCGCGTTCCCGCCGGGGCCGTTGGCGACCACGTAGAGCACGTCGCCGTCGAGTTCGCAGTTGTGGATGTGGTACCCGGTTTCGTAGTCGGCGACCCGCTCCGGGTCGGCGGGATCGCTCACGTCGTAGACGACGAATCCGTCGAAGAAGCGGTCGATCGGGTTCACGGGGCCGGGAGCGACCAGCCGATCGCCGTCGACCGAGACGTCGAGGATCATCGACAGCTGCGCCCCGTCGACCTCGATCCGTCGCTCTTCGGCGAGACGCTTCGGCTCGGCGGGATCGCTCACGTCGACGGTCGCGAACCCGTTCGTCGCCGCGAGGTACGCGACGTCGCCGGTGTCGTCGACGGCCGCTTCGGCCGCGCCCTCGACGGAAATCCGGCCCAGCGGCTCGAACTCGCCGGTATCCTGCCGGGCCGCCGCGATCGATGCGGCCCCGATCCGCGGGGAGACGAGGGCGGCGCCTGCGGTGACGCCTGTTCGGAGGAGGGCTCGTCGGTGCATACGATCACAAGGGTCTATCCGGATAAATAACGTGGGGAGTCGGCCCGGGCGGCGTGATCGTCCGCCCGGTCGGTGTCGCGGGCGGCGATCGAGAAAGTGCTGCGCCCGCGACCAGCAATTGGCGGAGTCCTAGATCCGGCGTCTCCGACGCCCCGCGGCCGATCGTCACGCGTCGAGTTTGCGCCGGTCGCCCGTTCCCCCGGTCAGGGCGCTCGCGAGGGCGCCCTCGAGGACGACGTCGTCGCCGTGCTCGGTGGCGGTGATCTCGGGGACGTTGGACATCACCATCCCGGAGACGCGCTCGCGGATCCGCTCGACGACCAGGTCCTCGTTGTTGAGCGCGACGGCGCCGCCGAAGGAGATTACGATCGGCGCGAACGCGTGGATCACGTTCGCGACGCCGATCGCGTTCCAGTGGGCGAGTTGGTCGATCACGTAGTCGGCCAGTTCGTCCTCGCCGGCGAGTTCGAAGACGTCTTTCGCCGTGAAGTCGGGGCCTTCGAGCGGCAGGTCGGTCGCGATCGTCGGGTCGTCCTCGGCGAGCAGTCGAGCGTACTGCGGGATGGCGGTGCCCGAACAGTAGGCCTCCCAGTGGCCATCGTGACCGCAGCCGCAGGTGAGGCGACCTCGCGGATCGACGACGTAGTGGCCGACCTCGCCGGCGTTGCCGTCCCAGCCGCTGACGATCTCGCCGTCGCAGCAGACGCCGGCCCCGATCCCCGACGAGATCGTGATGTAGACCATGTCGTCGGGGTTGCGAGCCGAGTGAAACCGCTCGCCGATGACGCCGGCCGTCGTGTCGTTGTGGAGGTGGACCTCGTCGCTGTCGATCAACTGTTCGATGGGGCCGGTGAGGGGGATCCGATCGATCGAGTCCGGGAGGTTCGCGGGATCGATCACCGCCCCTTCCGCGAGGTCGAACGGGCCGATCGACCCGATTCCCGCGGCCGCGATTTCGGCGGCGGCCACGCCCGCGTCGCCGCACGCCTCGCGAAGCGTTCGGAGGACGCCCTCGGTCACGTCGATGCCCGTGGGACCGCGCGGTGTCGCGTTCCGGCTCACACCGATCGTCGTCCCGTCGGCCTCGGCCACGGCCGCCCGCACGTTCGTCGCGCCGAGGTCGACGCCCGCATAGTAGACCATGCTATCCTAGGGACGGAGGTCGCCGTACTTAACAACCAATATCTTGACTCGCATTCGGGTAGCGATCGTAACCGTTACGACCGGGAACGGCGAGTTCGTGCGAGCCGTCGACACACGTATGACAGATAGTAACATAGTACGGCGTATGGCCACCGACGACGCACCCACGGACCCCGGATCGGCGCCGGAGCTCACCGACGAAGAACTCGAGGCGCTCCACGAGGTCGAACTGGGACTGGAGTGGTTCCAGCGCGCCCAGGGCTGTCTGATCGAGTTCCACCACGCGACGGGGCACGGAATGGATCACCTCTACGAGGCCGAACGTCGACTGCGAGCCAGCGGTCACGACGACCTCGCCGACGCCATTCGAGCCGAGTTGCTCCCCCACGGCGTCGTCGACGACGATCGCTGGTCGTACGACGTCCTCGAGAACTTCCAGGAGACGCTGCTCGACGAGACGACCGCCCTCGAGCGGCGCGTCCGCCGCGAACTCGCCGACGGCCAGCGCCACGTCCGCGAGCGGCGGCAGGAACGCGAGTGGAAAGAGCGGGCGGAACGGCGCTGAGCGTCACCCGCGACCCCCTTGCCCGCGGCTCGGGATCGTCGCGTTCGAGCGCCGACGCGAAAAACGGGGGTTACGATTACTCCGGGCCGTCAGGCGTCGTCCGCGCTCCGGACGAACGTCACGGGGCAGGGCGCCGACAACAGGACCTCCTGGGCCGTCGAGCCGAACACCGCCTTCCCCGTGGGCGAGCGGCGCCGGCCGCCGACGACGACCCGATCGGCGTCGGTTTCGGTCGCGAGGTCGACGATCGTCGGCCCGTGGTCGCCGACGGCGCCGCGGATCCCGTACTCCACGTCGTGTTCGTCGAGCACCGCGCGGATATCCCGAACCGTCGAGTGTCGGGTCGCGACCTCGTCCGGATCGATCTCGTCGCGCTCGGGCGAGAACTCGAGGCGGGTGATCACTTCGTCGTACTCGTCCCGCGTGAAGACGTGCGCTATCGTGACGGTGGCGTCGGCCGGTTTCGCCACTTCCAGAACCGTTTCGGCGAGTTCGTCGCTTCGATCGGCGTCGCCTGGGCCGACGGCGAGCAGGACCGTAGTGAGAGTCATACGACCACTGTGTGTCGCCGCCCGTAATATTTTTACTCTTTTTTAGGGTTCGCGTCCGATGGGGATCGTCGGCCGGTCGACGCGATCGCCGCGGACAACAGAGCTAATCCGCCACAACCGGAAGGCGAGGTATGGACGGACTCGACCTCGAGGGACGAACGGTAGTCGTCACGGGCAGCGGAAGGGGCGTCGGTCGCGAACTCCTCCTGGCGACGGCCGAGTGGGGGGCGGAAACGGCCGTCCACTACCACACGAGCGCCGACGCCGCCCGCGAGGTCGCCGCCGAAGCGATCGACCGCGGCGCGGCGGACGCGATGACCGTCCAGGGCGACGTCACCGATCCCGAGAGCGTCGACGGCCTCTTCGCGGCGATCGAGGCTGAACTCGGGGACGTCGACGTGGTGGTGAACAACGTCGGCGACTTCGCGCCCGCCCACTGGGCCGACCTCGAGTTCGCGACGTGGAACCGCGTGCTCGAGACGAACCTGAACGGGACCTACCTCTGCTCGAGGCGCGCGCTCCACGGGATGCGCGAGAGCGGGTACGGCCGGATCGTCAACGTCGGCTACGCGTCGAGCGAGAAGGGGCTGGTCAACCCGAAGAACTTCCCGTACTTCGTCGCGAAAGCGGGCGTCCTGATGTTCACCCGGATGCTCGCGGCTGACACGCAGGACGACGAAATAACCGTCAACGCGATCTCGCCCTACGTGGTCGAAAACTCCGAGGAGTTCCCCGACGAGTTGCCGCGCGATCGGCCCGCCTCGTTCGACGACCTGATCCAGCCGCTCCGGTTCTTCCTCGATCCGGACAGCGACTACATCAGCGGACAGAACGTCGAGGTCGACGGCGGCTGGCTCCCGGAGGACGTGTAGCCGCCGGAGGCGTGGAGCCCGCTCCGGCTACGGGCCGGACCGATCGAGCCCCGAGACCACGTCCGCGTCGGACGGGCCGCCGGCATCGAACGCCGCGACGAACTCGTCGAGCCGATCGGGATCGTCGGCGCCCGGGAGACGGCGATCGGCCGTGACGCAGGGTTCGTGGACGCCGAGCCGATCGGAGACCAGATCCGCCGTCGTTTCGGCCATCGCTCGGTAGGTCGTCAGTTTCCCGCCGACGATCGACGCGAAATTTTCCGCGCCCGCGTCAGCGTGATCGAGCAGGAAGAAGCCGCGGGAGATCCCCCGCGCCTCGCGGGTCGCCTCGTCGGGCGCGTAGAGCGGGCGAACGCCCCACCAGGTCCGAATCCGTTCGGCGTCGGCGACGGGCGGGAGCATCCGCGCGCACTCCTCGCGGACGCGATCGACCTCCCAGTCGGCGGTCTCGTAGTCGTCGGGATCGGCGACGTCGACGCTCGTGGTCCCGAGGACGACCTCGTCGTCGTGCGGGACGACGATGTCGCCGTCCGCGGGTTCTCGACTCCGGTTGAGAACCGGCTCGAGACCGCCGTACCGGACGGAAACCATCACGCCACGATTTGGTTGCATCTCGACGTCGACGTTTGCCATCGCGGCGAGTCGCCCGGCCCACGCGCCGGCGGCGTTGACGACGTAGTCGGCCTCGATGGCGTCGTCGATCCGACCGCCGACCCGGACGCCAGCGATCCGATCGCCTTCGACGCGCATCCCCTCGACGGGCGTGTGCGTGAGGATCCGCGCGCCGTGATCGCGAGCGTCCGCGGCGTTCGCCGCCACGAGTCGAGACGGGTAGACCGCGGCGTCGGGAACCGCCATCGCACGCCGGACATCCGGCGCGAGGTCCGGGACCCGATCGCGGGCCTCCGCGGCGGTCAGGAGCGTCGTCGGAATGCCGACGTCGGCGCAGGTGTCGCGTTTGGTCCGCAGGTAGTCGGGATCGTCGTCCTCGAGTTCGACGAACAGTCCGCCCGTGTCGCGCACGCACTCGCCGGCGATGGATCCGAGGATCCGTCGTTCCCGGATGCACTCCTCGGCGCCGACCCGATCGGCCTCCGCGTACCGCGCGCCGCTGTGGAGCAGGCCGTGGGAGCGACTCGACGTACCGCCGGCGAGGCCGCCGCGATCGACGAGCACCACGTCGACGCCGCGCAGCGCGAGGTCGCGCGCGATTCCGGCGCCGGTGGCGCCGCCGCCGATGACGAGGACGTCCGTACGAAGGGGCATACCTCGGCTAGCGGTCCGATCGGGAAACGTCTGCGCCCGGCGATCGAAGCGACGCGACGATCTCGACCACCGGTTACCTTATTCCGTTCGACCGACGAGCACATTCCATGGGCGACGAGGCGAATATACTGTTAATCGAGGACAATCCCGGCGACGTTCGCCTCGTCGAGGAGGCGTTCCGAGACGGGCAGATCAACAACCGCCTACACACCGTCACCGACGGCCGGGCGGCGCTGGACTTCCTTCACCGTGAAGACGGGTACGAGGACGCACCTCGACCGGACGTCGTCTTGCTGGACCTCAACCTGCCGAAGGTCGACGGCGAGGACGTGCTCCACGAGATCAAACACCATCCGGAGCTGGGTCACGTCCCCGTTATCGTGTTGACCGGCGTGGACGAGCAACTGATCGAATCGCGCGACCTCGATCACGACGCGGACGAGGACGCGGTGCTCGAGAAGCCGATCGATCACGGCGAGTTCATCGACGTAGTGCGCGAGTTCGACGAGTTCCGGATCTCGATCGTTCGGTCCCACAACTGAGACGGACGACGACGCGCGTTGCGTGCCGAGTGATCTGGGGCCGAGAACCGAGCGGCGTCCCGGCCGGTGCGAAGACGCTATGCCGACGGTCTCCGTTCTCGGACCTATGACCCGATCGAAGGTCGCCCCGGCGTCACCCGCCAGCCCGACGCGCCGAATCGAACGCGATCGTCCGAACCCGATCGCGTGGTGGCGATGACCGGCGGCGGGGCCGCGGCGACGGAGACGAGCGAAGGAATCGAACTTCCCGACGGTGCGGTACTCGTCCTGATCGACTTCCAGCAGGGGTTCGACGAGGACTCGTGGGGAGCCCGGAACAACCCCGACGCCGAGGAGCGAGCCGCGAGGCTGCTCTCGAGGTGGCGGGACACCGATCGACCGATCGTCCACGTCCGCCACGCCTCGACCGAACCCGACTCGCCGCTGCGGCCCGATCAACCCGGCTTCGCGTTCAAACCGGAGGTCGAACCCCGCGATGGGGAGCCGACGATCGAGAAGTCGGTCAACGGCGCGTTCGTCGACACGGACCTCGAATCGCGGTTCCGCGACCGGGGGCGCGAGACGCTCGTGATCGCGGGGCTGACGACGGACCACTGCGTATCGACGACGACCAGAATGGCGGACAATCGTGGCTTCGAGGTCTTCCTCGTCGCCGACGCGAGCGCGACGTTCGATCGGACCTTCGACGGCGAGCGGTTCGACGCGGAGACGATCCACCGGACCGCGCTCGCCCACCTCCAGGGAGAGTTCGCGACGGTGGTGCGGACGGACGAGTTGCTGGAGAGGTAGGCGGCGCAGTTCAGACGAACGTCAGCGGCACCATCACGAGCCGCCGACGCCGGTCCGAACCGCAATCGACGACAGCGTCCGATCGTTCGAGTCGATGTTCCTCGCCTGAGGCGCGGGCGTCGGTACTCGAACGCGCCGGACGGCGACGCGATCGGCGAATCCGATAGCGATCGGCGGAACGACGGGGTGTCGAGAAGCAGGGTCGAACGCGGCTCTGCGGGCGACCGCCGGTCCCGCTCAGGAGAGCGGATTGAAGTCGCTGAGTTTCAGTTCCTCCTTCGCGAACCGGGCGAGAATCGGCAGGTCTTCGGCGTGGAGCAGGCTCGTGATCGCGAACGGGTCGCCGTTATTGGCCTTCGCCAGCGTGTCGTCGTCGAACCGCTGCAGATCGGCCATCAGCCGGTCGTAGCGGTCGTTCGGCGCGAAGTAGAGGAGTCGCGTCATCAGCAGGCGAGCGCGCATATTCGGTGCGACGTCGCGGTGCCAGAGCGTCTCGTACACTTCGAGGTTCTCGGCGGTCGGTTCGAGGTCGCCGTGTTTGAGACAGCTGTCCGCGGTGGCCGCGGCCACGCGACCGGATTGCATGCACTTGTTGATCCCCTCGCCCCACAGGGGATCGACCGTCGGGACGGTGTCGCCGATCGCCATGAACCGATCGGTGTGCATCTTTCCGGGCATCTGGATGTGGGCGGAACCGCGGTGCATCTTCCCTTCGAGGCGAGTCGCGTTCCGGAGCCGCGGGTCGGTCTCCAGCCAGTGGTTCAGGTAGTCGTCGATGCTGAAGTCGTCGCGGCCGTACCGCTGGTACTGGTCGCTGCTGAGGTAACAGAGGCCCACCTTCGCGGTGTCCTCGCCGGTGTGAAAGATCCACGAGTAGCCGCCCGGCGCGAGTTCGTGGTCCAGCCTGAGCATCATCGCGTCGTGGAGGTCGGCGAAGCCGGGGCGGTCGACGTCGATCCCCTCGAACTCGAACTCGATGCCGATCGCGTGGTTCTCCCGTTTGAGATCGACGACGCCGAGTTTCTTCGCGAGCGGGGCGGCCGGACCCGTGGCGTCGACGACGATCTCGCCGTACACCTCCTCGTCGCCGTTGTACCTGACGCCGACGATCTCGCCACCCTCCGTGATCGGCGCGGTGACGCGCGCGTCGAAGCGGTACTCGGCGCCGTCGTCGCGGCCGTCCTTCACGAGGAATCGTTTGAAGTCGGCGAACTCGAGGACGGCCCCCGGCTGTTCCCGGACGTAGTGGTCGGTCGGCGACTCGAGGACGACCTTGTCCGTATACTGCATCACGACGTCGTCCGGAACTCCAAACGAGGACATCATCGACGGGAACGTTCCCGCGGTGGACTTGTTGCTCTGGCGCGGGAACTCGTCCTCCGATTCCGTCTCCAGGACGACGACGTCGTACCCGCGAGCGGCGAGATCGCGAGCACACTGAGCGCCAGCGGGGCCGGCGCCGGCGATCACCACATCGTAGCGGTTGTTCATAGGGAATGGACTATCTCGGACTGTAATTAGTCTATTCAGTCGCGATCGCGTGACATAATTTGGACAGGTACGGTACCGTATGTTTTTCGCCGCCGCTCCGATCGCGCGTTCATCCGACGATCGTCACGGGAACCGACGCCCGTCGGGCGATTCCTTCCGCGACGCTTCCGAGCAGGATCCGCGAGACGCCCGTTCGACCGTGGCTGCCGACGACGATCCGATCGATCCCGCGGTCGGCCGCGCATCCGACGATCGCGTCCGCCGGTCGCCCCATGAGCGTTTCCGTCTCGATCGAACACCCGTGGACCGCGGCACGCGAGCGGGCCGCCTCAAACAGCGCGTCCGCGCGCACCCGCTGTCGCTCGACTATCGCCGCGGTCCCGAGGTGGGCGAACTCGCCGTAGCCGCTTTCGGAGGGATCGACCGCGTGGACCACTATCACGTCGTCCTCGCCGTGTTCGGCGCACGCGAATTCGAGAGCCGCCCACGCCGGCTCCGAGTCGTCGAGTGCGACCAGCAGTCGCATCGTCCACGTTACGGCGGCCCCTCGGTCGGGTAACCGCTCCGCGAACCCGCGATCGGACCGGACCCGTCACCGCTCCGCGTTCGCGACTCGATCGCGACCGTCCGCGCTCGCACCGTCGGGGAAACGGTCACTGGCAGACGTACCTCCCGTCGCCCCTGCCGACCAGGTCTTGCGCCGCGAGCGCCTGCAACAGGCTCAACAGCGAGATCTTGGGCATGTCGAGATCGTGTTGCATCTCCTCGACGGTCGCGCCCTCGCTCGCGTCGAGGTAGAGGTACACGAGTTTCGCACGCGGCGAGTCGATGCTGGCCGGTACTTCTCGTGAACTGCTCGTTTGGGCGCTCATACGGACTGCGTAGGGTCGCGATCGCATTGTTATTCGAACGGTACAGCCGCGCCGTTCGCCGTTACTAGTCCGCACCGACGCGGCTCGTGGACCGACCGCGATCGATCCGCCCGGACGCGGCGTGGCCACGACAGCGCGCTCGAATTACCGATCTCCAATCGGCGATTGGCGGTTCGCGGTCCGCCGTCGATCCCGCGGCGATCGTCCGTTCGCGGGGTCCGCGCGGCCGAGCGCGATCGAAACGCGGGATTACTCGATCGGCCGGAGACGGTTGCGGACGGCCCCGGCTGATCGACGGAGCCGGGGCGCTCGCGCCGGGCGAAAGATCGCGGGCGTCCGCGTCACTCCGAATATCCTTCCTGGAGGAACGTCCCTTCCGTTTCGTAAATCGACACTAGTTCCTCGACGAGCTCTTCGTAGGATTGCCCCTCGTCGCGGTGACTGTCGAGTCGGTCCTTGAGGTCGTCGCTGATTTCGATCGTGTGCGTCATGGGAAGTCGAGCCCGCGCCTACGGCGGTCGCGGCCGTCGGCGGTACTATCGTCGACCCTGCTGATAATACTCCCGGGGCGCGTGTGCAGCCCGCGAGCAAGCACGAGAAAGGACCCCAATTACTCCGCTGCCCGTCCTACCGGCGATCGATGGCAGCGACACTCACGGACGACGAAATCGGAAAGACGGTCGTCGATGCGGAGGGGAAGGAACTCGGGATCGTCGCGAGCGTCGAGCGGGATCGAGCGGCCGTCGACCCGAACCCGAGCGTCGCGGAACACCTGCTGGCGAAACTCGGCGTCGAGGGCGAGGACGAGGAAGATTACCTGGTGACCGAGGACATGATCGCGACGATCGACGAGGAGATCGTTCTGCGCGGCGAACTCTAACGTCGCCCGTCAGTCGTCGGTCGTCGGTTCGACGTCCTCCGCCTCCGCGCCGGCGGGTTCCCGATCCGGCGAGCCCCTGACGTCGCCGGTGCGCCAGGTTCCCCGGCGGAACCAGCCGTAGGCGATGACGGCGCCGGCGACGTTCGAAACGATGAACCCCCACCAGATGCCGAGCGGTCCGATCGACTCGACGAGCGCCGGGACCGCGATCGACCAGTCGGCGATTCGAAGGGTGACGGGGCCGACCCCGTGACTCAGCGCCGCCGCGACGGGCAGTCGGATCAGACCCAGGAACAACACCGCGATCGCCGCGGCCACCAGCGTCTGTCCGGCGCCGCGGAAGACGCCGGTGTACGCGCGGATCACGCCGATGAAGCCGAACGTGAGCGCGACGTACCGGAGGAACTCGGCAGCCACCGCGACGACGCCTGGATCGTCCGTGAACACGGCGGCGATCGGCGTCGGAACCAGAAAGATGAACGCGCCCATCGCCCCGAGGACGAGGAACATCGCCTTCGAAGCGAAATGCGCGGTTTGGCCGGCGCGCTCGGGCTTTCGGGCGCCGATGTTCTGCCCGGCCATGGTCTCGACGCCCTGCGAAACCGCGATCGCCGGCAGGAAGATCACCGAGAAGACGCGGATGCCGATCCCGTAACCGGCGACGACGGTCGTCGAGAACGCGCCGACGACCAGGAGCATCGCGTTGACCGACGCCGCCCGCGCGGTCCCCTCGACCGAGGCGGGGATCCCGATGTCGAGCATCTTCCGGAAGTACGCGAGATCCGGCCGCATGTCCGCCGGTCGGATCTTGACGCCGCGGGTTCCGCGGAGCATGATCGCCATCCCGACGACCATCGCCACGCCTCGGGAGAAGACCGTCGCGTACGCGGCCCCCTCGATCCCCAGTTCCGGGAACGCGATCGTTCCGACCAGCGGAGCGTCGGTTACGACCGTCCACCCGAAGATGAGAAACGGATCCAGGATCATGTTGACCACGACGGTTCCGAACATCACGAGCATGGGCGTGACCGTGTCGCCGTACCCCCGCATCAGCGAGATGAAGATGAAGAAGCCGAACATCAGCGGCAGTCCGATCGCGATCACCTGCATGTACGCAGTCGCGGCCGCCAGCGTGTCCGGGGCCGCCCCGAACAGGCGCAACAAGTCGTCGACGGCCACGTAGCCGACGGCGCCCATAATGGCCGCGGCGACGAACGAGAACAGCACGGTCTGGGAGGCGGCGTACTCCGCTTGCCGATCGTCGCCCGCGCCGACGTTCTGGGCGACCAGCACCGACCCAGCCACCGAGAGACCGATGCCCAGCGAGATCAGCAGGAAAACCATCGGGAACGCAAAGGAGATGGCCGCCAGCGCCGTCGTCGAGTACTGTCCCAGCCAGAACGTGTCGACGAGGTTGTAGGCGGTTTGCAGCAGGTTCGTGATGACGATCGGAATGGAGAGATAGAACAGCGGCCACCCGATCCCGCCGCTCGTGAGGTCGAGTTCGTCGGGGCCTTTGAACATCAAGTCTCCCCCTCCCCGTCGAAGTCGATGCCGAGGGTGGATTCGAGGTACGTCTCGACGAGGGTCCGCGTTTCGGCGGGGTCCTCCCCGAGCGCGACCTCGCGAGTGTGGCCGCCGTTCGTCGCGGTGGCGACGAACCGCGCGACCCCGTGCGGATCGGCGTCCGCGAAGACGCCCTCGTCGATGCCGTCCCGAACCGCCTCCGCGACCGTTCGACGGAATCGCTCGTCGAGCGTCCGCAGGCGCTCGCGGTAGGCCTCGTTGTACGGCGCCTGCGCTTTGATCTCTAGCAGGGCGGTCGGGTACTCCCCGCGATCCTCTTCGGCCCGATCGAACACCGTCGACACGACCGATCGCAGCCGCGTTTCGGGGTCGGCCGAGTCGACGACGATTTCGGACTCGTACCAGTCCGCCACGTGCTCCAGGAACGCTTGCAGCAAGTCCTCTTTCGTGTCGTAGTGGTAGTGAAGCGTCGCCTTGCTCTTGTCCGTGTGATCCGCGATGCGCTGCATCGTCAGCTCGGCGTACCCGTGCTCACAGAGCGCGCGATAGATCGCATCCATGATCTCCTCGTCGGCGTCCGCCATCAGTACGAATTGACTAACCGGTTAGTCAAATGCGTTCCGGACTCGGAATCCGGTCGCGGTCGTCAGTCGAGCGCCGATCGGTACTGGGCGAGCACGTCCTCTTCGGGCGGACCGTCGATCCGGAGTTCCCCGTCGACGATGACCGTGACCCGATCGAACAGATCGGCGAAGGCGGCGACGTTGTGCGTCGAGACGACGACGGTTCGATTGCTCTCACGCTGGTAGGACGCGAGAAACGATCGGATCCGTCGCCGGGAATACTCGTCGACGTCGGCGAGCGGTTCGTCGAGCAACAGGAACCGCGGGCGCTTGACCAGCGCGAGTGCGAGGTCGAGTTTCGTGCGGAACCCGCCCGAGAGTTCGTCGGCCCGGCGGTGGGCGGCGGGGGCGAGCCGAAGTTCGTCGAGCAGCGTCTCGGTCCAGGATTCGGGCGGCGGATCGTCGACGAAGCCACGGAAGACCGCGAGGTTCTCCCGGACGGTCAGGTCGGGGTAGAACCGCGGCTCCTGGAAGCTGTAGCCGACCGACGCGGACGCGCGATCGACCCGGCCGCTGGTCGGTCGGGCGAGTCCTGCGAGAAGGGCGAACAGGGTGGTCTTGCCCGAACCGTTCGGCCCGATAAGGCCGTGGAACGTCCCCGGTTCGAACGCGAGGCTGACCCCTTCGAGTGCTGTCGTTTTCCCGTATCGTTTCGTCGCGTTCGACAGCGCGAGCGGGGCGTCGGTCCCGTCGGGATCGGCGGCGAGATCCGTCGCGTCGTCGGCGTCGTCGGTAGTCGTATCGTCGGCGGTCGTCTCCATTCGTTATCGCCTCCGTTGGTAGACCGCGAGCGCCAGTTTCAGGGCGACGAGCGAGCCGATCGCCGTCGCCGCGAGCCAGGACAGGTAATCGGCGTACAGGGCGATCGGCGCGTCTCGAAGCATCGTGCTCCGGATCGCGATCGCCGAGTAGTGGGTCGGGAGCGCGCGCGAGATGGTCCCCTGGACCGGCGAGAAGAAACCCACGGGATAGACGAGACTCGAGAGGGCGAAGACGCCCAGTGCAACGGCGAGGTTGGCGAACAGCGCCGTCTTCGTCAGCCGGAGGGCGAAGCACACGGCCAGCCCGATCGCCGCGAGATAGACGAACGTCACCGCCAGAACGAACAGGGTCGACGGGGACAGCGCCGCGACGTCGATACCCGCCCAGGCCGCGACAGCGGCGACGATCGCCGCCGGGATCACGAGCAGGGCGCCGTGAAAGAGGAGTTTGCTCGCGACGACGAGATCCAGCCGGGATTCGGTCTGCAGGCGATCGAGTACCAGTCGCTCGGAGCGCACCTGGTAGGGAAGGTAGACGAGCGCGTACAGGACGACGAAGACGAACACGCCGGTGGGGACGAGAAACTCCGAGAGGGTCCGGGGATCGCCGACCCGCTCGTGCTCGACGGAGACGGTCGCCGGGAACGCCCGATCGAGTTCGGATTCGACGAGGCCGACGCTCTCGTCGACCGGTTCCTCGAACGGCACGAACGCGTGGTCCGATCGGACGGTCACGGTCGCGTTCGCCTCCGAGTCCATGAGCGATCCGGGAACGCGTATCACCAGGTAGATCTCCTCGCGCCGGAGCGCGCGGGTGGCCTCATCGCTCGTCTCGTACTCCTGCGGCGTCGCGAACGACGCGATACCCGCGCGGACGATCGCGACGTCGTTCGCGGACGCGCCGTCGTCGGCGACGACGCCGACCGGCACGTCCCGCGGAATCGTCTGTTCGAAGACGAGGGTCCCGGCGACGATCGCCCCGGGCAATACCACGAGGAGGACGATCGCGAGGCCGAGGTTGCGACGGGTAGCGATCGCTTCCTTCCGCAACAGCGCGAGGAGGTCCACGCCCGGCTACACCTCCTCGAACAGGGCGAGGACGGCGTCGACGTCGCCCTCGTAGGCGAGCGTGACGGTCGTTCCCTCGCGATCGACCGCGACCGTCTCCAGCGCGTCGGCGACCGTCTCATCGGTGAGCGGGTTCTCGATCAGGTAGCCGATCGCGCCGCGGACGACCTCCTCGAGCTCGGCGGCGTCGGATTCGTCTTCGACGGACAGCCCGACGTCGACGGCGATCCCCTCGTCGGCCGCGTCGTACCGTCGGCTGGTGGCGACGACCTCGCCGAAGACGTCGAAATCGAGCGGAATCAAGGCCTCGTACTCCGTGGGAACGATCGATCCGGACGGTTCGCTCGCGACGGTCAGCGCGGCGCCGTCCGCAACGGCGTCGTCGTAGGCGTCGCGAACCGGCCCCGAGATCGCATCGGCCTCGCCGTACCGGACGTCGAGCGAGGCCCGGACCGCGGCTTCGTCGCCGACCACGTAGCGGCCGTCGCCGTGGACGCCGACGAACGCGGGCTCCGCGTTCCCGTCGGCGTCGACGGGTTCGTAGAGGACGTCCGCACCGCTGGCCGCCGTCAGTTCGTACTCGACGCCCGTCCGATCCTCGATCGCCGCGACGACGTCGGCCTCGGACCGATCGGTCTCGACGACGTACCCGGTCCCCGCCCCGTCGGCGAGTTCGAACCGGAGCAGTCCGGTCGTCGCCAGCGGATCGAGGCCGGTCCGGTTCTCGAGGTCCCGCACCATTTCGGCGGTGTCAGCCGCGTCGCCCTCGGCGGCTTCGAGGTCGGCGAGCAACCGGTCGCCCTCGCCGTCGGCGAGCGCCGCGGCGTCGAGGTGGACGAGCGTCGTCGCGTTCGCCGGGACCTGCGCGACGGGATCGCCGTCGACGCCGTCCCGATCGTCGCCACCGAGAAATCCGGCGCAGCCCGCCGTGACGACGAGGAGCACGATCGCCGTACCGACGGTCAGATAGCGGACGCCTCGACGGTCGTACCGGCGCGGAGGGGATCGCCAGAACATGGTGACTGTCACTCAACCGAACCGGATAAAGCGTTCGGGTGCCCGGAACGGTTCGCTCCCCCGAGACGCGCGTCGATCGAGTCCCCGACCGTCACACCGGTCCGAAGGCGATCGATCCCTCGAGGAAATCCGGATCGGGATCGAACGCGGTCGGTCACCGCGACGAATACCGGTGCGAGACGGCTCCGACAGAGACGGTGTCGGACGACTACGACGGGACCGGCGCCCGGCGACTACGACGGGTGCTGGTGGCGGAGTCGCTCCGCGATCATACCGGGGACTGGCGTCCCGCAGTCGCTACACTTCCAGGTCGGATAGACGCCGGTCGTCTCCTTGCGGATGTCCTGGCGGAACCGGAGGGTCGCACCACAGGTGCACCTGTGGGTCGTCGGCGACATGCGTGGGAGCACGCGACGAATTCGAATAAACCGTTCGGCGATCGACACCGATCGAACCCGCGGGCCCGTCGCACCCGGCCGTCACGCCGTCGCGCGCCGATCGGTCCGAACCGATCGCCTTACGACGCGTCGGAATCCGACTCGCGCCGCTCGCTTCCTTCGAGGGCGGCTTCGAGCACCGTCTGCCGATCGTCGAAGTACGCGGGCGCGTCCCGATCGGCCTCGAACTCGACCACGCGCGTCAGCGCCTCCCGGCCGTCATCGATCGACGTCGAGAGCTCCTCGGCGAGGTCCGTGTAGCCGACCGCCAACTCCTGAAACGCCTGTATTCGGGCCTGTTTGGCGTCGACGATCGCCTGCTTCTCCTCGAGATCCCGCTGGAGTTCCTCGATCGACGCGAGGTCGGCGTCGCGATCGGCGCTGCCCGCCGTCGAGGGCGAGACCGGTCCGGCACCGCCAGCGCCCTGTTTCTCGAGGCGGGATCGAACCTCGGCCATCCCGTCGTCGATCTCGTCGAGGAGAGCGGTCGCCTCGTCGTCGATCGTTTCGACGCGGCCGGACAGGAGCGCGGCCTGCGTCCGGCAGTACTCGACGAACTCCGCGACCGACAAGTGGGGTCCCGAATCGGCGCTCATACCGCCTCCTTGGGACCGGAACCCGAAGTCAGTTGGGACCGGCGGCTCTCGCGACCGGTCAGCGCTCGACGGTGACGGCCACTTCGTTCCGTCGCATGAACGGTGGCGTCCACGGGTCGTTGTACTGGAGCAACGCCGGATCGTAGTGGTGCTCGAGGACTCGGTCGTCGAGTTCCGCGAACAGGGACCGTCGCGCTCGATCGACTCGATCCGGCGTCGCGTACCAGGAGAATCGGTGGACGGCGACCGTTCGCGAGGGTTCGACGACGAGGTGGACGTCCGGATCGGTCGGGATCGGCGCCGCGTCGACCGCGTACGTCGGGGGAAGGAAAAACGCCATCGTGATCCCGCCGACCGATCGATCCGTCCCGACCGGCGCCGTCGTCGTCACGGCGTCGCCGCCCCGATCGGCCGATCGAACCGGTTCTGCTACCGAACCCGTCTCGCCGTGCGTGGTGACGGGAGCGGTCATGGGGAGTTCGTCGCCGGTTCCGTTTTCCCCCGAGATGTACCGGAAGAGGCGTCGAAACGCCGTCGATCGGTCCGGAGCGGTCGTCTCGACTAGAACCGTCGCCGGATAGCGCCGGAGTTCGAAGGGACCGTCGCGGTCGAGGGTCTCGGCGGGAACGCGTTCGGTCGTTCCGAGGACGTACGCGCCCCAGCCGATCCAGGCCGCGAGGAGGCCGCAGACGCCCGCGGCGAGCACAGCGATTTGCCTTCGCATACCACGCGTAGGTGCCCGATCGGCAAAAGCACAGCAGTCGGATCCGGGATCGGCGAAACGGAACGGTGTCGAAATGGACCGGACGGTGAGACGGCGGGTCGAGTTCGGAGAGTCCCGTCGACCCGGGTAGCGTGTGCCGGCACCCCGCTTTTCGCCGAACCTCCCGTTTTTCCGCTATGAACGTGCGACGGGCCATCACCGTCGCCCGAAAGGTCGTCGCGCTCGTCCGCGAGCACAACGTGACGTTCATGGCGGGCAGCATCGCCCACGCCGCGTTCCTCTCGATCCTCCCGCTGTTGCTCCTGCTCTTCATCGTCGCCGGCGCCGTCGGCAACGAGTACCTCACCGAACAGATCGTGGCCGTGTCGCGCGAGCACCTCAGTCCCGCCGGGAAGGGCCTCGTGTACGAAGCCCTGACGCACGCCTCGAAGCGCGCCGGCGCGTCGCTCATCGGCATCGTCTCCCTGCTCTGGGGAATGCTGCGCATCTTCCGGGGCGTCAGCACCGCCTTCGAGGAACTGTACGGCACCGAACGGCGATCGTTCGCCGGACGACTGCTCGACGGGATCGTCGTCTTCGTCGCCATCCTGATCGCGACCGTCGGCGCCGGCTTCGCGGCGACCACGATGACCGCGTTCGAGCACCCGATCGTCGAGAGCCTGGCGCCGCTGTCGCTATTCGTCGGCCTCTCGATCGCCTTCTTCCCCATGTACTATGTCTTTCCCAATCCGGACGTGACGGCCCGCGAAGTGCTTCCGGGGACGATCGTCGCGGCCGCAGGCTGGGTGCTTCTCGAGGGCGTGTTCAGCATCTACGTGGAACTCGTGGACACCGTCGGCACCTACGAGACGTTCGGGGCCATCATCCTGTTGCTCGTCTGGCTCTACGGCACCGCCTTCGTCTTGCTGGTCGGCGCGGCGGTCAACGTCGTCGTCGGCAGGCACGACACCGACGAGCGGGACGGAAGCAGCGACGTCGGCGCCGACTCGACGGACACGGTACGCGCGTGAGCGGACAGCAGGACGCCCATCGAACTGACGTCGAGCGGATCACCTCCCGAAGACGGAGTCACCGCGGAGATCTTGCGTCTGACCGCCGGTTTAGAAGTGTTTTAAATCCGATAATTCTCGGATTAGATACGATAACCATTATTTTTGGACCGGCGACTACACGGCCCGTTCGTCCGTCGACCGACGATCGGGCGTTCAAATGGTCCGGCCGACCGACGAAACGTTGGCCGGTGGTCACTGTCGAAGCAAATCACCGATAAAACGCCATCTTTTATCCCATATAGTGAAATAATACCCATATAATCCCGCTTTCATCATCAACTCTTCAACCACTTCCGTGCACGCACTCGTACGCCCCAGAGCGTCGGACGGGATGGCTGCATCGGAGTTTCGATCGTCGATCTTCCACGAGTTCAATCCCTAAACTGTCAAACGCTATTCTATCACTCTCAATGATATCTGTGTGTGGCGGTTCTCGGCGATGGTGAACTGAGACGACGACCAACTCGGCCGCGCGTCCGATCGTCGAGGCCGAGTTCTCCGCGAACCTCCACCGGACCGATCGGCCGTTCTCGGCGCTCGACGTCTCGGTGCAGGCGCAGATCCTCAACCTGCTCGACGACGTCCAGGACGAGTTCGGGCTCTCGTACCTGTTCATCTCGCACAACATCAGCGTCGTCCGGCACCTCTGCGATCGCGTCGCGGTCATGTACCTCGGCAAGATCGCCGAGTTCGGCACGGTCGAGCAGGTGTTCGAGCCGCCGTACCACCCGTACACGGAGAGCCTGCTCTCGGCCGTCCCCCACGCGAATCCGGACCAGCAGACCGAGCGCATCCTTCTCGAGGGGACGGTTCCCAGTCCCCTGGACCCGCCGCAGGGCTGCCCGTTCCACACCCGCTGTCCGAAGAAGATCGGCGGCGAGTGCGAGCGCGACGAACCCGCGCTCGAATCGGTCGACGGAGACGACCACGTCATCGCCTGTCACCTCTCGCGCGAGGCGATGAGCGACCCGGTTCACGAGCGATCGTCGTCGGAGCCGAGCGCGGAGGTGAAACGCAAGTGACGTTCTCCATCTGCGCGACCGCGAACGGGCGACACGGCGCGGCCATCGCGACGAAGGCGATCGCGGTCGGCTCGACGGCCGCGTTCGTGTGCCGGCGCGGCGCGGTCTGTACGCAGGCCACGACGAACACGCCGATCGGCGTCCGGGCGACCCGCCGACTCGAGGGCGGCGAATCGGTCGGCGACGTCGTCCGATCGGAACTCGACGCGGACCCGGACGCGACCCTGAGACAGGTCCACGGCGTCGATTCGTCGGGAGCGGCCGTCGCGGTGACGGGCGACGACTGCGGTTCGTGGGCCGGCCACCTGGAGGGCGACGGCTACACCGTCGCGGGCAACCTGCTCATCGACGGCGGCGTCCTCGACGCGATCGCCGAGGCGTTCGAGGGGAGCGCCGATCGGCCGCTGGACGAACGGCTCCTCCGTGCGCTCCGCGCCGGCGAGAACGCGGGCGGCGACAAGCGCGGCGCCCATGCACAGAGCGCCGCACTCTCCGTGTTCCACCCGGAGGCACCCCGATTGGAACACGACTTGCGCGTCGACGAACGCGAGGACGCCGTCGCCGAACTCGAACGGCTCCACGAGGTCGCGAGTACGACGGGCGCTGACTGGGCAGAGCGGTACCTCGCGGTCGACCTGCAACGGCACCCCGAATAGAAATATAATCGTTCTATTACTTGGAAGAACACATCGACGAACAGTAACTACGAGGGATTCCTTCGCCCTGAATACCAAACCGCGCTAAATACGCATATTTGGCCCACGTACCGGGGATAGTTCGATCGACGAACGGTCGTTCGGAAACGTGGGATCGAGCAACAGGTAGGACGCGTTAGTTAGGTTTGAACGCCTGATTGCGGCTGAATTTTCAGTTTTCGAATCGAGGCGACCGAAATAGACCGTTCCATCTCACATCATCTTCCACTCACTGCTCAAAATATGTCACTTCTTTCCTTTTCGGCCGATCGATCGCTTCCGACGAGATCACTCCGGGAGTCGGTCCTGCCACTCCTGGACCTTCGCGATCAGCTCCACCGGCGGCGTCGTGTTCACGTCGATCGACTCGATCTCGTCGAGCAGGCGTTCGATTTCGGGGTCGAGCGCGTCTTTCGGTCCCCCTGCGTCGGAGGAAACTTCCGGCGAGGATCGCGAACCGCGGGTTCGCTCACCCCCGTCGGCGTTCGCCGGCCCGCGGAACTGCCCGCTCGACACGTCGAACACCGTCTGAACGGGTTCGTTCGAGCCGCCGCCCTTGGCCTCGATCGCCTTCTCCTCGCGCAGCCGATCGAGCACGTCGCGGGCGCGATCGACGACGGGGCCGGGGACGCCCGCGAGGTCGGCGACGTGGATCCCGTAGGAGCGGTCCGTGGGCCCGTCGCGGACGGTTCGCAGGAAGGTGACGTCGCCGTCGCGCTCGTCCGCGGCGACGTGGACGTTGGCGACGCGGGGGAGGTTCTCGGCGAGGCCGGTCAGTTCGTGGTAGTGGGTGGCGAACAGCGTCTTCGCTTTGACCTCGTTGTGGAGATACTCCGTCGCGGCCCAGGCGATCGAGATGCCGTCGTACGTGGCGGTGCCGCGGCCGACCTCGTCTAAAATGACGAGCGAGTCGTCGGTCGCGGCGTGGAGGATGTTCGAGAGTTCGCTCATCTCGACCATGAACGTCGATCGGCCCTGCGCGAGTTCGTCCAGCGCGCCGACGCGGGTGAAGATGCCGTCGACGAGACCGATCTCGGCCGCCTTCGCGGGAACGAAGCTGCCGATCTGGGCCAGCAGGACGATGCAGGCGACCTGTCGCATGTAGGTCGACTTCCCGGACATGTTGGGACCGGTCACGACGAGGAAGTCTCGGTCCTCGTCTGCGCGCCCGCCGGCGCGTTCTCGGCCGGCGGCCGTAGCCGCCGGCCCCAGCCGGACGTCGTTGGGCACGAACTCCGTCGTCTGCTCGACCACGGGGTGTCGGCCCTGCTCGATCGCGAGTCGATCGCCGCGGTGCAGGCTCGGTTTCACCCAGCGGTTCTCCGCGGCGTGGGTCGCCAGGCTCGCGAGCGCGTCGACGGTCGCGAGCGTGCGGCCGACGTCCTGCAGGAGTTCGGCGCGATCGGCCACCTCTTCGCGGAGCGTTTCGAACAGTTCGTACTCGAGGTCACCGCGTCGCTCCTCGAGGCGGAGGATCTCTCGCTCTTTCTCCTCGAGTTCGTCGGTCGTGAACCGCTTCGAGTTCTTCAGCGTCTTGATCTGCTCGTAGTGGTCGGGGACGCCGTCGGCTACGGACTTGCCGACCTGGATGTAGTAGCCGTCGGTCCGGTTGCGATCGACCGTCACGTGCGAGAGGCCGTGCTGGCGCTTCTCGCGTTCGTCGAGGGTGTCGAGCCACCGTCTGACCTCCTCGTGGCGATCGATCACCTCGTCGAGTTCGTCGTCGTACCCCCGCTGGAAGAGTTCGCCCTGGGTCACCGTCGACGGCGGATCGTCGGCGATGGCCACCGCCAGTTGCTCGCGCAGTTCGTCGGCTGCCTCGCGGTCGGGCCGGTCGACGATCTCCGACAGCGGCGAGTCCGCCAGCTCGGGTGTCGAGGCGATCGTCTCGGCGATCGCGGGGAGAACGGCGAGGGTCTCCCGAACCGCCAGCAGGTCGCGCGCGTCGGCGCTGCCGTGGGTCGCCTTCGAGGCCAGCCGTTCGAGGTCGTAGGCCTCGTCGAGTGCGTCCTGGAGTTCGTCGCGGGCGAGCGCGGCCGAGGCGAGCGCGGCGACCGACTCCTGGCGGCGCGAAAGCGTCTCGAGCGACCTGCGAGGCCGACAGAGCCACTCCTTCAACAGTCGTCGCCCGGCGCTCGTCTCGGTGTGGTCGATCGTCGCGAACAGCGTGCCGTCGCGATCGCCCTGCATCGTCTCCGTCAACTCGAGGTTGCGCTGGGTGGTCGCGTCCAGCGTGACGTGGTCGTCGCCGTGGTGGGCCTGGATGCGCGTCATCGAGGCGAGCACGCCGGCGCCGGTCTCCTCGACGTACGAGAGGATCGCGCCCGCGGCTGCGACGGTCGCCGCGCCGACCGAAAGCCGATCGACGGTCTCGCGGCCGAACTGGTCGCGGACCGCGTGGGCGGCCCGTTTAGGTGCGAACGCCTCCGTTTCGTGGAGCGTCAGCGTCGCGTCGAACCGCTCGCGGACCCGGTTGAGCACCGCGTCGTCCGATCGGACCGCCGGGCCGGGCAGCACCTCGACGGGGTCGAATCGGTACAGTTCCGTCAGCGCCGCGTCGACGTCCTCGGCCTCGGCGACGAGGAACCGACCGGTGGTGATGTCGGCGAAGGCGAGTCCGTAGGTCGCGTCGGCCGTCGATCGGCCGCGCCCCGACCCGCCGCGGCCCGATCCGCGCCCGTTCGAGTCCAGTTCGCTGCCGTCGACGATCGCCGCGAGGTACTGCGCGTCGGCGTCGCTCGTCTCCAGCAGGGTGCCGGGGGTGACGACGCGGACGATCTCGCGCGCGTGTCCGTCGTCGGTCTCGTACTGGTCGGCGACCGCCACGCGGTAGCCGCGCTCGACCAGCGCCTTGAGGTAGGGCGTGAGGTCGTCGATCGGGACGCCCGCCATCGGGTACGACGACCCGTGCGAGGACTTCTGCGAGACTTTCAGGTCCAACTCGTCGGCGACGAGTTCGGCGTCGTCCGCGAAGAACTCGTAGAAATCGCCACACTGCATCGCCAACACGTCCGCGTCGGTCTCCTCTTTGAGCGAGAGAAACTCCCCGACGATACCCGTCGCCTCGGTCATGTTCGGTGACTGCGCGGTCCATTACAAAAACCCTGCGGGATCCGCGGTGAAAGTGATGCTGTCGCCGAACGCAGTCGATCAGAACAGCAGGCCGCCGAGCGGAACGTCCTTGTCCGGCTCCACGAGCACCGGGTACTCCGCCTCGCCGGGGACGCCGACGGTCAGCGCCTCGGATTTGAAGCCGGCGATCCGGACCGAGCCGAGGTTCGTCGCGCAAAGCACCTGCCGTCCCACGAGGTCCTCGGGGTCGTAGTGGTGGTCGTACTGCGCGGCGGACTGGACCTCGCCGTGCTCCTCACCCAGATCGATCCAGAGCTTGGTCATCTTCGGCTTGTTCGCCTCCGGAAACGCTTCGGCCTCGAGCACTTCGCCGACGCGGATTTCGACGTCGAACGGATTCTCGACCATACCGGATCGAGAACCCGATCCGTAATAAACGTCGGTGAGCGCCGTCCGAAGCGGCGACGACGTCCGCCTACCGGTTCGACGACCGATCGACCGAGTGATTGACCGCGCCCGGCCCCTTCCCGACGTCGTAGTAGTGCTCGATCGCTCGCGCGAGGAAGTCGGTCGCGCCTTCGACGGCGCCGTCGAGGTCGTCCCCGCCGGCGAGTCTGGACGCGATCGCGGACGCGAGCGTACAGCCGGAGCCGTGGGTCGCATCGGTGTCGACCCGCTCGTGTTCGAACGTCGTCGCGCCGTCGGCCGTCACGAGCACGTCCCGCACCGTCTCGCCGGGCACGTGACCGCCCTTGACGAGCGCGGCGTCGGCCCCCAGGTCGCGGAGCGACTCGCCCGCCTCCTGCGCGCTCGACTCGTCCTGAACGGCGATCCCGGTCAGCGCTTCGGCCTCGTCGGCGTTCGGCGTGACGAGCGCCGCCTCGGCGAACAGGTCCTCGTAGGCGCGTTCGGCCTCGGGTTCGAGCAGCCGATCGCCGGAGGCCGCGATCATCACGGGGTCGACCACCAGCGGGAACTCGAACGCGGCCGCGTGCTCGGTCACCGTCTCGACGATCTCGACCGTCGCGAGCATCCCCGTTTTCGCGGCCCCGATCGCGAAGTCCTCGGTCACGGCCTCGATCTGGGCCGCGACCTCCTCGCCCGGGAGGGCGAACGACGACTCGACGCCGCGGGTGTTCTGGGCGGTGAGCGCGGTGATCGCCGACGTGCCGAAGACCCCGTGGGTCGCCATCGTCGCGAGGTCGGCCTGGATTCCGGCCCCGCCGCCGGAGTCGCTTCCCGCGATCGTCAGCGCGACCGGTCTCGTCTCGGGTACTGGCGTTTTCATAATCGAGTGTATTCACCTGTTATACAAAGCGGTGATGGTGCCGACCGGAAGTCGATCGTCGAACGTCGTGAACGCTGGTTCGCCCCGAGAAGTACTAAAACCACCGCGAAAGCCCCGGCCGGTTGATCGGCAGGCGAGACGCAGAACGTCTCGCCGGGCCTGGAAATCGAGCACCGCAAGGATTTTCGCGGCGTTCGCAGCAGTTCGATCACGATCCGGGCTTGCCGTCGGATCGATGATGCGGGTTGAGCGCCCAGCGCGCCCCTCGTTTACCGATCGCCGCGGTGGTTTCAAGTCGCCGGAACGTGATCTCCGTCCAATGACCGGTCGCGAGCCCGACATCGAACGCGTTCCGGGGACGGACGACGTCTACCGCGTCGACGGCAGGCTGTTCCGCCAGCCCGGTCAGCTGGCGGTGTACATCTTCGATACGCCGGATCCGGCGGTACTCGACACCGGAACGGCCGACACCACGCCGGCGGCCGTTCTCGCAGCGCTGGACGAACTCGACATCGACCGCGAGGCCATCGCGCACCTGGTTCCCACGCACGTCCACCTCGATCACGCCGGGGGAACGGGCGAACTGGCGGCGGCGTGTCCGAACGCGACGGTTCGCTGCCACGAGCGCGGGATCGACTTTCTCACCGACGCCGAGTTGCTCGCGAAACTGAAACGAAGCGTCGAGGAGGCGGTCGGCGTGCCCGAACCCTACGGCGATCCCGATCTCGTGCCCGCCGATCGCGCCCGGCCGATCGCGGGCGGCGACGCGATCGACCTCGGCGACCGGACGCTGTCGGTCCACGACGCGCCGGGCCACGCGCCGCACCAAGCCGCGTTCTTCGACGAGTCGACTGGCGCGCTGTTCACCGCCGACGCGGCGGGGATGGTACTCGACGGCGATCTCTACCCGACGACGCAGCCGCCGCGGTTCGACCTCGAGGACGCGGTCGAGACCGTCGAACGGCTCCGAGAGCTCGAGCCCGAGGTGAACTGCTACCCCCACTACGGCGTCGAAACGGACGCCGTCGATCGGCTCGAAGCGTACGAACGGATGCTCCCGGAGTGGGTCGTGGCCGTCGAGAACGCCGCGGAACGCGTCGACGGTCCCGGCGATCCGATCGCGATCGCGAACGAACTCCGATCGGAGTGGGGGAGTCTGGGCCTCGAGGGCGACGTCGCGGGCGTACTGACGTATCTCGAGGAATCGTCGCCGTAGCGTCGATCGACCGCTCGGTTCGGGCGGTTATCCGTCGCCCGCCAGGTCGGCGTACGCCGCCCACGACGGATCGGTTCCCGGGTGTTCGAGTCGGTCGCCGTCCACGAAGACCTCGCCGCCGGTCGCCGAATCGACCGTCTCGCCCTCGATCGCCTCGACGCGACCGATCTCGGCCGCAACGGTCCCGCGCGCATCCAGCGCCGCGCGCACGTCCTCGGCGCCCTCGGGATCGACCGCGATCAGAAGCGAGCCGCAACTGGTGGCGGCCCACGGGTCCATCCCGAGGTGCTCGCACACTTCGGCGACGCCGGGCCGCATCGGCACCGCCTCGCGATCGATCGCGAACCGGGTACCGGAGCCGTCGGCCATCTCGTTTACCGCCCCCGCGAGACCGCCCTCGGTGACGTCGTGCATGGCCGTCACGGGCCCCGCCGCGGCCGCGGTGAGGGCGTCACGTACGCAGTGGACTTCGTCCAGCCGATCCTGGGCGGCGGAGACGACGTCTTCGGGGAGGTCCAGTTGGTCCGGAAAGAGCGTACTCAACAGCCCGACCGCCTCGACGGCAGGACCGGTCGTCAGGAGGAGTCGATCGCCGGGCCGCGCGCCGTCGGGGCGGACGATTTCGCCGTGGTCGCCGACGCCCATCGCGGTCGCCGCGCCGACCCACGGGTAGGACGGATCGGAGTAGCGTGCGGTGTGGCCGGTGACGATCGCCACGCCGAGGTCCACACACTCCGCGTCGATCGTCTCCCAGATCGTCGCGAACTCGTCGTCGGTCATCGTCTCGGGGAGCGTAAAGCAGATCGAGAGGTGCGACGGGGAGACCCCGCTGACGGCCACGTCCGCGAGGATCAGATCCAGCGCGAATCGCGCCGCTCGCTCGAACCCGAGCGCCGGGAGGATCGAGAGCGGATCGGTCGCCGTCACCAGCGCCCGCCCGCCGATATCGAGGACGCCGAAGTCGACGCCGTGGGTCGGCCCGAGGTTGACGTCGCCGCGATCGGCGCCGAGGTTCGACGCGACGTGTCGTTCGAAGAAGGCCCGATCGATCTTGCCGAGGTCGGTCACACGCGAGGGATTTCGGCGATCGATCTTGAGTATGCTGGTTTCGCCGCCGAAACGACGACCGATCCTCGGCCCGATCGCCGGACCGATTACCGAGCCGCGGTGTCCGCGCCGGTCGCCGGCGGACGACGCCGTCGACGGTCTGAAATCGAGCCTCGGCGAGGCGATCGGGTCCTCGACGAGACGGGAAGACGTAACCGATTTCGCTCACCGCACGCGGGTCGTGAAAACGAATGTGGTTACCGAAAACGATGAAGTTCCCGCCACACGTAGCGGGCACAGATGGCGCACTCATCCCCGTTGAAGACAGATAGCGGGCTCGAATTTACCCCGAGCGAAGTGACGGGTGCGCTAGGTGATTCGGTTACGGTTCTTCCCCTGCTGGTCGCCCTCGCCGCGACGACGGCGATCTCGCTGCCCCACGTGCTCGTCGGCTTCGGGATCTTCCAGATCGTCTGGGGGCTCTACTACGGGTTACCGCTGTCGGTCGAACCGATGAAGGCGCTGGTCGGGCTGGCGATCGTCGGTTCGCTCTCCTATCCGGAACTGGCCACCGCGGGACTGCTCGCCGGCGCGGTGTTGCTGGCGATCGGCCGTCTCGGCTTCGTCGATCGACTGCAGCGGATCGTCGGCGAACCCGTCGTTCGCGGCGTCCAACTCGCCGTCGCCCTGCTGTTGCTCGAGGCCGCGGTCGGCCTCTCGCTGGAGAGCGTTCCGGTCGCCGCGGCCGGGTTCGCCGTCGTCGCCGTCCTCGCGATCGCGGGCTACCGTCAGCCGAGCGTTCTGGTCGTCCTGGGAATCGGCGCCATCGCAGCCGTGGCGACGGCCGGCGTTCCGACGCCCGCGGCGCCACGGCTGACGCTGTTTCCCGCGGGCGCGCCGTCGGTCAGCGGCGCCGCGCTGGAAGGTACCGTCGCCCAGCTCGGGATGACGCTCGGCAACGCCGCGATCGCGACCGCGCTGCTCTGTGGCGACCTCTACGATCGGGACGTCTCCGCCGACGACCTCTCGCAGACGATGGGCGTCACCTGCCTCGCCGCGATCCCGATCGGCGGAGTCCCGATGTGTCACGGCAGCGGCGGCCTCGCCGGCAAGTACGCGTTCGGCGCCCGCACCGGCGGCGCGAACGTCCTGCTCGGGGTCGGGTACCTCGCGCTCGCGCTCGTCGCCGCCGGCGCGCTGTTCGCCGCGTTCCCGCTGGCGCTGCTCGGCGTCCTGCTGGTCGTCGTCGCCCTCGAACTCGGCCGCGCGGCCGTAGCGCCCGTCAGCGGCGTGCGATCCCTGGCGGTCGTCGCCGGCGTCGGTCTGGTCGGCGTCGCGGTCAACGTCGGGGTCGCGTTCGCGCTCGGCGCCGGCGTCGTCTGGCTGCTCGATCGATAGGTGCGAGTTTTTCACGACGGGGTTCGAATGGCCGCCGATGACCGAGAGCTGGGCCGACCTGTTCGATCGGAGTCGGGCGTACGACGTGGATCTCGAAGCCGTCCGAGAGACGTACGCGAAACAGGAGGAGGAGAGAGCCGATGAGTGAGCAGCCGAACCCCGCTCGCGTCGTCGCCGACGCGGACGTGCTCGCGGCCGATCTGCTCGTCGGCGGCGACGCCCGCGAGGCGCTCGATCACGTTCGGCGCCACTCCTGGATCGACCTGGTCGCGAGCGACCCGTTGCTCGATCGAACCGAGCGCATCGTCGCGGCGCTGGCCGATCCGGACCTCGCGGCCGCCCACCGCGAGCGACTCGAGACCGATCGGGTCGCGGTCGACCACCCCGAGGAAGATCATCCGGCGCTGGCGTCGGCTTACCGCGGCGACGCCGCGCACCTGCTCTCCTACGACGAGCGACTCGGCTCCGCGAAAGCGGGGCTGCGGCTGCAACCGCGCGTCTCCGTCAGCGTCCGTTCGCCGGACGCCTTCGCTCGGCTGTTCGATCCGGAAAGCCTCTACGCGGCCATCGAAGGCGACGACTATCCGGGCCCCGACCGGGATCCCAGAGCGTAGTCGCGCTCGACCCCGTTACGCCGGCTTCCGCCCTTCGATCCGTGCGGAGACGACCGGCGTCTCGTCGGACGGCACCCACTCGCCCTCGACGGCGATCGAGACGTCGACGAAGCCCGCCTCGGCGAGCCAGCGTTCCAGTTCGTCGATCGTCGCGGCGCCGCCCACGCAGGCGGTGACGGCCTCGGGGTCCTCCCTGAGTTCCTCGGAAAGCGGTTCGGTCGCGACCAGATCCGAGATCGCGATCGTGCCGCCGGGTCGAAGCACCCGGTACGCCTCCGCGAGCACCCGCGGCTTCTCGGGCGAGAGGTTGACGACGCAGTTCGAGATGATCGCGTCCACCGTCCCGTCGGCGACCGGAAGGTGTTCGATCTCGCCGAGACGGAACTCGACGTTCTCGAGGTCGCTCTCGCGGGCGTTCGTTCGGGCCGTGTCGATCATCTCCGGCGTCATGTCGACGCCGATCACCGTTCCGTCGGGGCCGACCTCGCGCGCCGCGAGGAAGCAGTCGAAGCCGCCGCCGGAGCCGAGGTCAAGCACCGTCTCGCCGGGCTCGAGGTTCGAGATCGCGATCGGGTTTCCACAGCCCAGCCCGAGGTTCGCGTCGTCGGGTGCGCCCTCGAGATCGGCCGCGTCGTAGCCGACCGAGCACGCGCGCTCCGCGGCCGGGCCGTCGTCGGTGGCGCTCGCGTTCTCCCCGCCGCAGCAGTCGCCGTTCGTGCTCGCGATCGAGCCGTACTCTTCGCGGACGGTCGATCGGCGGGTCGCGGGGTCGGTCGGCGTCGTCTCGCCGTCAGCCGGTGCGTCGTCGGTCAATGTCTCGTCTGTCATCGGTGTGGTGTCTCGTTCGTGGATTCGGTCGGATCGCCGACGGGTCTCGCGTTAGTCGTCGATCGGGACGTCGATCGCGGCGGCGACGTCGAGCAACTCGAAGACCGCGGTGTCGGCGATACGGTAGTACGTCCAGCGCCCCTTCTTTCGGCTCTTGACCAGGCCGACGTCGCGGAGCGTCCGGAGGTGCGTCGCCACGGTCGATTGCGGCGCTTCGAGGACGACCTGCAGTTCACAGACGCACCGCTCCCCGTCGCGGAGCGCTTCGAGAATCCGAACCCGGTGTTCGTTCGCGAACGCCCCGAAGACGGCAGCCTGCGTTTCGATCCGATCCGCGTCCGATCGCAAGCGCTCGAGGTCGGCGACGGGGTTCTCGACGTCGTCGTACAGTTGTTCGACCGCACAGCAGGCGTCCGTGAGGGGGTTTCCGTCAGTCATATCGTGATTTCCCGATCAGGACTCTTGACGCGATACGGCTCTCCGTCATCTCGTGTCCTCACATCCAATATCGAATTACACCGATATAAGTCTATAGGGTAGATAGCCTGATTCCACAGAAGTCGCCACACAACGGAATATCAATACGACTCTGGAGAGAAGATAATCGGAAAAATACGATATCAAGGGCGGCGTTCGCCGTACCACTCCGCGAACTTCGCCAGCGCCCGGCCGCGGTGGGAGATCGCGTTCTTCTCCTCGGTGC
Source organism: Halosolutus gelatinilyticus (assembly GCF_023028105.1). Classification (NCBI taxonomy): domain Archaea; kingdom Methanobacteriati; phylum Methanobacteriota; class Halobacteria; order Halobacteriales; family Natrialbaceae; genus Halosolutus; species Halosolutus gelatinilyticus. The sequence goes on from NZ_CP095491.1 coordinate 854,920, forward strand.
TCATCTCGGCCAGCGTCCGTCCGTTGTACTCGAAGATAGGGTCGTACCCGAACCCGCCCTCGCCCCGGGGTGCGACCAGCGTGCCGGCGACGGCCCCGTCGAACGTCTCGGTCCCGTTCTCGTCCGCGTACGCGAGTACCGTCCGGAACCGGGCGCGACGGTTCTCTTCGCCCTTCGCCAGTCGCCAGAGCCGATCGACGCCGACCGTGTCCTCGACGTAGGCCGAGTACGGTCCCGGAAAGCCGCCGAGGGCGTCGACGAACAGGCCCGTGTCGTCGACGACTACCGGTTCCTCGCCACCGAGCGCGTCGAACGTCTCGTGCGCGCCGCGGGCTGCGATCGCCTCGAGCGAGTCGCTCTGAATCTCCGTGTAGTCGTGGGCAACCCGCTCGACGGCTTCGATTCCCTCGAAGTACTCGCGTGCTTCCCTGACCTTGCCCTCGTTCCCCGTCACGAATCGGATAGCCATGTGCGATGGGCTGGCCGGCGGCGGCAAAGGTGCGTCGGTTGCGCCGCGTCTCCGTCACATTTTCCTCGATCGGTCCGATCCCGTCGGGACTCTGATCCGAGTGCGAACGCACCCCCCGTATCGCCGACACCACTCGCAACACTTTCCTTGGTGAACTGATTTACTCGACGTATGAGTAATCCGAACGATCGCGTCAGGCTCGGTGTCGTCGGACTGGGATTCATGGGACAGGTACACGCCTCGAACGCCGCGGACTTCGGCCACGAGGTCGTCGCGGGCGCGGATCTCGTGGCCGAGACGCGCAAGGCGTTCGCGGAGAGCTACGACGCGACCACGTACGAGCAGTTCGAGGCGATGTACGACGCCGAAGACCTCGACGCGATCGCCGTCTCCACGCCGAACGCGTTCCACGAGGACGCGGTCGTCGCCGCGCTGGAGCGCGGGTACAACGTCCTCTGCGAGAAACCCCTCGCGAACGACCTCGAGAGCGCGGAGCGGATCGCCGCGGCGGCCGCGGACGCGGACGGCTTCTGCATGGTGAACTTCCACAACCGCCTCTCGACCGCGGCGGAGGCGTTCAAAGACTACCAGCGCGAGGGTCACTTCGGCGAGATCACCCACGTCGACGCGAACTACGTCCGACGGCGCGGCATCCCCGGCGTCGGCTCCTGGTTCACCAGCAAGGAACTCGCCGGCGGCGGCGCCGTCGTCGATATCGGCGTCCACGCGATCGACTTCGCGCTCTACCTGATGGAGTACCCTTCGGTCGAGGAGGTGTTCGCCGTCACCCGGACCGAGTTCGGCGACCGCGAGGACTACGTCGACCCCGGCGACTGGTACGCCGAGACCGAGGACGCGGTCTTCGACGTCGAGGACTCCGCGACGGCGATGATCCGCTGCGAAGACGATCGAACGATCTCGCTCGAGGTCACGTGGGCCGCCAACCAGCCCGAATCCCAGCGGTTTATCGTCCGCGGCACCGAGGCCGGCGCGGAACTCGACCTCGGCGGCGAAGAACTCACGATGTACCGCAGCGGCAAACAGGGAACCGACCACAACCTCGACGCCACGCTGACCGAGGGATCGATCGAGCACACCGGCTGGCCGGGAAGCGACGAGCGGTTCCTCGACGCCGTCGCCGCCGGCGAGCCGCCGACGCTGAACACGGTCGAGCAGGCCCTGACGGTCCAGCGCGTGATCGACGGGATCTACCGCGCCGCCGAGACGGGGACGTCGGTCTCGATCGAGTAACGGCCGGTCGACGGCCGCGCCGATCGCGCGGGCTCGGGCCGTCAGCTTCTCCGGTACGACTACGTTTTACTCGCCGCCGGCCCTGTACCCGATCGATGAGCGAGAGCGATCGGCCCACGATCCTGCTGACCAACGACGACGGTATCGACGCGCCCGGTCTTCGCGCACTCCACGACGAACTGTCCGAAATCGGGTCGGTCACTGTCGTCGCACCCGCGACGAACCAGAGCGCCGTCGGTCGCTCGCTCACCTACGGCCGGACGGCGGGCGACGACGAACCCGCGATCGGCTTCGAAGACGCGCAGTTTACGAGCCCGGTCCCCCACGCCGATCACGAACTCGGCTACGCGGTCGACGGGACGCCTTGCGACTGCGTCATCGTCGGCCTCGGCGCGCTCGATCCCGAACCGGACGTCGTCGTCGCCGGCTGCAACCCCGGCGCGAACCTCGGGGCGTACGTCCTCTCCCGATCGGGGACCGTGAGCGCCGCGATGGAGGCCGCGTTCCTCGGGACGCCGTCGATCGCGGTCTCGATGGACCGGCTCGAATACGAGCCCGAGCTCGCGCCCGACGCGTTCGACGAACCGGCGACGGTGACGGCCGACCTCGTGGAGTACGCACTCGACACCGACGTCTTCGATCGCGTCGACTACTGCAACGTCAATACGCCGGCGCCCCACCGGGAGACGACGGGCGTCGAACTCACGCGACCCTCGACGGTCTACGAGATGGACGGCAGTTTCGAGAACGGCGAATTCAGGCTCCACAACCGGCTCTGGGAGCAGATGGCCGAGGGGTCGATTCCCGACGAACCGGGCACCGATCGACGGGCGATCCTCGAGGGGCGGATCAGCATCTCGCCGCTGTCGGTCCCGTACCGATCGACGTCCCACGAGTCGCTCGAGCGGTTCGTCGGCGAGTACGACCCCTGAAACCGTACGGCGACGGCTCTCGGCGGACGGACGAAACGGCCCGATCGGCGGTGGCCCGCGACCGAAGAATCAGTCGTCACTCTCGTCGTCGACGATCACTTCGACGGGTTCGTCCCGGGTCTCGTCGGCGGCGCCGCCGGCGCTCTGCTCTTGGTGCCAGAGGAGCGCGCCGGCGACGAGCACGACGACCCACGATCGCCAGTTGGCCAGATTCAGCGTGTAGCCGACGCCGAAGGGTTTCTCGACGAGCATCCCCTCGCCGGGCTGCCAGTACGACGAGAGCATTCGTCCCAGACTCGGACGTTCGAAGTTGTACGGTACGCCGAGGATCTCACCGGAACTCGGTTTGTCTGCCATGGCCGATCGTACGGCCTCCCCCGATAAGAGTATTGTGTGCTCGTCTCGGTCGCGGAAATTGTTCAGTCATCCACTCCGTCATCTCCGTCGGTCGCGGGGTCCGTCGCCGCGTCGATCGCCGCTTCGAGGCCCGCGAGGAGCCCCCGTTCCATCGTTTCGATCGCCACGCTCGGATCTCCCTCGTCGCGAGCGGCGGCTTGCCGGTGGGAGAACGGGATGTGCACGAACCCCGCCGGAAAGTCGCGTTTCCGATCGTCACTCGCCGACCAGCGCCGCGAGCAGCTTCGACTCGCCCTTCTGGAGGTGTTCCGCGGCCGTCGCCCGCCCGCAGTCCAGTTCCCCGGCGAGATCGGCGATCGTCGCCTCTCGGGGCACGTCGTAGTAGCCGATCGCGAACGCGGTTTCGATCGCCTCCCGCTGGCGGCGGGAGAGGCGACCGATCGCGCTCTCGGGGGCGACCGAGTCGCCGCCGACCGCCTCGATCGTCACGCGGACGTCCTCGGGAACGCCGTCGACCGCGGCCTGGATGTCGGCCTGCGTGCCGACGATCGTGAACGTGTTGGTCCCGTCGTCGTGGCACTCGATCGGCGGCACGGTGAGCAGACTCCCCCGCGTGAAATTCTCGAACAGCGATCGGGCGGCCGCCGAGACTGTTCCTTCGAAAAAACAATGACACTCGCGATCCGTGATGGGGAGTATCTCGTACGCATGGACGTTCTCGCGCCGCTCGAGTTCGGCCTCGAACCGTCCGTACTCCCCGCGGAGCCACAGCAGAAACGCCGTCGGCGGCGTCGCGACGTTCCAATTGACGATCCGCACTCGATCGAGGTACGAGGCGCCGCCCGCGAGGAGTCGATACACCGGCGGCGCGTAGTCGCCTGCCGGAGCGAGGGTGATGCGTACGCGCTTCATCGTCCGTGTTCGATCGCTCCGTTCGCCGCGTGCCGTAATAAACCAGGCCGAAATGTTCGGCGATTCGATTACCGCCGATCGGCCCGATCAGCGGAGTATGAAGCGAAACGTCGGCAGACGCGATCGCATCGTTCGCGGCGTCCTCGGCATCTGGCTGCTCGTCGTCGGCTACGCGGCGTATCTGGACGACGAGCACGAGCGCGCCGTGATCGCGGGGATCGCCGGATTCGGACTGCTCACCAACGTGGTGCTCGGATTCTGCGGCGGTAACCTGGTGTTCGGAATCGACACGACGGACGGGTCCTGCTCCGCGGAGTAGTCAGGACTCCGCGCCGTCGTCGACGTATCGGCCGCGGCCCTCGATCTCCCGGAGTCGATCGAGGACTCGCTCCTCGCCGGCGTCGCGGTATCCCTCGCGGACGGCCCGTCGGAGCGGGCCGGGATCGCTCGCGGTCCCGACGAGGCTCTGATCGAAGACGTGGAGGTCCATCGCGTAGTCCTCGACGTGGTCGGTGTGGTAGCCGAGACCGAAGTCGATGAGGTACGTTCGCTCCGGACTCGTGCGAACGTTTCGCGTCGTCGGATCCCCGTGGACGAACCCCGCTCGGTGGAGGTTCGCGAGGTGTCGACCCACGTCCCTCACCCGATCGGCCGACAGCGACTCGCGGAGGTCCCGATCGCCGACATACTCGAGTACCAGCCGCGACTCGCGCGAGTCGACGTCCGAGAGCACGGGCGTCGGGACGCCCTCCCGACGGGCCTGGCTCGTGAGCCGGGCCTCGATCCGCGTCCGTTCGCGGCGCAGTCGATCGTCGAGTTTCGGGTGGCGGTAGGTCTTGACCTCGCGGCGTTTGGTCGCGCGCCCCGCCTCGGGTGAGAGGTCGACGGTCGCTTCGGCGCCCTGAACGGTTCCGTTCTCCCGACCGATCGCGAGTTCCGGTTCGTCGGTTCTCCAACTCACCGGGACCTGATCGGGACGGAAGTTCGGGTCGACCCGGGACTCTTCGATCGGCAGCACGTCGCCGACCTCGTACATCTTGGCGCCGAGGACGGCGATCATGCCCGCGTTGTCCCGCAGGAACCGCGCCTCGGGAGCGTGGAAGTCGGCCCCCCGTTGCTCGCACATCTCTTCGAGCATCTCTCTGAGTCGGGCGTTCTGGGCGACGCCGCCGCCGAGGACGAGTTCGTCGCCGCCGGTCAGCGAGAGCGCCCGCTCCGAGACCTCCGCGAGCATCCCGAAGATCGTCTCCTGCAGCGAATAGCATACGTCCTCGACGGGAACGCCGTCGTCGTACCGCTGCTTGGCGGCGCTCATGATCCCCGAGAAGGAGAAGTCCATCCCCTTGACGACGTAGGGCAGATCCACGTACTCGCCGTCCGTCGCGGCCTCCTCGACCTTCGGGCCGCCGGGGTGGGACCAGCCGACGTGGCGGGTGAACTTGTCGATCGCGTTGCCGACGCCGGTGTCCATCGTCTCGCCGAGGACGCGGTAACGGCCGTTCCGATAGGCCAGCAGGTGCGCGTTCGCGCCGCTGGCGTTCAGACAGACCGGCAAGTCGAATCCCGACGTGTGCCGGCCGATCTCGAGGTGGGCGACCATGTGGTTGACCCCGACGAGCGGCACGTCGAGCGTCTGGCTTAGCGCCCGCGCGGCGGTGCCGACCACGCGGAGACAGGGGCCGAGTCCCGGACCGCGGGAGAAGGCGATCGCGTCCACGGGCGGTTCACCCGCAGGCCGATCGCTCGTCTCGCGGGCGTGCTCGAGCGCCGTCGCGACGACGCGCGGGATCGCGTCGTGCATGTGTTCGGCCGCCTCGCGGGGGTGAATGCCACCGCTTTCAGGCTGGTAGGCGTCGCTCTCGATGAATACGTCGTCGGTCGCGGAATCGTAGACGGCCGCGCTGGCCGCCCAGGCGGTGCCTTCGATCCCGAGAATTCGAGTGCCGGTGCTCACGGCTTGGTCTTAGATGACCGCTCCGCTCACGGGTCGCTGTGCTCCCCGTTCGCGTTCTCCGATGTGCCTCGCTCTCGCTCGGCACATCGCCTTTCGCTCACGGCTCACTTCGTTCACCGGTCGCATCTCCGAGGAATCTCGCTGCGCTCGATCCCTCGCTATTCCCACTCGGTGTACCCGCACTTCCCGCAGTGCTGGCGATCGCCGTGGTCGGCGAGGAACGAGTCGCCACAGCGGGGGCACTGCTCGTGCTCGGTGCTGCCGTCGTCGTCGTAGAGCTCGTAGTGCGCCATTTACGCTTCCTCCGGCTCGGCTTCCGCCTCGGCTTCTTCGTCGACGCCGATCTTGTTGCGCTCAAGCATGTGGTCCTGTTCGACTTCGCGGGCGTTGTCGGCAGTGTTGTAGACCTTCGCGTGGCCGACGGTCTTGCGCATCCCGAACTTGGTGTCGAGCTTGCGGATGACGACCTCGTCGGCGTCCTTGTTCAGCTTCGCGGCGAGGCTGTCGCGAACCTGCAGCCGGGAGGGCGTCGCGTCCTCGTGGGTCAGTTCGAAGGTAACGTCCGTTCGATGCAACATGGGGTTCTCCTCCTCGGAGATGATGTCGACGTCCATGATATCACTCAGTTACCCTACTATCCCCGTGTAGCGCCTAAAAGGATTTCGAACCCGGGGGCGGTTGCGAGGCATCGAGCGCAGCGAGATACCTCGGAGAATGCGAACGGCGAAGGGAGCGAACCGCGAGTGGGAAGCGGGCGCTTCGAATCGGTGGCGGATCGAGCACCGTCACCCGTCTCACTCGCTTTCGGGCTGCCAGCGGTCGAACATGCGTCTCGTCTCGGGATGCAACCGATCGGCCGCGGGCGGCTCCGCGAACCAGGCGGCGCCGTTCAACTCGCCGGGTTGTATCGCGATCGAGCCGCCCTCGTAGTCGGCTCGGAAGAACGCCCGGAGGACGTGCAGCCGTTCGTCGAAGCCGTCGCAGGTCGCGATCTCGTGGCGCAGGTACGCGATCGACCGCGGCGAGCAGTCGATCCCCGTCTCCTCGGCGACCTCCCGGCGAACGGTCTCTTCGAACGATTCGTCGCCCTCTTGCCCGCCGCCGGGAATACCCCACTTCGAACCCCCGCGACCGACGATCAAGAGGACGCGCTCGCGTTCGGGTCCGTCGACGGTCATCGATTCGGTCAACGGTGGGTGTCGGTCGGGGGGTCGCCGGACGAGCGCGTACGCGCCGCCGACGTAGCCCTGACGGGATAGCTCCAGCCACTCCGCGAACCGATCGGCGGGCGGTTCGTCGCGGCGCTCTCGAACCGGCGCGTTTCCGAACCGATCAACCAGGCGATCGCGTCGGCGCTCGATCTCAGCGAGGTTGACGTCCCGACGGGTCATACTGTCGTTCGTCGCCCCGTACTGGTCAATGTGTTTATCTGTTCGCGAGGCCGGGGCCGATCGTCCCGTCAGACGTCGCCGTTGATAGCGTCCGCGACCCGCTGCCGATCGAACAGCCGCTCGTCCTCGGGAATCTCCGGATACGGTCCGTCGTCGTAGGTCGGCCACTCGCCGAACGCCTCCGGGAACAGCTGTTTGGCCGTCATCTCCAGCTGGAAGAGGTTCAGAATCGGCCCCTGGTACCGGGCCCCCTGCGCGTAGACGCGATCGTTTCGAACCGCGGTAATCTCCGACGCGACCGGATCGGATTCGAGCCACGCCCTCGTCTCGGCCATGTCCACGTCCGGGAGCATCCCGCCGAGGTAGAGGAGCACGTCGGGATCGGCCTCGAGCAGTGTCTCGAAGTCGGCGGCCGACTCCGATTCGATCGCGCCGTCGAAGGCGTCACGGGGGCCGAGCGGCCGCGTGTGCGCAGTCAGGAATCCGGGATTGTTCAGCGTGTACGTCCAGATCAGCTCCCTGTCGGCGGAGGTGATCATGACCGCCGTCGGCCGTTCCGATTCCGGCGGGAGACCGGACTCGATCGTCGAGAGCAACTCGCCGCGGACGGCGGCCAGCGCCTCGTAGCGCTCTTGCTCCCGAAACGCCTCGGCGACGAGTTCGAACTGCTCCCAGAGCCCGTAGTACTCGTAGTCGTCGGCCCACTCCTCGGGCGGCTCCTGGTGGCGATCGCTGAGCGAGTTGCCGAACCACGGCCCGACGTTGTCGGCGATCTCCTCGACGTCGGCGCGAGACCAGCTGGAAAGCTGCGTGACCCACGCCGGATCCGCGAGATGGATGTCGCTGTCGAGTTCGTAGAGCTTCTCCTTGTCTACCTCCCACGAGGAGTAGAGTCCGGACCAGTCGAGCGAGACCCCCGGAAGCCGCTCGACGAACTGGTTCCACAACCCGTCGTAGTACTCCGGGGCGTGCATAGCATTGATCCCGTCCCCGCGACCGAGCGCAAACGCCATGTCGGCGTGGTGTGTGAGCCGGGTGAATACGGTCTCCGGCGGCGATTCGAAGGTGACCTCGCCGACCGGAGAGATTTCGGCCGTGTAGCTCCCGTCCTCGTCGGAGTCGCCGTCCGTTCCGTCGGTCGGTTCCGAACTGGGATCGTCGGCGCCGAGACAGCCGGCGAGCAACCCGCCCCCGACGATCGCACCGCCGTACGCGATCGTCTCCCTTCTCGTCGATCCCCCGCGAACCGAGTCGTCTTCGTGCATGGATTTTAGGCTCGCCTAAACGATCATAATACCTTCGTTTTTTAGGAGAGCCTAAACAAGAGAATTCCCGACCCGTCTCAGTACGGAGTGCCGCACCGCGGACACACCGGGGGCGCGCTCTTGGGTAGTGCGAGCTCGCACCGCGGACATTCGCCCCCGTCGGCCGTCGTGACCTCCGCGACGACGTCGTCGGTGTGCTCTCGAATCGCCGCGACCGATCCGATCGCGTCGCCGCACTCGCCGTCGGGCGGTCCGTCGTCCAGGGCGGCAAGTGCGTACCGCGCGCGGTCGATCGCAAACGGTTCGTCTTCCGCGTCGACCATCGCCACGAGCCGATCGTCCGGAACCCCCGTCGGATCGACGCCCGTCCGAGCGAGCAATCCGAGGGCTTCGGCCGCGCGGCCGCGAACGTGCGTGCAGTCGTCACCGAGCCGTGCCGCGAGTTCGTCGACGGCGTCGACCAGCGTCTTCGGATGCTCGCAACCGACCGCGACGATCGCCGTACAGAGGTGATACCGGACCAGTTCGTCCTCGTCGTCGAGGTGCTCGGCGAAAGTCGAAATCTGGTGGCACAACCGACCGGGATCGCCCAGCGCGACGTGTGCCAGCGCCTTCGCCAGTTTCTCCTTCACCTCCGGTTCGTCGAACGAGAGTCCGATACGGAGGTCGGCGAGCAGTTCGGGCGTGGCGACCTCCGCGGGGTGCTCGATCGCGACGTACCCGAGCGCTTCCGCAGTTCGCGATCGAACGTAGTAGAACTCGTCCGGGTCGGCGACCCGATCGGCCAGCGGGCCGACCGCGGCGACGACGGCGTCCGGGTTCCCCCTCGCGAGCGCGACGAACAGTTTCGCGGTCGTCAGGCGAACCGATCGGTCCTCGTCGGTCAGAAACCGGACGAAGCCGGGTGCGTACGGGCAGACTGTCGAGGGCTGGTCGTCGGCGATCGATCGGAGCGCACGGAGCAGTTGCTTTCGTCGTTCGGGTTCCGTCCGCAGAAACGCATCGAGGCACTCGCGGACATCCTCGGGCGTCCCCGCCTTGAGGTGCTCGGTCAGTTCGCGGATCGATGATGGATCGAGGGAGTCGTCCATGCTGTGTTGGCGTACCCAAGACGGAGTCTCACAGCGAGTCGAGAAAAACGTCCGGACCGACGGACCCGGCGAACGACCGGCCGGAGAGCCGGACCAGTAACTCCCGAGCATCGTGTATGGCCGACCGTCGCGCGCGTTCCGGTGCGGACGCCGAATCAGCCGTTTTCGGGATCCGTTCGCCGTTCGGTCGTCGGCCCCAGTATCTTGCTCTCGGCGTGACGCTGAGCGGCTCAAGATACCGGTTGGAAAATCACACGACGGCCAGCCCCCGCGGCGCCTGCGTCTCGAAGTCCTCGTCCCACTCGATCGGAACGCGCTCCCAGCGATCGCCGAAGCTCTCGGTCGCGAACAGGCCGCGGTTGTTCGCCCCGTAGACGACGCCGTCCTCGCCGGCCGCGTCGAACACGGTCCGAACGACGCCCTCGCCCGTCGGCAGTCCGCGCCCGTCGAGGCGCTCCCAGCGATCGTCGCCGCGCTTCCGGTAGACGTACGATTCGGCTCGGCTCGCGGAGTGAGCGCTCGAGGCGCCGCGGGCGCTCGAGACGAGCACCGCGTCCGGATCGGCGGCATCGGGGACGACGCTCCAGCAATAGCGGTGGTCGAGACCCTCTTGCGGGTGATCCCAGGACTCGCCGCCGTCGCGGCTGACGGCGAAGCCGTCGCCCGCCGCCGAGTAGACCAGCCCCTCGCGATCGGGGTGGGTCGCCAGGCTGTGGTTGTCCCAACGCGAGCCCGGCGGTCGCTCCCGCCAGGTCTCCCCGCCGTCGATGCTCAGCACGAACGCGCCGGCCTCGATGCCGACGTAGAGCCGATCGGGATCGAACGGGTCCACCGCCATCCAGCGGACGTGGTGGGTGTGCGGGCGCGGCGGGAAGAACCACTCCGATTCGGAGGGAAGGTCGGTCAGCCCCTCGAGACGGGTCCACGTGTCGCCGCCGTCTGCGGAGCGGGAGACGCGACTCGGTTCGGTACCGACGTAGACGACGTCGGGGTCGCGGGGGCTGATCGCGACGCTCATCACGGCTTCGCTATCGATTCCCGTGTCGATCGGTTCGAACGTCTCGCCGCCGTCGCGGCTCCGGAAGAGTCCGTTCTCGAACGTTCCGACGAACGATCGATCGGGGCGTTCGGGGGACGCCGCGACGCACTCGAGGTCGTACCCCTCGAGGGCGGCCGTCGTCTTCCATCCGTTCGTCGTCTCGCTCTCGAAAGCGAGGAGTCGATCGCGCATCGCGAGGTAGCCGATCGTCATACCGGGTAGTACGGTGCCAGCGAAGAGAAGCGTTGTCCCGGCCGGTCGGTCGGGACGGCCGGTCGCCGATCGCGTTCCGAGCGACGATCGTCGCCGGTAAGAACGCGAGGAGTCGGGGTGACGCCGGCGAAAACGGGCGATCGGGCTCGGTCAGTCGTCCCCGGTCGTGATGTCGGCCGACAGCCCCTGGGCCATCTCGATGTCCGTCGAGTTGTTGAGGGTGAAGGCGGTGCGCTCGGTGACGGCTTCGATGACTTCGCGCGCGGAGGGATAGCCGTTGCCGGACTGCTTCACGCCGCCGAACGGCAGGTGGACCTCGGCGCCGATGCAGGGCAGGTTCGCGTACGCCAGCCCGATCTCCGCCTCGTCTCGGAACCGGTGGATCTTCCGGTAGTCCTCGGAGATGATCGCGCCGGCCAGCCCGTAGTTCGTGTCGTTGTGGATCTCCAGCGCGCGATCCATGCCACCCGAGTACTTCAGCAGGGCGACGTGGGGGCCGAAACACTCCTCTTTCAGGCAGCGCAGGTCGGGATCGTAGTCGATCTCGTAGACGAACGGGCCGACCCAGTGACCGTTCGCGAAGCTGCCGCTTCGCTCACCATCGGCGGCAGCAGCCGCCCCGTCCTCGTGGCCCGCCGGAATCTCCTCGTCGCCGAGTTTCGCTCGATCGACGAGTACCTCGGCGCCTTCCTCCCGCGCGAGTTCGTTGTGCCGGTGGATCTTCTCGACGTGGTCGGCCTCGATCGCGGGCCCCATGAACGTGTCCTCGTCGAGGGGGTCGCCCACGGTGACGTCCTCGGCGATGTCGACGAAGCGCTCCGTGAACTCGTCGTAGACGTCCTCGTGAACGATCAGGCGCTCGCTCGAGACGCAGCGCTGGCCGGTCGTCTTGAAACTCGACATCACGGCCGAGTGGACGGCCACGTCGAGGTCGGCGTCGTCGGCGACGATGATGCCGTTCTTGCCGCCCATCTCGCAGGCCGCGAGCTTGCCGGGTTCGCCGCCGACCTTGCTCGCGATCTCGTGGCCGACCTCCGCCGAGCCGGTAAAGAGGACGGTGTCGACGCGCTCGTCGTCGGTGATCGCCGCGCCGGCGTCGCCGAAGCCCTGAATCATGTTGAACACGCCGTCGGGAACCCCGGCGTCCGCGAACATCTCGGCGATGATCTGGCCGCACCACGGCGTCTGCTCGGCCGGCTTCCAGACGACCGTGTTCCCCTCGACCAGCGCGATCGCCATGTGCCAGAACGGGATCGCGACAGGGAAGTTCCACGGCGTGACGCAGCCGACGACGCCGCGGGGTTTGCGTCGCATGTACGCATCCTTGCTGGCGATCTCGCTCGGGATCACGTCGCCGTGGGGGTGGCGGGCGTTTGCCGCGGCCCACTCGACCATGTGGTACGCCTCGATGACGTCGGCTCTCCCCTCAGAGATCTCCTTACCGCACTCCTTGGTGACGATCTCGCCCAGTTCCTCGGTGCGGTCGCGCAGTTCGTGGTAGATGTCCCAGAGGTACTCCGCCCGATCGATGTGGGAGAGCGATCGCCACTCGTCGACGGCGTCTTCGGCGGCCGCGAGCGCCGCGTCGACGTCCGTCGCGGTGGCGCGCCGGAACCGCGCGAGCTCCTCGCCGGTCGCCGGGTTCTCGCTCGCGAACGTCTCGGATCCGCTCCCGTCGGTCCACTCGCCGCCGATGTGGTGGCCGTACACCTGTCGTTGCTGGCTCATGGGAAGCGGTTGGGTCGTCGGCGCCGAATAACGGGACCCGTCCATGGGAGGGTGGTGCTTCGTGAACCACGAACTACTTGCCTCCGTACTAGTAGAGAATGGCAATGAACGTGAGTGGGCCACTCCACGGCACGCGGCTGACGCTGGATCTGTGGCATCCGAACTGCTGGGCGATCGAATCGACCGACCGAGTCGGCGGGGGCATCCTCGCACACGCGATATACACGGCGCCGACGACCGAGGGGGAATCGGTCAACGGCCTGTTCACCGCGTTCGGAGAGACGACCACCGAAGTCGAGACGCTGCTGGAGGAGATCTGCGAGTCGCCGCTGGCGGGCGAGGTACTGGAACTCCAGGAACGGTTCGGGCGCAGACAGCCCTCGTCGCTTCCGGGAAACGTCGTCACGGAGTTCTTCCTCGAGTACGACCCCCAGGACATGCTCTGTCCGACGCTGCTCGAGTACGGCTTCGTCCACAGCGCGCCCGTCCGAATCGAGGACGGTCGGGAGTACTGGGAAGTCTGTTTCGCCGGCGATCGGGACGAAATCGAGACCGCGATCGACGGCGTTCGCGCCGACAGCGGCGCCGAAGTCTCGGTCGAAACCATCACGAGCACGCCTGCGGGGGAATCCGAGCGCAAGCGGCGAATGGATGCGCTCACCGGCACCCAGCGCCGGGTGTTCGAACTCGCGCGCAAACGGGGGTACTACCAGTGGCCCCGCGGCGTCTCGACCCGCGAACTCGCGAGCGAACTCGACATCTCCAAGACGACGCTGCTCGACCACCTGCGAAAGGCCGAGTCGAAACTCCTCGATCCCGACGGCGTCGGCCCCGCGTGATCTAGCTCAGCACGGCTCGAAGGGCGAACAGGGCGTTCTCCTTGCGTTCGCGCACTCGGCGGTAGAAGTAGGACAGCCACTTCGGCCCGTACGGGACGTACTGGTACACGTCGTGGTCCGCGGCGAGGTCGCGCTGGGCGTCCTCGCGAACGCCCATGAGTAGCTGAAACTCGAAGGAAGCGTCGTGCTCCGCGGCGAGTCGCTCGACGTACTCGATCACCTCGGGATCGTGGCTGCCGACGGCGATGCCGCCGTCGAACGTCTCGAAGGCGACCGCGAGCAGGTCGCGGTAGGCCTCGTTCACCCGTTCTTTCTTCTTGTACGCGACGCTCGCCGGTTCGTCGTACGCGCCCTTGACGAACCGTACCTTCCCGGGGACGCCCGCCAGTCGCTCGGCGTCCTCACGCGTTCGCTTCAGGTTCGCCTGGACGCAGACGCCGACGTTTCCGTCGGTCTTGCGCGCGTGGTGTACGAACGCGTCGAGCGTGACGTCCGTCGTCGTGTGGTCTTCCATGTCGATCCAGACGAAAACGTCGCGTTCGGTCCCCGCCTCGACGATCCGATCGAGGTGGGACAGGAAGACGTCGTCGCCGAGGTCGAGACCGATCTGCGAGGGTTTCACCGAGACGCAACAGTCGAGATCGTTCCTATCGATCGCTTCGATCAGTTCGACGTAGGCGTCGGCGTCGGCGGCAGCCTCGGCCGGATCGTCGTAGTGTTCGCCGAGCAGGTTCAGAATTCCCGCGACGCCGTCCCCGTTGAGGGTTTCGACGTGCGACAGCGCCCCCGCCTGGTCCTCGGCGGCGACGAAATCGTTCGCGACTGGAAGGAGCATGGGGAGACGATCGTACCGAGAGCGGGTAAACGGACACCCGACCATAGACGCCTTCGCGACGGCATCGCGGACTCGCCCCAGCCGCAAGCGGGACAGATGAGGCGGCCGCCGCCGGTGATCATGGTCGTTCCGCGCTTCAGACAGCCGATCGCGTCGGGTAGTGAGTTGTGGTCGGTCATCAGTGGGTGCCACCCGCGGTCGGATCGGGTGACGTACCAGAGAGTCAGCGGCGCGACGAGCATAGATCGCGCCCCCACCATGGGCGGGGGCGCTGACGAACGACCGCGAGAAATCCGGGCGGGATCGGCGCGCGCCGATCAGTCGTCGTCCATCGGCGCCGTCACGGGCTCGACGCGCTCGCCGCGCGGGCCGTCGAGGTCGACGTCCGGGAGCAGGTCGCGGAGATACCGCCCGGTGTGAGAGTCCTCGAGCCGCGCGACGTCCTCGGGCGTGCCGGTTGCGACGACCTCGCCGCCGTTCTCGCCGCCCTCGGGGCCGAGGTCGATGACCCGATCGGCGTTCTTCACGAGGTCGAGTTCGTGCTCGATGACGACGACGGTGTTGCCGTTGTCGGTCAGCCGGTGGAGCACCTCGATGAGCTTGCGCTCGTCCTCGTGGTGCAGTCCCGTGGTGGGTTCGTCGAGCAGGTAGAGCGTCTCGCCGGAGTCTTTCTTCCCTAACTCCTCGGCGAGTTTGATGCGCTGGGCCTCGCCGCCGGAGAGCGTCGTCGAGGGTTGGCCGAGCGTCATGTAGTCGAGGCCGACGTCCTTCAGGAGCTTCAGGCGACGCCGGATCTGCGAGTTCGACTCGAAGAACTCGTAGGCCTCGCTAACCTCCATGCCGAGAACGTCCGAGATCGTCTTCCCCTTGTAGGTGACGTCCAGGGTAGCGTCGTTGTAGCGGGCACCGTCGCACTCCTCGCAGGGGACGTACACGTCCGAGAGGAAGTTCATCTCGATCTTCACCGTTCCCTGCCCGCCACACTCCTCGCAGCGGCCGCCCTTGACGTTGAAGGAGAACCGGCCCCTCTCGTAGCCGCGCTGTTTGGCGAGTTTGGTCTCGGCGAACAGTTCGCGGATGTAGTCGAAGACGCCGGTGTACGTGGCCGGATTGGAGCGGGGCGTCCGGCCGATCGGCGACTGGTCGATCAGGCGGACGGTTTCGATCTGATCGAGGCCCTCGATCGCGTCGTGGTCGCCGGGGATGACCGACGTGTTGTCGTTCATCTCGCGCGCGAGGCCCTTGTAGAGCACCTCGTGCATGAGCGTCGACTTGCCCGAACCCGAGACGCCGGTGATCGCCGTGAAACAGCCCAGCGGGAGATCCACGTCGAGGTTATCGAGGTTGTGCTGGCGGGCGCCTCGAATCGTCAGCGCGCCCTCGGGGTCGCGGCGTTCGTCGGGCACGGGGATCTGCTTCCGGCCGGAGAGGTAGTCGCCGGTCAGCGAGTCCTCGCAGGCCTTGACATCCTCGACGGGGCCGTTGACGACGACCTCGCCGCCGCGCTTGCCCGGACCGGGACCCATGTCGATGACGTTGTCAGCGCGGCGCATCGTCTCCTCGTCGTGTTCGACGACCAGCAGGGTGTTCCCGAGGTCCCGAAGCTCCTCGAGAGTGTCCAGCAGGCGATCGTTGTCCCGCTGGTGGAGCCCGATCGACGGCTCGTCGAGCACGTAGAGGACGCCCACGAGGCCGGAGCCGATCTGCGTCGCGAGTCGAATGCGCTGGCTCTCCCCGCCGGAGAGCGTGGAGGCCTCCCGATCGAGCGTGAGGTACTCGAGACCCACTTCGCACATGAACCCGAGGCGGGCGCGGATCTCCTTCAAGATTTCCTCGGCGATCACCTTCTCGCGTTCGGTGAAGTTGGCTTCGAGCGACTCGAAGTGCGCCAGGGCGTCGCCGATGCTCATCGCGTTGATCTCGGTGATGGAGGTGCCGTCGACGAGCACGGCCCGAGAGGCGGGCTTGAGGCGGGTGCCGTCGCAGGCTGGACACTCGGTAACGGACATGTAGTCCTCGATGTGTTCACGGGTCGAGTCCGAGTCCGTCTCGAGGTAGCGCCGATCGAGGTTCGGGATAACGCCCTCGAAGCGCTTGCGCTTCCGTCGAGTACCGTTCTTGGTGTGGCGCTTGAACGTGACCTTCTCGCCGGTGCCGTAGAGGAACGCGTGCTGGATCTCCTCGTCGACGTCCTCGAACGGGGTCGAGAGCGAGACGTCGAAGTGCTCGGCGACCGCGTCGAGCCGGGTCTGGTAGTACGATCGGTTGTAGCTCCAGGGCTCGAAGACGTGCTTGAGCGGCTTCGAGGGGTCCTGAATCACGAGGTCCTCGTCGACCTCCTTGGTCTCGCCCAGCCCCTCGCACTCGGGACAGGCGCCGTGGGGCGAGTTAAAGGAGAAACTACGGGTCTCGATCTCCGGGACGTCGATCCCGCAGTGCGTGCAGGCGAGGTCCTTCGAGAACTCGACGACGAACCGATCGTCTTCCTCCCGCTCGTCGCCGAGCGCGCCCGTCCGGCGGGCCTCCTCGCCGAGATCCGCGGCGACGTCTTCGGGCGCGTCCGGCAGGATGACCTTCAGGACGCCCTCGGCCTCGTCGAGCGCGGTCTCGACGCTGTCGATGATCCGCGGCCGATCCTCGACGGAAACCTTGACGCGATCGACGATCACGTCGATCGTGTGGTCGAAGTTCTCGTCCAGGTCGGGTTTCTCCAGGGTGAGGTCGTGTTCCTCACCGTCGACCTCCACGCGGGCGTAGCCCTCAGAGACGAGTTCGTCGAACAGGTCCTCGAAGGCGCCCTTCTGGTCGCGGACGACCGGCGCCGCGAGTTTAGCCTTCGTCCCCTCGGGGAGGTCGAGGATGCGCTCGACCATGTTCTGTGCCGACTGCTCGCCGACCTCGCGGCCACATTCGGGACAGTGGGGCGTGCCGACGCGCGCGTAGAGCAGTCGGAGGTAGTCGTGGAGTTCCGTCACCGTCCCGACGGTCGATCGGGGATTGTTCGCCGCGTTCTTCTGATCGATCGAAATCGCGGGCGAGAGGCCGTCGACGGACTCGACCTGCGGCTTGTCCATCTGGCCGAGGAAGTTCCGGGCGTACGCGGAGAGGCTCTCGATGTACCGGCGCTGCCCTTCGGCGTAGATGGTCTCGAACGCGAGCGAGGACTTGCCCGATCCCGAGAGGCCGGTGACGACGGTGAACTCCTCTCGGGGAATCGAGACGTCGAGGTCCTTGAGGTTGTGCTCCTCCGCCCCTCGCACCTCGATGTAGTCTTTGCTCATGATAGTGTAACTGAAATGGTGGGTGGTGGCGATCCGGTCGGTGGGCGATCCATCGTAGTTGAGTCAGTGGCCGGAACGACTTAACGAGTCTGAAAGGCGGATAGCATGCTGTTTGCTAGCAAATTTCTGTGATCGGGTTCGATCGATCGGACACGGGGTAGATGTGCCCAGTAATCAAATAGTTGTGACTACCACGAAAGCCCCTCCCGTGTCGGCTGATCGGGATGCCACCGTGGGTGGGAATGAAAGGAGCTGCCGTGCTCGGCGAACCCGGCGGACCCAAGCACCGCAGGACGAAGTCCGAGGAGCGCAGGGAGGCCTGGGAGTCGAGCGCGGCAGGGGCTTTCGTGGTGTTTTCAGTGGTTATAGGGACCCACTTCGAGTGAGCGCATATGAACGCGCCGCCAAACACGCGTAAGACCTAACCAGCCGCTGTGGCTATGGAGTAACGAAGAATCGGACGGGGCCCCGTCCCGCGAGGGCGCCGCGATCGATGTCACCGCGATCGATCCCAACCCACCAGCAGACCGCCACACCCGAGAAATAATGAGCGAGGACACCACACCCGAGGCGACCGAGATTCACGAGTTGGACGAGGACACCGTCGCCCGCATCGCCGCGGGCGAGGTGGTCGAGCGGCCCGCGAGCGCCGTGAAGGAACTCGTCGAGAACAGCGTAGACGCCGGCGCGGAGACGATCGACGTCACCGTCGAGGCGGGCGGCACCGAGTCGATCCGGGTCGCCGACGACGGGCGCGGGATGAGCGAGGCGGACGTCCGCGCGGCCGTCCGCCAGCACACGACCAGCAAGATCGCCGGCCTCGAAGACCTCGAGAAGGGCGTCGCCACCCTCGGGTTCCGCGGCGAGGCGCTGCACACGATCGGCTCCGTCTCGCGGCTGACCGTTCGATCGCGGCCCCGCGACGGGGCCGGCGCGGGGACGGAACTCGTCTACGAGGGCGGCGACGTAGTCTCGGTCGAACCCGCGGGCTGTCCGACGGGGACGATCGTCGAGGTCGAGGACCTCTTCTACAACACTCCGGCCCGACGGAAGTTCCTCAAAACGACCGCGACGGAGTTCGCCCACGTCAACCGGGTCGTCACGCGCTACGCGCTGGCGAATCCCGACGTCGCGGTCTCGCTGACCCACGACGGCCGCGAGGTGTTCGCCACGACGGGCCAGGGCGACCTGCAGGCCGCGGTCCTCGCGGTCTACGGCCGCGAGGTCGCGTCGGCGATGATCCCGGTCCAGGCCGACGGGGAAGAACTCCCGCCGGGGCCGCTCGAATCGATCTCGGGGGTCGTCTCCCATCCCGAGACGAACCGATCGAGCCGAGAGTACCTCGCGACCTACGTCAACGGGCGCGCCGTGACCGCCGACGCGATCCGCGAGGGGATCATGGGCGCCTACGGCACGCAACTCGGGAGCGATCGCTACCCGTTCGTCGTCCTCTTTCTCGACGTGCCCGGCGACGCGGTGGACGTGAACGTCCACCCGCGCAAGCGCGAAGTCCGGTTCGACGACGACGACGCCGTCCGCCGCCAGGTCGACGCCGCGGTCGAGGCCGCACTGCTCGACCACGGCCTCCTGCGATCGCGCGCACCCCGCGGTCGATCGGCGCCCGGCGAGGCTCGTCTCGAACCCGGAACGCTGGACGAGACGGCGGGCCGATCGGACGCGGACGACGGGATCGACACCGCCGAGACGTCGACCGATCGCGAAGCGACCGAGCGACCGAGCGATCGCGAAGCGGACCGATCGAGCGGGATCGAGACGTCGTCGTCCCCTCCGACGGAGCCGCTCGACGATCCGGCGACAGGAGAACCGGGTCACTCTACCGATCCGGGCGAAACCGGATCCGCGGAGCCCGCGGAACCGGGCGACGATCGGATCCGCGACGAGCCGACGGCCCGTTCTCCGTCCGACTCCCCGGCGAACGCGACGGGGGCGACCCCCGGTACCGAAGAGCCGACGCCGGTCGAGGGCGAATCCGACTCCGATCACACCCACGCGCCCGATCGCCCCCGCGAGTTCGACGCCGACGCCGATCGGAAGTTCGACGGACCGAGCGAACAGCGAACGCTCGCGGGCGAGGTGGCGACGGGCGACGAGACCGAGTTCGAGTCGCTGCCGCCGCTGCGCGTGCTCGGCCAGGTGCGGGATACCTACCTCGTCTGCGAGGCGCCGGACGGCCTCGCGCTGATCGACCAGCACGCCGCCGACGAGCGGGTCAATTACGAGCGGCTGCGAGACGCATTCGCCGACGATCCCGCCGCGCAGGCGCTCGCCTCACCGGTCGAACTCGAACTGACCGCGATCGAGGCGGAGGCGTTCGAGAGCTACAAGGCGGCCCTCGAGCGGCTGGGCTTTTACGCCGATCGGGTCGACGATCGGACCGTCGCGGTGACGACGGTGCCGGCGGTGTTCGCGGAGACGCTCGAACCCGATGCGCTCCGAGACGTCCTCGCGTCGTTCGTCGACGGCGATCGCGAGTCGGGCTCTGAGACGGTCGACGCCCTGGCCGACGAGTTCCTGGGCGATCTGGCCTGTTACCCGTCGATCACCGGAAACACGTCGCTGACCGAAGGATCGGTGATCGACCTGTTGGAGGCGCTCGACGGCTGCGAAAATCCCTACGCCTGCCCGCACGGCCGGCCGGTGATCGTCGAGATCGACGAGGAGGAGATCGAGGATCGGTTCGAGCGGGACTATCCCGGCCACGGCGGCTGATCGGCGGCGTCACGTCCAGGCGCCGATCGGCGGCGCCGCTTGCGTCTCACCGGCGGTCCGTTCGCCGCGTTTCGGTGTGGTTGAACTCGTACCAGACCCCGACGAGAGCGAGCACGAGGAGGACGAAGAGCCCGCCGAGAACCAGGGTCTCCGGCAATCCGGCCAGTTCCGCTTCGACGAGACCGCCCGCCCACCCCGCGATCAGGACGAGCAGACCCGTGGCGGCGATAACGAGGATCATCAGTCGATCGGTCAGTTCACTCATGGCTCGGCCTATCGCTCCGCCGAGGATAACGGCCGAGCCTGCAGTCGAAGCCCGACGTTCGCGGCGCGATCGGGCGCCGGAGCCGCGTCGGTTCCGCACGCCGGAGCGGGGGTCGCGACGGCCGTTCACTCGGCGCGTTCGCGGCGGTAGAGCCAGATCGAACAGACGAGCGCGATCGCGCCGGCGGCGGTGGCGATTCCGAACGCGATCCGGTAGCCGGTCTCGGTGTAGACCCGGACGCCGCCGACGAGCTCGCCCGTCCAGTAGGCGTCGAGCGCCCACCCCATCGCCGTGGGGAGCATCGCGGCGCCGAAGAAGCCCGCCCCGTTGATCGTCCCGGTCGAGATCCCGCTGGCGCTGTTCGGGTGGCGCTCCTTGACGATCGTGTAGCTGAGGACGAAGGTTCCGAGCAACACCCCTGCCACGAAGAACGACGTTCCGACGACCCACAGCGGCGGGTCGCCGGTCGCGGCGATCGCGCCGAGCGCGAGGACGAACGCGACGGCGCCGACGACCATCAGGTCGACCCGCCGCCCGAGGCGATCGGAGAGCCAGCCGATCGACGGCGGGCCGACAACGGTGCCGATCCCGCCCAGGAGGGTGAACACGGAGGCGTACGCGACCGAGACGCCGTAGGTCTGGACCACGTACGGAACCCCCCAGAGGCCGAACAGCGTGAGGTTCACCCCGGTCGAGCAGAACAGCAGGACGCTGACGACCCAGATGTAGGGGTCCCGAAGGACGGCCGACAGGTTCCGCCGAAGCTCGGCGTCGGTCAGGGAGGGCTGTCCCGGCACGCCCTCGATCGGTTCGAACCCCGCGTCTTCCGGCGTGTCGCGGACAACGAGGAAGACCACGACGGAGAAAAGGAGTCCGAAGACGCCGAGGCCGCCGATCGCCGGTCGCCAGCCGACCGCATCGACGGCGAGTGCAAGCGGCGTGGTCGCGAGCACGCCGCCGATCCCGGAAACCGCGAATCCGAGGCCGCTCATCGTCGCGAACTCGTCGGCGCGATACCAGCTGGCGCTGAATCGGAGGAGGCAGACGAAGAGCACGCTCCCGCCGAGGCCGACGAGCCCGCGGGCGGCGAGCGCCGCGAGGTAGCCGTCGGCCAGCGCGAACCAGATCGCGCCGACGTTCATCACGATCCCGCCCGCCGTCGCCGTCCGCCGGGGACCGACCCGATCGGCCAGCACCCCGGTCGGGATCTGCATGGCGGCGTACACCCAGAAGAACATCGCGTGGAGCGTCCCCAGTTGCGCGCCGGTCGTCCCGAACGCGACCATGAGGTCCGCCGCGAGGACGGCCGAGGAGAGCCGGTTGACGTTCACGAGCAGGAAGACGACGCCCAGGACCCCCCAGAGGAGCCACCGTCGCCGGAGCGGATCGCGCCAGAGTCCCATTCGTGTTCGTCCCGAGTCGCCGCTCGACCACGGAAAGCGTTGCACTAGCGGAAAGGCCGGCCGGGATTCGTCGCCGCCCTCGAATATCGCCACCGGTAGGTCGATCGACTCCGTAGCGATCCCCATGTGCGACCTCGACGGCTCGGACGCCGGCGGCCAGTTCGTCCGATCGGCGCTCGCCCTCGCCGTCCTCGAGAACGAACCGATCCGAATCGAGAACGTCCGCGGCGACCGATCGACGCCCGGCCTCCGTCACCAGCACCTCGCGGTCCTCGAGACGATGGCCGAGATCTGCGAGGCCGACGTCTCGGGCGCGGAACTCGGCGCGGAGACGATCGAGTTCGACCCGGATCTCGAGGTCGGCGGACGCAACGGCGCCGGAGTCGGTGCCGATCGCCCGCGCCTGCCCGGCGGCGACTACGCCGTCGATATCGGAACGGCCGGCAGCGTCACGCTGCTGTTCGAGGCGCTCCTGCCGCTGGCGACCATCCTCGAGTCGCCGCTGTCGATCGTCGCCACCGGCGGCACGGACGTGGCGTGGTCGCCGCCGATCGACTACCTCAGGCACGTGAAACTTCCCCTCGTCCGTCGGTGCGGACTCGTCGCCGCCTGCGAGGTCGAGCGGCGCGGGTTCTACCCCGACGGCGGCGGCCGGGCCGCGCTCCACCTGGCGCCGTCGAACCTGCGGGCGATCGAACTCGCCGAACGCGGCCCGATAGAGGGTGTTCGATGTTACTCGACGGAGTCGACCTCGCTTGCGGACCGCGACGTGGCTCGCAGGCAACTCGAGGGGGCGCTCGAGCGGCTATCGATTGCGGATCGCGAGGACGAACCCGCTGTCGCCGGAGCGGACGCGATCGGAAACGGCGACGCACGAGCGATCGACGACTCGATCGAGGTCCTCGATCGCCGGGAACTGACTGTGTCGAGTCCGAGTCCCGGCTCCGCGATCGTGCTCCGGATCGACCACGGTACCGGCGTCGCCGGATTATCGGCGCTCGGCGAGCGGGGAACACCCGCGGAGCGAGTCGGCGAGGACGCGGCCGACGCCGCGCGCGACTGGCTCGAAGGGGCGGCGCCGGTCGATCGGCACCTGGCCGACCAGTTGCTGGTCTTGCTCGCCGTCGCGGGCGGTCGAATCCGGGTTCCGACCGTCACCGACCACGTCGCGGCGGGGTGTAATCTCCTCCGATCGTTCGGGATCGAACCGACGGTTACGGACGACGGCGAGACGGCGATCGTCTCGATCGGCGCTTCGACGACGCTGCTCTAAGAGTTGGAATCGCGAGGTCGCACCCATCAAGATCGTCCGGCTCCGAAAGTCGGTTTCGATCCGCAGTCCGCGGGTTCGCCGTCGATCCGACAACGCCACAACTTATAGCGTCGCCGTTCGAGTATCCGGTATGATCGACGCACGCAACACCGTCCGATCGGTGTGGAGGGCCGACCCGTGAGCGAACTCGTCACCTTCGGCGAGACGATGCTTCGGCTCTCGCCGCCCATGAACGAACGACTCGAGGACGCCGACGAGTTCGAGGTCCGGGCCGCGGGCGCGGAGAGCAACGTCGCGATCGCCGCGAACCGGCTGGGGACGCCGGCGACCTGGATCTCGAAGGTGCCGGAGACGCCGCTCGGCCGGCGGGTCGTCGGCGAGCTCCGCAGCTACGGCATCGAGACGGACGTCGTCTGGAGCCACCGGGGCCGACAGGGGACCTACTACCTCGAACACGCGGGGAAGCCCCGCGGCACGAACGTCATCTACGATCGAGCCGATTCGGCCGTCACGACGGCCGAAGCGCGGGAGTTCGACATCGACGTGATCCAGAACGCGACGGTGTTCTTCACGAGCGGGATCACGCCCGCGCTCTCGCCGACGCTGCGCGAGACGACCGCGAACATGCTCAAGGCCGCCCGTCAGGGCGGGACGACGACCGCCTTCGACTTCAACTACCGGAACAAGCTCTGGTCTCCCGACGAAGCGAAGGAGACGCTGACGCGCCTGTTCCCCGGCATCGACGTGCTCGTGATCGCCGCCCGGGACGCCCGCACCGTCCTCGGCTTCGAAGGCGATCCGCGACAGCTCGCCCACAAGCTCGGCTCGCAGTACGACTTCACGACCGTCATCGTGACCCGCGGCTCCGAGGGGGCGATCGGCTGGCACGACAGCGTCGTTCACGACCAGCCGGCCTACGAGACCGACACCGTCGACGCGATCGGAACCGGCGACGCCTTCACCGGTGCGTTCATCGCCCGTCGACTCGACGGCGACGACGTCCCGACCGCGCTCGAGTACGCCGCCGCCGCCGCGGCGCTCAAGCGGACGATTCCCGGCGACATCGCGCTCGTCACCGAGGAGGAGGTCGAGAGCGTCGTCAGGGGCGCGGCCGACGACATTTCACGGTAGACCGAACGCGAGTCGGACGCGACCGATCGCCTGCTTGCCCGTTCGCCCGTTCGGGGCGATCGCGGCGCGAATTCGAGGGCTGACAGGGAGTACCAGCCACAATTTGACGGTTCTGTCAGAAAGGACTTTACGTGCCCGTTGGAATCCGGCGAGTGCAATGAACCGCATCACGACCGTTGCACTCGCGGCCATGATCGCGCTGGCACCCCTGACCGCCGTCGTCACGGGCGCGAGCGCGACGCAGCCCTCCGCCGCAGTTCAGGACAGCGAATCGAACGCCTACGCCGGAACGCACGTCGCGTTCGAGACCTCGAACGACGCCCTGCTCGACTACCGTGTCGGCGGCGAGCAGGTGTTCGAGAACGTCACCGTCCAGTCCAAACAGGACCACCGCGGAAGCGCCGGCGCCGGCGCGGACGTCGGCCTCGGCGCTGTGGTGGACCTCTCCGGCATCGGTCTCGAACTCGATGCACAGAGTCAGACGCGCGCTGAGATCGCCACGGAGGGATCCGCCTCGCTGACGGCTCACGACAGCGAGCGGGGAATCCTCACCGTCGACGCCGGCGACGAGGCGCAGTACGTCCACCTGAACCTCTCCAGCAACGCCGAAGCGAGCCAGGAGGGCGACGATCGCGTCATCGTCGAGACCGACGAGCGCACCGGCGCGTTCGTCGTGGTCGGCGACGGCGAGGTCGCGGTCAACGACGAGGGCGACGTCGTGGCCGATCTCGAGAGCGAGTCGACGCTCGTCTTCCGATCGTACGAGAAGGGCGAGCGCGACGAGGACGCCAAAGAGCAGGAGCGGTTAATCGCCAACGGAACGGCGACCGCCGAGGTGTACGCCGAGGAGCGCGACGGCGAGCGCGTCGCTGACGTCGCGACCTACGGCCACGACCTCACCGTCGAGACCGCGAACGAGAGCGAAGAGCGAATCGAGATGACCGTCGAGCGCGCCCAGCACGAGGGCACGATCGTCATCGTGTCGATCTCCGAGGCGGCGCTCGCGGCCGCCGACGGTGCCGAAGACTTCGCGGTGACGATCGACGGCGAGGCCGCCGTCGAGGCCTCCTCGTACGGCGAACTCGAGGGCGGCATCGGCGAGGAGCACCGGTACATGGTGACGCAGTCGAGCGACGCTTCGGCGGCGGCTGACGTCCTCGTCGCCGTCGAGCACTTCTCGGAGCGAGAAGTGGTCGTTCAGAGCGGCGATAGCGACGCCGACGGATCGGACGGCGGTTCCGGTGGCGACTCCAACGAGAGCGACACCGGTGAGGGCGACGATGACGACAGCGACAGCGTGCCCGGCTTCGGCGCCGTCGTCTCGCTCGCGGCGCTGCTAGTCGCCGTCGTCGCTCGCGTCCGCCGCTAACGCTATCTCCGTTTTTGCTTCGTATCGACGTATTTCGATCGCGATCGGTTCGATCGGTCGATCACCATCGCCCCGAATACTCGTGTCGTTCCCGTCGGTGTCGATGGTACGCCGACGTCGATTCGTTCGATTATACGCATTATACGTATGCTAGCGTACGTCCAGAAATGCTTATTATTAATAGTGGCCTAGAGGTCGGCGATCACCGATGAGATCCTTCGACGAGATGAACCACATGTTCAGCGAGATGGACCGCACGTTCGATCAGCTCCGATCGGCCTGGTGGAAGGAGATGGCGATGCCCCGGATCGATCCCGGGCGACCGGCCCTCGAAGGCGACCGGACGATCGGTGACGCCACCGCCGTCACGCTCGAGGACGAGGGCGACGCCTACGTATTCGTCATGGACCTGCCCGGTTTCGAGACGGAGGACATCGACCTCACTCTCGACGACGGCGTCCTGTCGGTGTACGCCCATCACGACGCCGAGGAAGGATCCGACGCCTACCGAACCGTCCGGTCGCGCCGGGTCGAGAAACGGGTCCCGATCCCGAAGGAGATCGTGGTCGATGAGATCGCGGCGAGCTACCACAACGGCGTCCTCGACGTTCGCCTCCCGATCGTCGAGGACGAGCGCGAAGAATCGGGCCACCGAATCGACATCGACTAAGTATCCGTGACGATCGGATCGACTGCCACCGAACCCGGCGACATCACCCATAGTTATTTTTGTCGACTGGAGTGTGAGCACCGTTCGTGAGCCGAGCGATCCGGCACGCGACGACTGCGGACGTCTGGGCGATCCACGAGACGGCCCGCGAAAGCTGGCACGCCGCGTACGACGACCTCCTCGGGCCGGACAGGGTCGACGAGATCGTCGACGAGTGGTACGCGATCGGCGACGTCGAATCGTCGATCGACGAAACGACCGGGCGAGACGACGCGGCGTTTTTCGTCGCCGAGTCGGACAGCAGCGGCCACCACCGCGTGGATTCCGATGCGGAGACGGCGCCCGATTCGAACCCGACCGAGACGGTTATGGGCCCGCCCTGCAGCGGATTCGCCCACGTCGTCCCGTGGCCGGAGAACGACGCCGTCGCGTACCTCGCCCGGATCTACGTCCGCCCGGACGACTGGGGCGAGGGCGTCGGAACGGCGTTACTCGAACGCGTCGAACGCGAGTTCGCGCACGCGTTCGATCGGCTTCGGCTGGCCGTCCTCGCGGACAACGACGTCGGCGTCTCGTTCTGCGAGTCGCGGGCGTTCGAGCGCGTCGACACGTACGACAGCGACCTGGGCGACGATCTCGAGGAGTACGTCTACGAACAGGCCTTCTGACCGGACGACCCGCCCGATCGATCCCGGGCGTTTTTGTTAGATCAAATATACGTAGGCGTATGGACTGGACCGTCACCCAGGCGACGCCGGAAACGGCGCCGATCGTCCGCGACGTCGCTCGCGAGAGCTGGCACGCGGCCTACGACGAGTTCCTCTGCCCGGAGACGGTCGACGGGATGATCGACGAGTGGTACGCGATCGACGAACTGACGGAATCGATCGCCGCCGCGGCCGAGCGAGAGGACGCGACGTTCCTGCTCGCCGTTTCGGAGACGGAAATCGGGACGGGCATTGGGGAGGACGGCGAAGTCGCCGGATTCGCGCACGCCGGCGTCTCTCCGGACACCCCCTCGATCGGTTCGCTGGTTCGACTGTACGCCCGCCCGTCGGTCTGGGGAACCGGAGTCGGAACGGCGTTGCTCGAACGGGTCGAAACCGACCTGCGATCCGTCTGCGATCGCCTCCGACTGGTCGTCCTCGCCGACAACGAGGTCGGCGTCTCGTTCTACGAGTCGCGGGGGTTCGATCGGGTCGAGACGCGGGCGGCGGACGTCGGCGATGGACTCGAGGAGTGCGTCTACGAGAAACCGCTGTGAGTGGGGCGCGTCCGAGCGTACTTCCAGCGAGTTGCTATCGATCGATCGGCTCCAAGGGCGGCTTTCTCGGATGTGTCCCTGCGAGATTCGCGCCCTCCAGTCAGCACGACTTTCGAAACCCATCAGAAGTTAGTACAATTCATGGAAACCGCAGTACCGATGTGTAGGTGACCGAAGCCGGATCACTCGACGGATGGGCCACGCAGCCGGGACAGTGGCCCCTCCGGGAACAACTGAAAGAACACGGCCCGTACCAAGACGAGGGCCCCGAGTCCCCCTCCAAACAACAGCGCCCAGATCGATGGGGAAACACCGCCCGTTTCCGCCAGATAGTGGACGTACAGCGTTGCAACGACCCACCACAGGGTGAACACGGCGAGGGATCCGAGCACGACCGAGGCGAGGATCCGCGTCACCACCGCGTCACCGGGCTGGATCCGATCGCCGGAACCGAGAACTGCCGAACCGAGTCGCAGTCCGCGTGCCAGCACACCGACCAGAACGGAAAGGGCGAGGAGACCAGGAACGAGTATCGTTACTGGGGCCCAAACCGGTCCGAGGACGGTTCCGAAAGGAATCTCGGATTCGTTGACTACCGTGGCCGCCAAGAGGACCGCGAGGACGGGTTCGGCTATCCGTCTCCCGACCGGACTATCGAGGTGGAAGGCAAACATGACGTATAACGATATTCTCGTTATATAATTAATGAATTCACTGTAGACCGAGAGTCGCTGTCTGTATCGAGCAAGTCGGGTCGATGTCTGTTAGGACGTGTCCGTGCTGCATACGCGCGCTGTATTCAGCACGACTTTGTCACCATTTTCGGTAGATGGTAGCAGTATCAGCGCTAAGTTCGCAGTTACACGTCCCGAACCGTTCGCCTCAGGTTGCGTCCCGGGACCGATCGATCGCGGTACCGGTTCCGGTAGAACGGCCCGTCGTCCGGTGCGCTGCGGGGCGTCCCCGCGCCGGCCACGCCGTCGAACCCGAGCGAGACGTCGACGCGATCGCAGTCACGGGAGACGACTCGGGCAGGATCGTCGTGTCGCGATCGACGGGAACCGCGAAAAATGGAGGCGCTCCCGCCGCATCCAGCAACGGGAATCGTACCCGCGATCGGCGGCTTACTCGCGCTCGCGACCGGCGCCGTCGAACATGGTCGGCGAGACGGCACAGCCGCAGGGGCTGGCAATGGCAGCCATCGGCCCGAAGACCGTGACCGCCGCCACCGATCGGCCGCACTCCGAACAGGGCGGGTACGCGGTCGAGTCGCCGTCGGAACGCTCAGCGCCCATCGTCGCCTCCGGCGCGTGTGGGGACGGTCGATGGCGATCGTGCTCGTGTGGTGCGATACGTCGATCGTGCGGGACGTTTATGTCCCGGTAGAATAAACGCAATCATGGCTTCGAACCCGTCAGGGTGGAAGCCACGTCTCGGGTGTCTCCAGCACCCGGGGCATTTCACTCATGCCCGTCCCTCGTTGGGTTGTGGCTTCCGTTCTAATTGTTGACGTAGTATAACTTACAACTACTGCAAATCGGTCGGAACGAGCGGGTGAACCGCCTCGGGTCGCCACCTCTCAGAGTGTCTTCTCGGCTTCCTCCTCGTCGACCACTTCGATCCCGCGGTTGTTGACCGCCATCGGATCGAGGCCGACCTCCTGGAGGAACTGCTTGTACTCGCGCTCGCACTGCTCGGCGTCCTTCTGCTTCGAACTGGCCCGATCGCAGAGTTCGATGAGGTTCTCGGGGACGTCGTTCTGGTAGACGATCCAGTGGTTGATCAGGTCCGAGAGCCGGCGGATGGGGCTGGTGAAGTGGCCGTAGATCTCGAAGTTCAGCGCGTGGTGGCCGCCGAAGGGGTCGTTCATGTACTTCGCGCGGGGCATCACCTTCATCACGGCCCACTGGATCTTGTCGAGCTGGCGGCCGGGCGCCTCTTCGAGTGTCGCGTTGACGGCCTTCCGCGGGTCGTCCCACGTGTCGCCGGGGATCGAAACGCCGTCTAACTCCTGGATCTCTTGGAGGGCCTTCGACCACTCGTCGGGGCTGGGTTGCGGGTGGACCCGGTACATCGCCTCCACCCCGCGGTTCCACATGAGTTCGTGCGTGACGGCCTTGTTCGCCTTCAGCATGCACTCCTCGATGATCGTGTGGGCGCGATCGCGACTCGGGTTGAGCACGAGCGAGCCGTCCTCCTTGCGAATTTCGTGCATCCGATCGGCGACCCGGTGGACCAGCACGTTCTCCTCGTGCAGCGGCGCGTCGGGGTCCTCGAGTCGGTTCTCGGCCTGCGAGTACGTCAGGCGCTCGTCGGACTCGATGACCGACTTGTAGATGTCGATCGTCTCGTAGGAGAGCGTCTCCTTGTCGAGGTGCATCTCGACGGTGTGGGCGAACCGCTCCTCGTTGGGGACCAGCGAGCAGACGGACTCCGCGAGGACCGGCGGGAGCATGTGGATCGTGTAGCCGGGGAGGTAGACCGTGTTCCCGCGCTGGACGGCCTCGTCCCACATCGCCGTCTCCGGGTTGACGTAGTGGGTGACGTCGGCGATGTGTACCCAGAGGACGTACTCGTCATCGCGCTCCTCGATCGAGAGCGCGTCGTCGAAGTCTTGGGCGTCGATCGGGTCGGTCGTCCACGTCGTCAGGTCGCGCAGGTCCTCGCGCTCATCGATCCCGGCAGAGATCTCGGCCTGGACGTCCGTGGTCCGCTCCTCGGCTTCCTCGATCACTTCGGCGGGGAACTCGTCGCGGATCTCGAACTTCTCGAACAGCTCCTCGCGCTTGTTCTCGAGGTGGCGCGCGAGATCTTCGGAGATCTCGACGGGGCCCTGCCCTTCCGCCGTACCGGCGTCGGCCTGTGCGTCGTCGCTCATGCGGATGGGTACGGACGTGGTAGTGAAAGTCGTGTCGGGATGGGAACGAACGGAATCGCGGGTCAGGACTCCTCTTCGAGAGTCCCGTAGCGCTCCTCGACGGTCGCCAGATAACGCGGGAGGAACTCGGCCCGGTCGTGCTCGCCCGCTTCGAGTTCGACCAGCAGCGCCTCCAGTTCGGCGCGCGGGTGGTGACAGAGGTCGTTGTAACAGGGTTTACAGAGGTGCTCGAACTCCTTGTCGGCGCGGTTCCACCGGTCGCCGTACTTGTCGTACTCGCGGGCCGTCGAGCGCTCGACCTCGCTGCCGCAGGCGAGGCAGGTGACCGATCGCGTTCGATTCCGGGAAGGCCACATAGTATGGTCGAGTCCGTGCGACCACTTAGCAATTAGCACACTGTTCGCTTCGGGGTAGTGTCAGGGCGATCGACCGGTCCCGCGGCGCGGATCAGGTGTCGAGATCGGAAATCAGGTTCTCGAGGGTCCGGACGTGGGACTCGAACAGGTCCTCGCCCTTCTCGGTGAGCCGATACGTGGTCTGGGGTTTTCGGTCGACGAACCGTTTTTCGACGGCGACGCACTCGTTTTCTTCGAGCTTCGCGATGTGACTCGCCAGGTTCCCCTCCGTCACGTCGAGGGCCGTCGTGAGATCGGTGAAACTCGTCTCGCCGTTCGCGTATAGGTGAGCGAAAATCTGCAGGCGGGTCGGTTGGTGGACGAGTTTGTCGAATCCCATGTTACACCCGTGAGAGGACGACGTACGCGAGGATGCAGTAGCTGGCGTAGCTCGCGCCGAAGATCGTGAATGCGAAGCCGTGTGCCGCCGGAACGTAGGGGATGGCGGCGGCCAGAACGAGTATCCAGACGCCGCCGGTGTAGAACGCGTACCTGTCGGGTTTCCTGATGTCGTACGCCCGCAGGAGCTGCCCGAGGTACAGGTAGCCGAGACCGAGGAGTCCGGCCACGAGCACGAGCCAGAGGGTGAGGATCTCGTCCCCGTCGACCGCGTCGAAAAACGGCCGTACGCCGACGAACACCGCGATGGTGCCGGCGAAGAGCGCGAGGTGCCACTGCCCCCAGCTGGGGATGCCGGTCGTCGGTCGCTCGTACCGCGATTGTATCCGATACAGCGAGAGCTGATGGGCGAGGGTCACGGCGACGAGCGCGACGATGAGCGGCGCGGAGAACCCGTCACGGATCCCCCACTCGAGGAGCGGAAAGATTACGCCGGTACCGAGCCCCTCGACGAGCCACCACCGCCACCAGTACGGGTACTCCTCCTGCAGGCCGACGGCCCGTTTGATCTGGCCGAGTTCCTCCTGGAGGGCCCGTTTGTCGATATCGCCGTCTTCCATCTTCGATCACCCGTTCGCGTCTGCGAAGTCGGTCGTGTAATAGTTAAACAGGTCGGTGTACGTCGGTCGCTCGATCCGGGTCACCCCCTCCGCGTCGGTCGCCGACGCCGCGTCGTCCGGCGGCGCGAACGCCCGAACGCCGCCGTCGCTCGGGAACACCCGACCGCCCATCGCCACCGCGGCGAGGGTGTCGGCGTTCGTCACGGTGGTCTCGAACACCGGCGGCACGGCGTCGAACAGTTCGTCCGGCTCGCCGGTCGCCGCGACGCGGCCGCCGGTGACGAACGCGATTCGGTCCGCGATGTCGGCGTCCATCGGACTGTGACTCGAGACGACGATCGTCTTCCCCTCGGCCTGTTTCTCGCGAAGCAGGCGGTGAACTTCCTGAATCACCGTCAGATCGAGGGCCGCGGTCGGTTCGTCGAGCAGGTAGATCGGGACGTCGATGCTCAGCGCGATGGTCAGTTCGAGTTTGCGCTTCGTGCCGCCGGAGTAGTGCTCGACGCGCTTGTCGAGGTCGTCGACGAGGCCGAGCGCCTCGGCGTACTCGCGCCAGTCGTCGGTGAACGCGGGGTGCAACTGACGATAGAATCGGACGTTCTCCCGACCGGTGAGCCGCTCGAGACACAGCGCGTCCTGTAGCAGAAAGCTCGTCGTGTCGGATCGATCGGCGGCGGGGTCGTCGAAGACGGTAACCGAGCCGCTCGTGGGGTGCTCGCTGCCGGCCAAACACGAGAACAGCACCGACTTCCCGACGCCGTTGGGCCCCATCACCGCGAGCAGTTCGCCCGATCGGACGGTGAGATCGATTCCCTGGAGCACGCGGTCGCCGTCGAAGGATTTCTCGAGCCCGGTCGCCTCGAGACACGTCCGACTCACGGCCGCCACCCCCGCCGGTAGAGCACGGCGGTGAGCAGGACGGTCCCGACGGCGAGCGCGAGCGCGCCGTAGGCGACGAGCAGGACGATGTACTCGGGGCCGGTCGGTAACGCGGGCGGCACGACGCCCGCGTCCGTCCACGCGTCGCCGGGAACCAGGTGGTAGACGAGCAGCCGCGTCGGGAGCGTATTCGGCAGGTAGTTCAGTACCTCCCCCTCGATCGGCGACAGCTCGACGCTCGCTCCGTTGATCCCGGTCCCGATGTACCCGACGATCGCGAGCATCGGAACGGCGTACTCCGCGACGCGTTCGTTCTGCGCGTACAGGATGAACGGCATCGCGACGATCATCCAGAAGGCGCAGGTTACGACGAACGCGAGGAGGACGATCGGGATCGAGGCGGGCCCGCGGAGACCGAACGACGCGCCGGTGTAGACGCCGGCGGCGAGCGTCAAGACGAACGCGACCCCCGCGAGGACGAGCCCGCTCAGCATCCGCCCGGCGAGGTCGGCCGACGGGAAGAGCGGCATCGATCGGTACGCCTCGTAGCGGCGGTCCGCGAGGTCGCCGGCCAGCTGGTAACCGAAGATATAGAGGCAGATGTACATCGCGCCGAACGTCCCGGTGCCGATCGCCATGGCGGCGACCAACTCGGCCGGCACGTCCTCCGACTGCATTCCGAACAGGAGTTGCATCCCCGCCGGGAGGGCGAGGACGACGGAGAGCATCGTCCAGCTGTTTCTCACTTCCCGGAGACAGCGCTCCGTGAACGCCCTGACCTGCGTGAGCCATATCCAGGCGGGCGTCGCGCCGCCCGCCGTCGAGTCCGCCGTTGTCGTGTCGATTGCCATCGTTCTCGACCTCCATTAGCTGATCCAGTATAAAGTACTTTCTGCAGCAAAGTTACTTTGTACCGCAAAGTGGTATGCGGTTCGGCGCCACGACTCGCTCTCGCCATAAAATGAACGGAACTCCCGATCGGAATCGTCGGTTCGGCGCGGGCCTCGTTACCGCGGTCTCGGCGGCAAGAGCCGGTGAAACGCGCGTCGAACGGCGCTGACCCTCTGATCGTGACGAGCCGTGCGGTTCGTTCGTCGCGGGCGCTCGTCGCACGACCGGCGCGGCTGTTTCCCGCGGCACGTCGGCGGTTACCGCTCGAGGGAGCGGGAGGGAGGGAACGGACGACAAACCTATTCTGTTAAATGTTTACGGAAGGTAGGGCGAGTATGCAGGTCAAATCTCGACACCATCTCCGCAGCGACGCCGTCGCCGACCTCGAGGAGTCGCTCGAGGCGGGACTCGGCGTCTCCCCCGACGGAGACACCTACGAGCGCGTCGTGTTCGAAGACACCGACTGGGAAGTGGTCCTCATCGACGGCGCCCCGCAGGTCGCGTACTTCGACGAGGAACCGTTCCTGACGGTCCGGGGGGCGAACGCCTACGAACCCGATCGACGGCTGGTGACCGTCGACACCGGCGCCATCTCGTTCGTCAGCGACGGGGCCGACGTGATGCGCCCCGGGATCGTCGAGGCGACTGACGACATCTCGCCGGACGACCTGGTCGTGATCGCCGAAGAAACCCACGGAAAGATCCTCGCGGTCGGCCGCGCCCGCGTCGAGGGCGCGGACATGGTCGGCGACGAAGGAAAAGTGATCGACTCGCTGCACCACGTTGGCGACGAACTGTTCGAGTTTTCCGGCTGAGAGGGCCACACCGGCGGCTCGCCGGCGCGGCGTCTTACTCCGCTCTGGCCCCGTCCAGCGAATCCTCTTCGTACGCCTCCGCGTAGCGTTCGAGCGTATCCTCGTAGCCCTGCACCGCGAGGTCGTACGTCTCCCGCAGGTCGGCGATCGGCGTCTCCGTCGCGTCGACCCGGAGGTCGTTGTAGGGCGGCGTCACGTCGTGATCCTCGGTGGTTTCGACGGCGACGGCCGCGCTCTGAACCGGTAGGCTCTCGCGCTTGTCACCGCCCTCCAGGTGGCCCGCCGCCAGCGCATCGATCAGCCGCTTCGCCAGCGGGTCGGCACCGTCTCCGACGCGGGGGCCGTCGCTCGTGTCGTCGATCGTCTCGTGGACCGCGGTCGCCTCGTACGCCTCGGCGGCGGCGTCGACGACCGACTCGCCGGTCAGCAGATTCCCCGCGACCGTGTAGTGGTCGCCCGTGCGGTGACCGTACCAGTCGCGACACTCCTCGCCGGAGAACGCGAACGTCCCGTCGGCGTCGACGCCGTGGAGCTGTCGCTGCGGCGCCCCCTCGTCGGCGTTGAGCAGCGCTTCGAGGGCGTCCTCGACGGTCAGGCCGTCGTTGACGTACGCGACCCCCCGTCGGCCGAGTTCGACGTTGACCAGGCTCTGCGTCGCGACCGCGCAGTTCTCGCTGACGAACGGACAGAGCGTCCCGACCCCCGGCAGCCGGGTCGTGACGGCGACCCCGAACCGCCGGTGTCGCTCTCCGTCCGGCGTCTCGTACGATTCGTGGACGCAGATGCTGAAGGTCATACCCGAGACGACATGGGGGATCGGCAAAAAAACGACGGCCGTCGACGGCCCGGAACGCGGTCTAGCGGGGCAGCGTACTACCGCCTAGTACGGCCGCGTCTCGGTCGTCTCGTTTCCGTCCGCGTCCGTCACGGTGAGGCGCACCTGATCGGTGCCGGATCGCGGTCGCAGCGTGTGTTCCCCGGTGGCAGTCGATCCGCCGACGCTCGACATTTTACCGTCTTGGACGGTGGTCCCCGCGAGCAGTTCGGTCGTTACGGTAGCGAGATCGCCGTCGTCCGAGACCCGCCAATCGACGTTAACCCACGTCCACGGTCCGAATTCCTTTTCGTTCGAGGCCACTCGATCAACCTTGGGATCCGACCCGGTATCGGCCTGATTCTCCTCGTCCTCGCTGCTGTCGGAGGGGTCGTCGTTGCCGCCGTCGTCCTCCGAACTCTCATCGTCGCCGTCGTCCTCCGAACTCTCGCCGTCGTCGCCCTCCGAACTCTCGTCGTCGCCGTCATCCTCGTTGCCGTCGGGTTCGTCAGTGTTGCCGTCAGCGTCGAGCGCCTTCGCGACGTTCAATCGGCCGGCGCCCTGTTCAGTCTCGTCGAGGCCGAGGTCGTCGGCGGCCGCTTTCAGCCGCGATCGGACCTCGTCGGAGTCGTAGCCGGCGCCGAGCAGGGTCGCGGCGGCGCCGGCGACGTGCGGGCTGGCCATCGAGGTACCGGAGTAGTCAGCGTAGTCGTCGCGCGGGACGGTCGAACGGATGCCGACGCCCGGTGCGACCAGATCGACCTCCGGGCCCGTCGCCGAGAAGTCGGCGAGCCGGTCGTTCTGGTCGATCGCCGTGACGGCGATAACCTCGTCGTAGGCGGCTGGGTACGTGACGCAATCGCTACAGGGACCGCCGTTGCCGGCCGCGGCGACCATCACGACCCCGCGCTCGGCGGCGTACTGGACCGCGTCCCGGACCACGTTCGTGTCGGTGTGCGCGCCGAGGCTGATGTTCTGGACGTCGTGGCCCTGATCGGCGGACCACTTGATGCCCGCGGCGACGTCGTCGTACGTGCCGCTGGCGTCGCACCCCAGGACCTTCACCGGGTGGAGCGTGGCGTCCGGCGCGACGCCGCGAACGCCGACGCCGTTGTCAGCCGCGCCGACGATGCCGGCGTTGTGGGTGCCGTGATCGTTGTCGTCGTCCCACTCCTCGAGACAGCTACCGATGCCGTTCCCGCCGCCCCCGAACCACCCGCCGCAGGACGTCGAACACGCGGCGTCAGCGGCCGCGTAGCCGTCGCCCAGATTGCCGGCGAGCGTCTCGTGCTGCGGATCGACGCCGGTGTCGAGGATCGCGACGCTAACGCCGTCGCCGGTCTCGCCGCTCTCGATCGCGTCGTCGGCCTCGACGCGGTCGACGCTGTCCGAGGACTGTTGCTGGATCGCCTGCATTCGTCCGTTTCGTTCGACGTAGCGAACGCTCGGGTGATCCCGGAGCGCCTCGATCGCCGCGTCGGGAAAGCGACCGGCGATCGCCCGACCGATCTGGCCGAAGTCGAGTTCCGTTCGCACCGAGTCGGCGGCGGCGCGGACGTCGTCCGCCGAGCGATCGAGATCGAGGCCGACGACGTATTCGGTCCCGTCCCCGTCCGGTTCGGCGGCCGCCGTTCCGACCAGCGCGCCGCCGGCGACACCTGATCCGACACCTCGTAGTACCGTTCGTCGTGAGAGATCGTCGCGTTTCATGGATACTCAACCCGTGGCTACACTCATTCTAACCGGAGATATAATTCGACTGGATTATATCTGAAAATATGTTTAGAAAGGATTTACTTTCACGGAATCGAGGACGAATCATCACGCGGAGACGTCTGTCACGAGATCGAGAGATTCCGTCTGACGTAAGAACTATACTGCCGGCCCGGATGGATAACGCCAATGGGACTCATGAGCAAGATTCTCGGCGGCAACCAGTCCCGGACCGCCGAGGACTACGTCGAACTGGACCTCGACGCCGTCGCCGCCGAGTCGGCGGAGGCGACGATGCAGGTACACATCGCCGAAGTCGGGAACCAGGCCGACGCGATCGACATCAAAGACGCCATCTACGACGGCGACCTCGTGATCGCGGACATCACGCGTCTGCGGACCGAGGACAGCACCGTCGAACACATCGTCGACGAACTCCGGCAGGTCGCCCACGAGGTCGACGGCGACATCGTTCGGAAGGGCGACGACCAGATCATCGTCACCCCCACGGGCGTCCGGATCAGCCGCGAAAAGCTGGGCCAGAACTTCTAACAGCGGGCGGCGAACGGGTCGGCGCCCCTCTTTCATCGACGCCGCGGGCTAGCTTCCGGCACCCGCACCGACCCGGCGCGCGCACTCTCGATCGCCGCGAAGACCGCCTCGGGATCGCCGGCGATCGCGGTCTCGACGTACCGGTCGTGTGCGATCTGCGCGAGAAGCGCGCCGATTACGACCGTCCCGGCGGCCCCGACACCGGCCGGCGCGAGGAGCCGCAGGTCGGGGACGCCGTCGATCGCTGCCAGCGTCCCGGTCGCGATCCCGAGCCCGATTCCCGGCGGACAGAGCGCGACCGTTCGCCACCGCGACGCGCCGAACGGGGCGACGACCCCCGGTCGAGCCCACGCGGCGAGCGCGCCGACGACGAGACCCGCGGTGAAGATCGTCGGAACGAGCGACAGTGCGGTCTCGATCGACGCCGCTGCCGCGGCCGCGGCGAGCGACGCGATCCCGACGGAGATCGCCGCAACGTAGACGCCGACGGCCGCTTGGGCGCCGGCGCCGAGCGATCGTCCGTCGGTCGGCGAATCCGTCGCGGTCGTCATCTACTCGCACGATCGAACACGTATTGTAATTGATGGTAGTGCCGGTACCGTATCGCTCGACGGCCGCCGCGCACCTCGCCGTCGTTCAGCGCCGCTCCGCGCGAAGCAAGGCAAAGGCGGCGGTCGCGCCGGTCGCGGCGAAGGCCGCGAGAACGGTGAACAGCGCGCTGGGAGATGCGTACGTGAGCAGCGCGCCCGCGATCCCGGCGCCGAGCGCGCCGACGCCGAAGATCGCGAGATACGCGTATCCGAACGAGAGTTCGCGCGTCCCGGGCGGCGAGTGCTCGGCGACCGCGGCCTGCTGGAGCGGCTGGATCGTAAAGAGGGCGATTCCGAGCAAGAGCGAGACGGCGACGAACGACCCCGTCATCGCGGTCGCGGGCACGAACAGAAGCAGCGAGCAGCGATAGAACGCCGAACGCGAGCACGAGCGCCCGCTCAGTCGCCATCCGATCCGCGAGCTGGCCGCCGAGATACTGCCCGAAGACGCCGACCACGAGGATCGCGACGTACCCGTACCGCGCGAGGTCGAACTCCTCGGCGTACGGGCTGGACGGGGCGACCAGTTCGACGCGGACGAGCGTCGCGAGATAGTCGCTCAGCAGGTCCGGCAGGAACGTGAGAAACGCCCGGTAGTAGAGGCCGCTCGCCATCACGACGAGGAGAACGAGACCGAACGCGAGCGTGGCGAGCGTCTGGGTGTCGTCGACGGTGGTCGCGATCGTAATCCGTCCCTTCGTGTCGTCCGTTTCGCTACGGCCGGCGGTGTTCGAGGGCGACTCGTCGCCGCCGTCAGTCGTTGCGGTCGCACCCGCGTCCGCGGGAGACGTCTCCACGAGCGATCCGAGCGCCAGGACCGCGAGCGCGGGCGCGGCCAGCGCGGCCGTGACGACTCGCCAGTCGAACCGGAGCAACAACAGGGCGGTCGCGAGCGGGCCGAGCGCGATGCCGAGATTGCCGCCGATGCCGTGGTAGCCGAGCGCGAGTCCCGTTCGATCGACCCGCCGCGACAGTAACGAGAGCCCCGCCGGGTGGTAGACGCTCGCCGTGACGCCCCAGAGAGCGATCGCAAGCCCCAGCGTCGGGATCGAATTCGAGAGTCCGAGCAGGAAGTACGAGCCGGACATCCCGGCGAGACACGCGAGAATGAGGGGCTTCGATCCGTACCGGTCGACGAGGACGCCGCCCGGTAACGCGCCGGCACCGAACAGTCCGTAACCGACCGTGACGAGCAACCCGAGCGTCGCCGCGGTCGTCGAAAACTCGGCGAGCCAGACGGTCATCAGGATCGGGATCGACAGTTCGTAGGTGTGGACCAGGGCGTGAGAGCCGGCCGTAAACAGCACGATCCGACGGTCCGAACTGTCCATTCGATCGATGATAGCGCGTTCGCCACACCTAAGTGGCGAGGATAGGCGCACTGGGTTGCCGGTATAGTCGCCGTCGTCCGGACGTCGGCGGTCGATCGCCCGATCGCCGCGGGAGCCGGTAGCACTTTGCAGACCCGCGTTCTCAGCCGACGCATGGACGTCATTCACACGGCTATCTGGGTATCCGACATCGAGCGAACGCGGGAGTTCTACGTCGACGGACTCGGCCTGACCGAGAACTGGTCGTTCACCGCCGACGACGGCGTCAGAAACGTGTACATCGGCGGCGAGAACGCCGAGTTCCAGTTCAAGTACGATCCGAACGGCGGACCCGAGATCGATCCGGGGACGATGGCGCACGTCGCGGTCGGCGTCGACAGCACCGACGAGACGTTCGAGCGACTGCGAACGCGGGCGGATCCGCCGGTGCGCGAGGAACCGACGACGATGGAGACGATCGACCGCCGCGTCGCGTTCGTCGAGGATCCGGACGGCTACGTCGTCGAACTCGTCGAACGGCTTGAGTGATCGCCGATCGAGACGGCTCTGACGCTCGTCGGGATCGGGTCGATCGGAAGACGGAGTCGCTCGCCTGCCGGTCATTTTCGGCCGTGACGCGCAGCGAGTCGTCGATTCGAAACCAAATTATTTATAACCTGTTTACAGATGTCAATTTAAATCCGCCTGCCCGGGACGAGCCGTCCGAACATGTCGCTCGGAAACCACCATATCATCACTGTTCGGCTCTGACAGCGGACAAACGACAATACTTTTCCATGGGGCTGCGAAACCTCCTCTATGGCTGACGACCTCAAGAAAGGGCTGGAGGGTGTCCTGGTCGCAGAGTCGGAACTCAGCTCGATCGACGGCGACGAAGGTCGGCTGATCTACCGCGGGTACACGATCGACGACCTCGCTCGAGGCGCGAGCTACGAGGAAGTCGTGTACCTCCTCTGGCACGGACACCTTCCGAACGAAGACGAGTTGGCGGCGTTCACCGAGTCCATCAACGAGGAACGGCGGGTCCACGACGACGTCCTCGCCACGATGGAGCGACTCGCCGACGCCGACGAGCAGCCGATGGCCGCGTTGCGCACTGCGGTCTCGATGTTTTCGGCCTACGAGCCGGAGGTCGACGCCGAACCCGACGACCTCGGGGCGAGCCTCAGGAAGGGACGGCGGATCGCGGCCAAGGTCCCGACCGCGCTCGCGGCCTTCGAGCGCTACCGGCTGGGCGAGGAGCCGGTCGATCCGCACCCCGACCTGGGACTGGCGGCGAACTTCCTCTACATGCTGACCGGCGACGAGCCGGACGACGTCGCCGCGGAGACGTTCGACCAGGCGCTGATCCTGCACGCCGACCACGGCCTGAACGCCTCGACGTTCACTTCGATGGTCATCGGCTCGACAATGGCCGACATCTACAGCGCCGTGACCGGCGGCGTCTGCGCCCTCTCCGGGCCGCTCCATGGCGGCGCGAATCAGGACGTGATGGAGGTCCTCATGGAGATCGACGAGAGCGATCTCGATCCCCGCGACTGGGTCGAGCAGGCGACCGAGGAGGGCCGGCGCATCCCCGGCTTCGGCCACCGCGTCTACAACGTCAAGGACCCGCGGGCGAAGATCCTCCAGGAGCGCAGCGAGGAGCTCGCCGAAACCGGCGACTCCAAGTGGTACGACATCACGACGACGATCGAGGGGTACCTCACCGACGAGAAGGGCCTCGTCGAGAAGGGAATCGCCCCGAACGTCGACTTCTACTCCGGCTCGGTCTACTACCAGCTCGGCATCCCGATCGACATGTACACGCCCATCTTCGCGATGAGCCGCGTCGGCGGCTGGGTCGGCCACGTTCTCGAGTATCAGGAGGACAATCGCCTCATCCGACCGCGTGCGCAGTACACCGGCCCCGAGGATCAGGAGTTCGTCCCGATCGAAGACCGGTAAGCGGCCCGGCGGCTCATACTATCGATTTCTGCGATCGATTCCGATTCGGCCCTGTACCGTCTCTTCGGGGATGGTTTTCGTCGGGATCGGCGATCGACTCGGCGAGGGCGATGGTGGTGAGAGAGGCGATCAAAATCAGATCCGTCAGGGCGGCGATCGTCGGGGCGTACTCCCGGTTTCGTGGCAGCTGCGCCGACGTAGTTGTATAAGCGTTTTGTGTCCTCAGGGGGAAACACGAGTGGCACGTATCACTCGTCCGCCGTCACCTATGCGCGACCGTTCACCACCCGCGTCCGATCGGCCGCCCGAACTCGTCTTCGTCTACGGAACGCTGACCGATCCGACGCGGGTCGAGGGCGTTCTCGGCCCCGCAGTCGAGACGCCCTGGAGGTTCGTCGGGTCCGCGAGGCTCGACGGGCTTCGCCGCGTCGACGGCCGGTATCCGACGCTGGCACCCGGCGGAAGCGTCGACGGGCGGCTGCTCGCGGTCGACGAATCCGGCCTCGAACGGCTCGATCGGTACGAGGGCGTCGACCGTGGCCTCTACGTTCGAGTGGCGGTACCGCGAGAGGACGCGTCGGCGCCGGTCTGGACGTACGTGGGCGATCCCGATCGACTGCGCGTCAACGTCGACTGGCCCGGCAACGGTCCGCTTCGAGAGCGGGTTCGATCGGCGCTCTCGTCGGCGGAGATCGTGCGAGAGCGTAACGAATGACGCGCGTCTGTCGAGCGTCAGACATCAGATAGACCCCGATGCAGGCTTGCGATTTCACTTCCGGTCCGGGTCCATGACATTTATATGGTCTGCGCTCCCCTCTCCAGTCGCACGTCACACGCCGTGCATTCCCTGTATTCCCTGTCGTGCTGCCTCCGGCAGCATGTTCCGTCGGGGGAGTTCCAACGCCCACGCGGCCGGCTCTCGGGCGGCTCCCCGACAATACTTACCCGACGCACCGAGTAGTCGGGCGTATGCTCGAACTCTCGGACATTCTCGACGCTCGTGAACGTGTACGGGAAACGGCTCGCCACACGCCGCTCGAGTACTCGCACACGTATTCGAAGCTGACCGGCGCAGACGTCCGCCTGAAGCTGGAAAACTTCCAGCGCACCGGCGCGTTCAAGATCCGCGGCGCGACGAACCGGATCGCGACGCTCTCGGACGCGGAGAAGGACGCCGGCGTCGTCACCGCGAGCGCGGGCAACCACGCCCAGGGCGTCGCACTCGCCGCGACTCGCGTCGGCGTCGACGCGAAGATCGTCATGCCGAAGCACGCGCCCAACTCGAAGGTCGAGGCCACCCAGAGCTACGGCGCCGAGGTCGTCCTCGACGGCGCCGACTACGACGAAGCCGCCGATCGCGCTCACGAGATCGAACGCGAGGACAACCGCACGTACGTCCACGCCTTCGACGACGAGTACGTGATGGCCGGCCAGGGAACGATCGGCCTCGAGATCCTGGAAGACTGCCCCGAGGTCGAGACGGTCGTGGTGCCGATCGGCGGCGGCGGCCTCATCAGCGGGATCGCGACCGCGATCAAGGAACTCCAGCCGGACGTGCGCGTGATCGGCGTCCAGGCCGAGGGCGCTTCCAGCGCCGCGGCGTCGCTCGATAAAGGGGAGCGCGTCTCGCTCGGCGGCGTCGAGACGATCGCCGACGGGATCGCGACCCGCAGCCTCGGCGAGCGGACGTTCGAGATCATCCGGGAGCGCGTCGACGAGGTCGTCACCGTCTCCGACCCGGAGATCGCGGTCGCCCTCGTGTACCTGCTCGAACGCTCGAAGACCCTCGTCGAAGGAGCGGGCGCGGTGCCGCTGGCCGCCGTCCTCTTCGAGAAGTTCGACTTCGAGGCGGACGAAACGATCGTCCCCGCGCTCTGTGGCGGCAATATCGACCTCAACACGCTCACGAACGTCATCGTCCGCGGGCTCGTTGAGACGGGCCGCTACCTCAAGATCCGGACGGTGCTGAAGGATCAGCCGGGCGCGCTCGAGGACCTGCTCGAGATATTCACCGTCCACCAGGCCAACATATACGCGATCCACCACGATCGGACCTCCCGCGAGGTCGAGATGAGCGACACCGAA
The DNA here is from genome assembly GCF_023028105.1 of Halosolutus gelatinilyticus. NCBI lineage: Archaea > Methanobacteriati > Methanobacteriota > Halobacteria > Halobacteriales > Natrialbaceae > Halosolutus > Halosolutus gelatinilyticus. The sequence continues at coordinate 898,431 of NZ_CP095491.1, forward strand.
GTCGAGATCGAACTCGAGATGCGCGGGCCGGAGCACGTCGATACCTTCCTCGCGGATCTGCGGAGCGCGGGATACGAGGTCGACGTTCTGGTCTGATCTCGACCTCGCAGCCCATCGAAACGGGTTCTTCGCGATCGCGATAGTCGTCCCCTCGCGATCGACGGAGTTCGCCTCTCGGTCGTCCGTGGGGTTCCGCTGTACGACGCTGGACGGAGGCTCGGTCCGCGATCGATCGATCAGGGCTGATCGGGCACCGAAACCGAGCCGATTTCGCCCGCTTTTAAGCCGCGTCGGGAAGAGAGCTATACCATGAAACGCATCATCGAAACTGACGACGCGCCCGCTGCAGTCGGCGCGTACAGCCAGGCGACCAGCGACGGCTCGCTAGTGTTCACCGCCGGCCAGATTCCCCTGACCGCCGACGGCGAACTGCTCGACGACGAGCCGATCGAACACCAGACCGAACAGGCGCTGTACAACCTCGACGCCGTTCTCGACGAGGCCGGCGCGACGTCCGCGGACATCCTGAAGGTGACCGTCTTCCTCGACGACATCGACGACTTCGAGGCGATGAACGAGGCCTACGCCAACTACTTCGGCGACGAACCGCCGGCTCGCAGCGCCGTCGAGGTCGCCGCCCTCCCGAAAGGCGTCGGCGTCGAGATCGAAGCCGTCGCCTCGATCGAGTGACCGGCGTGACCGCCGATCGCTCGACGACCGCGGCGAACGGCGGCGAGTCAGGCGGCGGCCTCGTACCCCGTCACAAATCCGCGCTCCTGTGGGGCACCGTCGGCACCCTGACGTTCCTCGTGCTCCTCCAGGGGTACGCCCTGTTCATCGCGCCGCCGGTGACGATCGTTCAGGGGATCGCGATCGCCCTGCTGGTGGGGATCGGAGCCGCGACCGGGACCTACTTCCTCGAGAGTCACGTTGCGAGGTGGGCGACCGATCGATCGCGTGACGACTGACCCCGAACCGCACGACGGTGCCGACGGTAAAAGTAAGAGTTAAACGAGGGACGCGGTAAGGATGAGGTGAGCCAGGATGGCCGAACGGTAAGGCGCACGCCTGGAAAGCGTGTTCCCTTTGGGATTCTGGGTTCAAATCCCAGTCCTGGCGTTTTTGGATTCTCAACGTTCGACGGCCAAATGGCTACAGTATACCAACGTTCGGAAGTGGACCAGACGAGTCAACGAATAAGCCGTCCCGTTTCGAAGCAATCGAACGGACCGGGGGCGACTACCAGCAACCCGACTCGTTATCGCCTGATCTCGACGGGGCTGTCGGTCTTGATCCACCGATCGGGATCGTCTGGATCGCGCACCTCGAGCAGTCCGTCCTGACACACCACAAGTTCGTAGCGATCGGCCATCGGAATCCAGTCCCCGGCGACGACTCCGCCGGGATCGACTATCGTAACGGGGGAGCTACCGACCGCGGTGCGGCGAGTAGGGGCCGCGTACCGGTTGCGATCGCCGGACACCAAGACACGCTACTCGCCCGCGTTCAACCGCTTCGGCAACCGCGCCTTCGCTGCGATCGCGAAGTCGATCGTCGCGGTCCGTCTCGAAAAGCGATGCCGCTGCCGTTCTAGAACCGAACGCTGCGCGTGAGCACGAACACCAGCAGCGCCATCAGCAGCGAGCCCAGCATCGTCTCGACCCCGGCGATCGCCCGCGCCAAACTGCCGACCGGCTGGATGTCGCCGTAGCCGAGCGTGGCGAAGGTGATGACGCTGAAGTAGAGGCCCTTGAAGAAGGCCCGAAGGAGGACGTTCGCCGGCGTCTCGGTCGGATCCTCGATCTGGTAGGTCACCGCGCTGTCGGTTCCCACCTCCTGGATGCCGCCGGTGAGCGGGTAGAGGACGGCACAGAGGAGAATCAGGACGAGCGACGTCGTCAGGACGCGCCAGGGGCTCGTCCCGTAGCGCATGATCCACCGGGAACCGGCGAGTTTGAGCGCGTGGAGATAATTCCCGAGGTGCCACGCCTGTCGTCGCCGCAGATCCATTTCCCGGATGTAGTACTCCGAAACGCGTTCGGGGAACGCGTTCTCCTCGTAGAGCCGCTGGAGTTCTCGATAGACCCAGCGCGCGGATTCGGCGCGTGCGGTGGTTTCGTCGGTGCTCGCCTCCTGTGTGAACTCCTCCTCGTAGACCGGCTGCTCGTCGAACGCCGTGTCGAGGTTGATCCTGACGTCGGTCAATCCGGATCGATAGAGCCGCGCCCCGCGAAAGTCCGCGCTGCGGAGGTCGGCGAAGACGAACACCGCGTCGTGGAGGTTGGCTTCGCGGAACGACGTCCCGTGGGCATCGACGTCTCGGAACGTCGCCCGGCGGAGGTCCGTCCGGGAGAGATCCGCGTGGTCGAGCGTCGCTTCCGTGAAGTCGGCGTCGACGAGCGAACACCCGGCGAGCAGATCCGTCTCGCTCAGCGGCGCCCGACGAAAGTCCGCGCCGTCGAGTCGTTCGCCGTCTTCCGGACGGTGCTGTTCGTACGCGGTCGTCGGAACCGTCCGCTCGGTGTGCCAGATGCAGCGATCGCCCTCGCCCCACGCGGGCCGCCAGCAGCAGACCGACCCCTTCTCGCTGATGCCGCTGATGTTTGCGACGTGGCCGCAGCGATTCTCGGACATAGGAACCGTAGCGGCGGCCGATGCCTAACGGTAGTGCCTGAACTGTGCTGCGACAGGGCCACACGCGGAAGTCGTCTCATTGCCGAGCAATTTTTAGGCTGGCCAAAAAGATGTCGGTCGCGACGAGCGTCCGCTGCTTTGCGGCGACGATCTGAACGCCCTCCGCGACCGAAGAACCGGTTCGAGTGCGCCCTCGAGTCGCGGCGACCGGTCGATCGCCGATCGGAGCCGCCGCGGCCCGATCGAGCCGCAGCGGTCCGCGGTCAGCTCAGTTCGGCGATCAGTTCTCGGGTCGCTCGCCGCACCGCCTCGTCGCTCGACATCGCGGGTTCCCAGCCGAGCGCAGAGAGCTTCTCGATCGAGAGGCGCATCTTCGGCACGTCGCCGGTCCAGCCCCGATCGCCGCCGGTATACTCGAAGTCGGGGTCCAGGTCGAGTTCGTCGGCGACGATCGCGGCGATCCGATCGACCGAGGTCGTCGTGCGCGTCCCGAGGTTGTAGGTGTTCAT